>JAFVSL010000001.1 GCA_017503725.1 Alphaproteobacteria bacterium | reverse complement strand
TTCCAACAACGAACGTTTACAGTCAACGACCAATTGGGAATCGTACCATTCTTGGTATTCCTGTTCCGCCCTTTTTACACGGTCCGAAAAGTCCGAATCGTTGGCCAAATGGGCGTAAAACGTCGCCTTGGAAACACGGGTGGCCGTAAACGCATCTTTGTACGATTTACCGGCGGCAATGGCCTTGCACATTATTTCCACCTTGGCATCGGTCCATTTTGGTTTCCGTCCCTTTTTCTTTGGTTCGGTCTGTTCTGTTTTGGTTGGCATAACGATTCAGTTTTTGCAAAGTTAGTTAATTTTCAAAACATAACGATTCCCGGGTGTCAATTGCCCGGGAACCTGTACACGCGAAACGATACGCCATAAAAGGCAAATGCGACGGTAAACCAAACGCCGCCATCATCAATAACGATACCGAATGTTGGCAACAACAAGAATTGTTCCCGTCCCAATTTCCGGTAAATCGGCACGAAATCAACCCGGCACAAATCGCACGGTTTCCCGGGTTCAATCGCTTTTTCCCGGCCCGCCTTTTCCGCTTCAATGGAACATTCGAAAATGTCGTGGCCGCGTTTGTCAACAACGACGTATTCGTGATTATCAACCGAAATTTTGCCATAATATCGGGCAATCGAAAACATCGAATTGGCCCAATATTCTTCCGTCATTACAATTGCGTTCATTTCTTAAAACCTTTTCGACATTCCGAAATGTTCATTTTTTCCAATGTCCCATAAACAATTCCGTCGCCATCTTCCGTTATCATTCCGCATTGTTCCGGCAACCAAGTTGCACCCGGGGACCATAACCGAAATTCACATTTTTCGCAATGTCGTTTTATAAACTTTTCCGTCATCGTAATTCGTATTCCTTTTCGAACGTTTCTTTATCCACGATTTCGAACCGTTCCGGCGCAACATAAACGATGTATGAATGTTCCGGCGCGTGTGCATAAACGGAACCGGCCGCATTGCGGAAATGGAACATTGCTTTTCCGCCCGGGCGGCGTTCAATTTCCCATTCGCCGTTTCCTACAAATTGCAATACGGATTCGGCGTTGTCCCGTTCAACCTGTATTGCCCGAATTTCGACCAATTTGTGACAATAGATTTTCCCGAACGTTTCTTGCGGGGATTGGTCACGCGTTGCCCGGATGATTCCCGGGTATTGGGTATCGGAAAACTTGACACGGACAAACAGGGCGTGGCGTTCGGGTTCGTCTTTGATTTCCAAAAGGCGTTTTCCGGTCCGGCCCTCTATTGCATCCCAAATGGCCAAGATATAATCCGGTTCGTTGGCGTGGTTCCCGTAATCCGCTTCGAAAAAGAAATTGTCGCCGCCATTCTTCAATTCGCACGGTTTCCCGGTCACGGATTCAACCATTATCGCCAATTCAGCATCGAACGGCGTTAATTTCTGTTTCCAATAATCTTTGTGTTCCATCATTCCCCGATTTCGTCAAACAATTTTTTTACGTTATCATCTTCGCCGGTAACGGTCACTTTGGCCGAATTGTTACCGGCAACGGCAAGTTCAACCAAATTGCAACCATATTCGGCCGCGTTCTTTTGGACAAATGCCGCCTTTTCAACAGGCAATAAAATGGTCTTGATTGTCATTTTCTTTTCGGTTTAACACGTTGTTGCACAATATCCCATCCGTCGGAATCCAAGGCCATTGCCCGGGGATATTCTGTAATGTCGCCTTTCGGCACGATAAGGTTGTAAACGCCCAATTGGCCCTTAATAGGCATTTCCACGACGCGGCGCGGGTTGCGCATCATCCATCCGTAACCCTTGCGCGGCCTGTTCTGTTCGGGAATACACGTTGCGGCCCAATCTTCCGGCGTGAAATCTTCGATTGGTTTAACGTCGTACAGTTCAACGAAACCGCAAGTGACGCCCGCCGGGTATCGGCCCCACGGGTCCACGGGTTTGGCCGACGAACAAACCAACAGGTCGCCCCGGTAATTGGTGTTCCGGGTGCGGACCTCAATTGTTTTTGCGGCGTGGTATTCGCCGGATTCATCCCGGAACACAACACGCGTTAACAAATCCGCGTATGGTTGTTTGACCGACAACGCCTTGAAAACGTCGTGTTGGTCCGGGTTGTAATCTTTGCGGTCAATTTGCATAATCGTTCGGTTTAGAATCCGGCGGGCAAATCATCGTCCGCGCCCATCGGCCGGTAATCGCCGGTCGGCCTGTATTCGGGTTCCGGGGCCGGGGCCTGTTCGGGTTTCTTCGCGCCCAACAATTCCATTTCTTCCACGACGATTTCGGTAACGTACCGGGTTTGTCCGGCGTTATCTTGGTATTGGCGGGTTTGAATCTTTCCCACAATCAAAAGCGGGGTTCCCTTTTTCACGAATTGTTCGCATACGCCCGCAAGGCCGGTGCGCTTGACAACGATATTGTGCCAAGTTGTTTGCGGTTCAATCTTCCGGCCGTCCCGGGTTTCATACCCGCGTTCGGTCGTGGCCAACGTGAATTGTGCGACCTTTCCGCCATCTTGGAAATTGGTAATCTTTGGGTCTTGCCCAACATTTCCTTTCAGTACAACAAAGTTCATTTTATTCGTTTTTTAACGTTCGACATTCTTTCACGGGTTATCGGGTTCATATTGTTTTCGTGCCGATTAACCCAACGTAAATTTTCCGGCCTGTTATCCTTTCGGTCCGTATTGATATGGTCAATTTCCGGCCTTTGTTGCGGATTCTCAACGAATACCAATGCGACCAATTTATGAACCTTTACCGAAACACTTTTGCCGTCTTTTCGCAAGTTTACAAAGGGATAACCCATACTTGTACCAAACCGCAAGATTGAACCGGAAATGTTCATTGTATGGTTCCCGCGTTTTACTGTTCGCGGCAATGAACGGACGCGCCCGGCGTTGCTTACTTGATAACCCGGAAATCCGGGTACATCTTTCCAAATTTCACTTTGCATATTTGCCAATATTTAAGTTTTGCCAATAGATTGAAAATGCGCGGCCGGGCTATTGGCGTACCTTTTCGGATGGGTTGCAAATTCATCCTATCCGCGCAATGGCAAATATACAAAAATCAATTCATTCGTCAAACTTTACGCCATCCAACAGGAACCGGCGTTTGTCCTTTGACCAACCGGCCGCCGCGTTTAGGGCGTCCCGGTCCGCGTCCCGGACAAATTCAACCCAATATCCGCCGTTGTAGCCGCTTTCGACAATCCGGACCAACCGGCCGACGATATAACGCCGGAATCGGGCGTACCCGCTTGTTTCGTTCAAGTCAACAACGCGCCGGGTGTGTTTCGGGTGCGGCGTCTTTGGTATGCGGCCATTCCGTTTGAAATTCGCTTTGGCAAAGTCTTTCCGGATTGACCGCCGGACCAATTCGTTGTAATCTTTCATAGATACCGCCAAATATAACCGCCGGATGTTTTAATCTTACCCATAGCACAACGCGTTATTCCGCTTTGTAAGACGTTAATTTGTCGTACCGCTTCCGCAATTGATGGAAAGACTTGCACAAATATTCCGTCTTTTGTAAAACAAGCGATTTTCCGCGAATTATGTACCTGTTCGTTTCTTTTCCCAAATTGCGGATTGTTGGCCCCTTGCTTTGCAATCGAATTTCGGTTTGTTGTTATAGGATTCCGGCAATTTTCCCTTTGAGAACACCAACGCAAATTATCGGCCCTGTTATTGGTTGAATTTCCGTCTAAATGGTCAATAAAAGGTTTGTTTTCGGGATTGGGAACAAATACAGTCGCAACCAATCTATGAACCAATCCGTGTTTGTGTGTCTTTCCATCGGCGCACAAAATAACGTTGCAATAATCATTAATTACGCATTGTTTCAATATGCGTTCGGGAATCGGCTTTAATCCGCCATTACGGGATAAAACCTTACGGGCAAGACTTTTAACACGTCCGAAATTACTAACCTCATATTTTCCCGCATAGCCGGGAATTTCTTTCCAAATTTCGTTTTCCATTTATGTTTACAATATATTGCTATGCAAATTTACAAACCTTATTGTTAATATCAAATAGCGGAATACTCTTTTTTTAATTCTTCAACTATTTGCAAATTACGTTGATAAATTCGCATATTCTTCCGATTTCCATTTTCCCAAACGGAATGGTGTGAAAAACACAGAATGTTAACGTTCCGGCAATCGTGTGCGGTTTCCGGGTGCGCCCCGCGCGTCATTATGTGCGATACATAAGTTGCCGAATATTGACGCAACGGCCGCATACATTCCGCGCAAATGTGCGGGTAATGGTCCCAACAAAACCGGTAAAACCGTTCGTTTTCCGCCGGGGTGTGGCCGGTTCCGAACAATTCCCGTTGGATTGAAACCCGCAAACGGATTTCCATTGTAAAACGCCGGTCAATCAACGGTTCGATTCCGTGCGCTTTGCAAAGGTCGTATTGTTCGCGGATATCAATCAAGAACGGTTCCATTATTCGGCGGGCATATCGTCGTGGTTATCCAACGGGTCCGGTTCATCATCAGCCGCGCCATTGTCGCCGAACAACGACATTTGGGCCTGTTTCCCACGGAACAAATACGCGTAAACCTCTTTTTTGATGGATTCCACGATGGTTTCCAATTCTTCCTCAAACCCAAACGAAATTGTCGCAAGGACAATGCGCGGGGTATTGATGCAAGTTTTCAAACCGTTCGCGGTTTCGTACACGGCGGTAATGACAACGCCGGATTTGTCGCCGGTTCCGGACCACGCCACGCCGCGAACCTCAATTTTTTGTATCAGTTCATCGGCAAAGGAACGGGCCAACATCTTCTTCGATTCCGGCAATTTCATTTCGTCGGATTCCAACATGGAAAGGAACGACGTAATGTTGAAAGTTCGGGCAACGATGTTGCGCAAATCTTCAAACAAGCCGGTCAAATCCGGGTGTACGTCACGGTTGCACGTTTCGTTACGGTCAATCAATGACGTTTCGCCGTCCACGATTTGCGTAACTTGGTATTCGGCTTGGATTCCGCCTTTCGGCAACAACTTGACCTTGGACAAATTAAAGTCCTTTTCGGTCGGGATGGTTTGCAATTCTTTTTCCATATCGCTTTTTGAATTAGGATTGTTTCTTTTTTTCCGGGGCCGCCGGTCCGGGTTCTAAAACTGACAACGCAACATCAATCAGTTGCAAAACATCTTCCAATACGGCGATTTGCGCCGGGGCCGCTTTGTCCTTGCGGGCGTGAACCAACCAATTGTTGACGTATTCCCGGGTTAATCCGGGCGTGTTGTGAAATTCAATCGTCTTTGGCATAATTAGAAATCGTTTTGGTCCAACAGTTCGGCCGCCGCATCGCTTATTTTTGTGAAATTTTCGATTTCCGGGGCTTTCGCCGGTTGGATTGGTAATTTATCATCTTTTTGTTTTGCGTCCAAAATAGGGCCGTTTCCGGCCGTTTCCCGGGCCGAGCCGAATTTCTTTGCCGCATCGGCCGCAATCTTGGCGGCGTCGCTTGCAATTTCGGCGATTCGGACAACCGTTGTTCCCGGGTCGGTCGCCTGTTCGGCGTATTCTTTCACTTTCAATTCCAACAAACCCATATCAACCAATACGGGCAAACAACGGGCAACCGCTTTCGTATCTTCCAACGCATCGTGTGCCGGGAACGTTTCGCCCGGGAAACAACGGGCATACAGTTCGCCAAGATTCGGGAATTTCAGTTTTCCCCAACTGTTGCGGGCATCAACCCATTTCATTGTCGAACGCATCGTGTCAATTCGCTTGCCCTTATACAACGCCGTTTCCACGTCGTTTGCGTCGTAGTATTCCCGGCCAAGTTCGCGCAAGATGTTTGCTTTGACAATGCCGGTATCGAAATGGATGTTATGGCCACATATCAACCCGGCGTCGTGGCAATCCGATATGAACATATCCACGACGGCGGCGAACGGTTCGCCGTGTTCCATCGCGTATTCGTTCGTTATTCCGTGGATTTCCACGGTTTCGTCCGGGATGGTCCAACCATCCGGCCGGATAATGTGGTTTTCTACCTTGCAACCGTGAATCCACGCCATTTGCACCACGTGCGGGTATTGCATAAAGTCAACGTCCCATTTGGCGGCGCGGTCCGGAATACCGGTCGTTTCAGTATCGAAAAATAAAACGTCGTTAATCGTCATAATGTCGTATCGCCTTTTGTGTTTTTTTACTTGGAATCAATGATTGCGCGGGTTCCGTCGGGCTTATTGCCGTAAAGTGTTCCGGACGTTAAATTGTTCCATTCCTTTAACGCGGTTTTCCATTCGTTAACCGTAAGATTCCATCCTTTGGAAATCGTGAATGAAACGTAATCGTTTTCGTT
>JAFVSL010000013.1 GCA_017503725.1 Alphaproteobacteria bacterium | reverse complement strand
TTGGGTTCTCGTCCGCGCCCCATACAAAAATTAAACGACCGGCAAGCGGTCGTTGAATTTTTGGTGGGGACACAGGGACTCGAACCCTGGACCCAATGATTAAAAGTCATTTGCTCTACCAACTGAGCTATGTCCCCAAAACCGGACCTGGAAAGGGAGAACACGGAGTTCTGTTTCCAAGGTACGGGGGCAATTTTGACACATTTAAAATTAAAAATCAAGAAAAAATAACAAAAATTCTTATTTTTTATTTTTGCCGCCCTGCCCTGGAATCGATTCTGGGGGCGTCAAATGATGTGCCAGGTTCAGGGCGGCCACACTGTCGGCGTCCAACCAATCCAAGATATGTCCCATTATATTTTCAACATATTTCGCAGAAACGTGCCGATTTTTATGAAATTTTGTTTCGTTTATCAAATGCGCCATTGCGCGCGCAATGGACGATAAAATCTGAACCTGGTCTGGGGTTAAGGTGTTGGTCTGACTGTTCCGAAATAACAGTGTATCCAAATCATTATGACACGAATGCAATGCATCCAGGACGCGTGGAGTTATATTCAATCGGCGCGCAATTTCAGGCGCACGCCACACCAACATTCGGTTCAAATTTTCCAGGCTTAATTTGTTTCGCACCCCCATCGCGTCACGCAACATCATTATTGTATTTACCAGGACATCGTTCAGTTTATCGGTCATACTGTGGATGACGGACTTCTTCATTTGACGCGCAACACGAGAATTTGTGTAATCATACAGCAAGAATACCAATGGTATCGACAGCAGGGACGCAGAAACATTTATAACCAAATCCCGAATATTTGCATTTGGGGCATTGTCAATGGCGCCCGTGTACAAAATAATACCGCCGGCAATAGACATCAAGTAAGGCAAGGACTTTAACAAAAAAGTGCGGATATTTAGTTTCATATCCGCATTGTATATTTTTTATCCGGCAATATGTACAGGAACATAGTCCCTTAGACAATATCATCACCGGCGGGACGTGTTGTTTTAAGAACACGAATATTGGGGTTGTATTGTGCGGCACATCTGTTTCTAATAAACAACAAAGCCCACATTCCAATAAGTACTATTATCGTGCCCAGGATGAATATACTGTAACGCCAACTGCCCATTGTACTACCCAGGCCAATAAGCAGGCACGTAACAACATAAATCACGTTATCACCGATACTGTACAATGATAAAATTACAGAACGATAGCCGGATGGCAGGAAATCTTGGAAACGCGAATAAAGCAAAATATAGATGGCTGCAAACAATGCATATGCCGCCCCCAGCGCCCACAGCCCCGCAACATTATAAAAAACAGAAAAAGCCATATAAAGCCCGCCCGCAATACATATCGCAGAATACAAAACCCAATCCGGCACAGATTTAAAACGGTGCGCAAAGGTTTGCCCCAGAACACTGCACCCAAGGGCAAAAAACTGAACCAATCCAACATAAACCACCGGCAGGCCAATTTCAACACCAATCGGACTAAGGTAGTCATCAAGATAACAAATATTGCTGACCAGCAGTGTTAACATCAGCATCAAAAATATGCACGGCGTTTGAACGCAAATGCGGGTTCCCGTACGAAACAGTTTCATAAAGTTCGTTTTACGTACACGTTGGGCGCGATTGTGTGAATGCGCGCGCAACTGAATCCGGTTTATACAAATCATAGAAATCGCAATCGAAATCAATGACGCCAATGTTATCCATTCATATCCAACAAACATTAGTAACGATCCAAATGCAGACAATGCCGCCGCAACCGCAGACACATTATAACGCGTTCCCAAAACACGCGCATAAATATCGTGGTGACGGCGGGCACGCAATTCATCGTACAACATCCCTTCGAATGCGACGTTAAAGAACGCAGATTGAATCCCCCATAAGAACATACCGATTGCGAACCCCCAAAAGGTTGGCCAAATCAGCCATAATGCAAATGCAAACGCCTTTAATACCTGGCCCAGATTTACGGCATTCTTCTGGCCCAGCTTGTTCGTTATCCAGGTAACCGGAATTTGGCACATAAACGTACCGACCGACAAAATAATAAACAGCGTCGATAACTGCATATCGGACATACCGTGTTCCTGCATAAAAACCGCATAAACCGGACTTAATAGCAATAATTTATTAAAGAAAATATACGCGTAAATGTTCGTCAGAAAACGACGCAAAGATGTCTTCTTTTTCATAATTCCAATCCATTATCGGTGGAATTATAACCCATTTTGAAAATAAAATGTATAAATTTTAATTTCTAAATCAAAATTTCCCAAAAACATTGAATTTTTGTCAAATTTACACTATAATAAGTGGGATAAGAACAAAGGCGGCACAGATGGCATTTGATACCGAAAAATTTATTGTAGATTTAGCAAAGCAGTTAAACCTGCAAAACATGGATGATGCCCAACGTGCCAGATTGGACGACCTGATAAAAAAGGGGGTTGCAACAGGCAAACAAAAAAAGTGGGATCCCACAGCCCCAACACCACAAATTGATGCGAAAACACCGGCAGATCCAACCACAACCCCACCAACCCCAGAAACATATACATATACCGGCGAAGATACAGCTACGCATCCTGTGCCGACATCGGATAGTTTAAAGGCTTTATACCTGAAACTGGTCGTAATTCTGCGCGATGTTAATGCAGACAAAGATTTACGCGAAAACGATCCAACGAAAAAATTTCTGGAAACCTTTTATGGTGCAGGCAAGGCAATAGAGCAGTATGTATCAAAACCGGTCCCCACAATTTATCCGGTTGCCGATATTGCAAATTATATCACAACAAATAAATCACAGTTATTTTTTGCGCTGGGAATCAAAGAATCAGACCTGGAAAAATTGGCAAATGCACTAAATGGCGGTTCATACACAACCGATGCCAAAGCATTGTCGATTTTTGAAAATTTTTTACTGAAAGTATCCAACCATTACTATAACAGTTCTTCCCCACTGCCTGGGACACCACCTTTGGGTCTACAGAATCCAGACCAAATATCTGATATATACCAGGCAATAACAACTCCTGAAGATCCCACGCCGGCACAACTGACTCAACTTATGGCAGGCAAAGAAGCCCTGTTTGGAAAATTGATTGCCAATGAAAAATTGCGAGAAAAGGTTCTGGCCAAAGATACAGACGGTGATATTACCACATGGATTAACAAGGGGTTAAGCGAAACAAATTATAATGATGGCGACCATAAATTAAACCCTTTGTACGAAGACAGAAAGACTCTGTTCGAACGCGCAAAAGACAACCTGAAAAAGAAATACGAAGATACACTGGGAAAACTAGAACAAAAACACAAACGGCATATTTATTCTACGAACGCACGATATATTGTCGAACAACTTATTAAGAAAAACATTGACCCAACAAGTGGTATGGAAAAATTGTATGATACCCTGGGGGCAATCAAATCAAATTTACCAAACCCAGTTCAAAAACAATTAGATTGGGTAATAAAAACACTGGCCAAAGTTTCCGACAAAACTTTTTTTAAGGAAGCATTATCAAACGGCAACCAAATGCGACAATTGGTTCAAGAAATTGTAAAGGCAGCAGTTCATGACGACAAAAAAGAAGAAGCAAAGGTTGCGCTGGAAATGCTGTCCGTAATGCGATATACAATGACAACATCTTCGGTGCGAGCGAACCTAAAAAAAACAGAATTTACAATATTTTCAGACAGTTCTTTGTCTATAAACAAAAATGGTGGCGAAATGGTTCAGGCATTTACCAAGGCAACCGATAAATTAATAAAGGCAATGGCCATGGGTGTGTTTGAACTGGGGAATCTGGCAAAGAACGCAATTAAAACAAACGGTGTTAAATTTGGTCGTGGCACTGGAAAACTGGACAAAAAAAGAACAATCGCCAGCGTTGAATACGCAGACCCAGACAAAAAGAAAACAATGGAAGAATTGTACGCATGGTGGGATTTCTTTAATTCGTCAGATCAAAGCAAGGATTACAATATCCTGGCATCACACAAAGGCAAACAAAAGACAGCAGACGATGCAGGCACCCCAGGCACGGTCAGCATTACCACAGCCGCAGGCGACACATATTCTATTGACGACCCAACAAACCAGCAAGAAAGATTCCTGGAATTTTTACGACAGAACAATATTGGACGCGTCGCATAAATAAGACTACGATTAGACAAACAACATAAAATACTGACACCATTTAAATCCGGTTATATGTATGTTATACAGAATTTGAAAATTGACATAAATGTACCTGTGTATGAAATATCTTGTAAAAGACGCACAATGAATAATATCTTAAAAGATGATACACAGAACTTTGCACATATACTTATTGATCCAAGTTTACAAATACAACGCTAAGCAAACTGGCTTGATTTTTATGTATTTTTGTGATATAATATAGGCATTCGCACCGCCGTTGTGGCGGTGTTTTTTATTAACAATCTTCTACAAATCTAAGGAATCAATATGTCTAAAATTCTGCAAGTGCGACGCGGAACAGCCGACGCGCACAATAATTTTACGGGTATGCCGGGGGAACTGTCGTTTGATATGGATGCAAAAACTTTGCGGGTACACGACGGGGAAACGCTGGGGGGATTTGCATTGGCGCGCGCCGATCAAATTCCAACACCGGGCGATGGCGTTGGCGCGAATGGCCAATTTGACATTACAAATGTGTCTGATGACTTTTGGCGCGAAACAATCGCACGATGTGCCCCCGCCCCATTCACAATCACAGACAGTCCGAAAATGAAACTGAACAGTTTAATTCCATACACCGAATGCATATTGGGGGATATAAACACAATTCCCGCAATTATTAACATTTCACTGGAATGTCAAAGTCCGGATGCAGGATACGCCATTGGGGATATGGTTGCCGCATTTGGTATCGGCGACAGGACCAGTCCCGCCCCAAATGTTTGGGTGGATATAAATGGCCTGCACATCCGTTTTATGATTGCAAATGAACAATTCTGGGTCAGTCATAAGACCAGTGGCGTTCGTACAAATGTCACGCCAGAAAATTGGATGATGATATGCCGAGTTTACTGTTGAAAAAAGTAAAAACGTTTGCTATGCTGACCGCGTCAATTAATCAAAGGGGATAAAATGTACATACTTGCACTGAACTGTGGTTCATCTTCATTAAAATATCAGGTTTTTGACGCGGATTCTAAACAGGCAATCGTCGGCGGAAACGTCGAGAAAATTGGCTTGCCGGATTCATTCGTCACGCAAAAATATCCAGATGGCACCAAACAGAAAAAAGAAACATCTATGCAAAATCATAACGAGGCATTGAATGTTGTTCTGTTTATGCTGCGCGAGGCTTCAATCGACCTGAACGAAATCAAGGGCGTTGGGCATCGCGTTGTTATGGGTGGCGACAAATTCGCATCATCTGTTGAAATCAACGATGAAGTTATCAAAACAATCGATGAATTGTCGGCAATTGCGCCATTGCATAACCCATCTGCGTTGATGGGTATTGTCACCGCAAAACAATTATTGCCAAACGCAACCCAGGTTGCGGTATTTGATACCGCATTCCACCAGACTATGCCAGATTATGCGTACCGCTATGCGGTGCCAAGTGCGTGGTATCGTGAACTGGGCGTTCGTCGCTATGGCTTCCACGGGACAAGCCACCTGTATGTTTCAAAACGTGCGGCGGCAATGTTGGGCAAGCCCGCAAATGAATGCAATTTAATCACATTGCACATCGGTTCGGGTGCGTCGGCCACGGCAATTCGCAACGGTGTATCGGTTGACACATCACTGGGGATGACCCCATTGTCGGGTTTAACAATGGGAACACGTCCGGGCGACTTGGATCCAGGTGTTGTCTTGTACGTTATGAATCGTTTGGGCCTGACGGCGGATCAAATGCAAAAACATTTGAACAAAGATTCTGGATTGATGGGTATCACGGAATGCTTTGCGGATCGTCGTGACGTCGAAGGGAACAGGGGTGAAAACGACCAGTGTCGTCTGGCCATTGATATGGAAGTGCATAATGTAAAAAAATACATTGGCGCATATATGGCGGAATTGGGTCACGTTGATGCACTGGTCTTTACCGCAGGCGTTGGTGAAAATGATGATTATCTGCGTGAAAAGTTCTGTTCGGGACTGGAAGAATTGGGCATTAAACTGGATAAAGAGAAAAATGCAGCGGCCCTGGCGCGCAAGGGTGTTGACCAGGCCATCATCAGCACAGACGACAGTCGCGTAAAAATCCTGATGATTGCAACAAACGAAGAATTGGTAATCGTTGAAGATACATTGGCGATTATGAATGGTACATATAATCCAAACCATCTGGAAATGGATTATTCATTTGTAAAATAAAAAATCCCCCAAACGGGGGATTTTTTTTATTAACAACCACCGGTTACGTTACCAATGATTTTTGAAATCGAAATGTCTTTGTGTAACAAGAAATCATATTCACAATTACCAGATTTATAAGAACCGGTACACGCGGCCAATGTCATAACGGCAAACAATGCCAATAATGCTTTTTTCATAGTGTCTCCTTTTTTGTGTGTTTGTGAAAACATTCTTATTATAAATTATCAATACGTAATATGCAAATTTTTATATCGCATTCTTGAACCAGGTGACACGCCACCCACACACCGCAATCACATCAAATCGGGCATCGCCCATCCAGCCCCGCTGAATCAGGTATGTGTCCGCCGCCGCACGCAGACGTCGTGCCTGGGGCGTGGTGATGGCGTCACAGGCGGTGCGAATATCGGGACGTGATTTTACCTCTATAAAAACAATTAAATTTCCACGACGTGCAATTATATCGATTTCGGCACGGTTTGTGTGGCGTCCCGTTACATATCGATTATTCAAAATACGAAACCCGTGCAGCCGCAAATACATCCGCGCAATAAATTCTGCACGCAAACCACGGCGATATGTGTTTACATTAGAATGCATATGATTTTGCTTTGAAGTTTTCACGGGCCTGTTGAATATTTCTGGATTCGTCCGCGGCGCGACGTCCATTGTCAACCAAATCCAGTGCACCATAATATGCCGTCATTACCGGATCGTACGCATTATCAGATGATGCCCATTTATCTGTACCAGAATTTGGCGCGCCATATTTATCCAGCACACTTTGCCAGAATGCCAAAATTTTCTTTTCTCGTTGGTTTTCGAATTTTTCAGATTCGCCCTCTAATTCATTAACGTCATTATTATACACAACGCGCCATACGACGTTATCGGTCGCATTACTGGTGAAATAAACATCCAATGTTTCACCGGTATTTTCACGCACCAGATGCATTTCAGACGCGTACAGCAAACCACGATTTTTTGCCAATGTGCGTACACAATGTTCCAACTTTTCCGGGATAACAATGCCGTCTTGGCGACATTCGTAATCCAGGTTGTATTTCCAATCTTTGTGTATGGAATAAACGATACTGTTTTTCTTGCGCGGGGCATATAACCCCTTGGTCTTGTAAAACAGGGTTTCAACATCATCAAATCCCATCCCCAGCATAACACCCGCAATATCAAACCCAGAAACGCCCGCACCGGACGCATCGTCATTTATTGTTATGCCATCCAACATAAAATCTGCATCGGCACCATCGGTTATCGCAAATTCATCAAAATCAAAATCGTCCGCGCGCGCACCACCGATTACGCATAAAAATAATAAAAAAATACTTAATTTTTTAATCATATTTTCGTGTTTCCCTATTCTATGTCGTCGACCCGAAACCTGAATATAAGCGATGGATCGCCACCGTGCTCTAAGAATTTGCCTAAGTCAAATTTTTCAAGATTCATTGTGGGACGGATGCCCGGCTCATACGCCAATTTGATATACATTGTGCCACGTGTAACCACGGGGGCGTGTGATAAATCGTTCGGCTTTTCCCAGGTTGTTAATTCATACGTTACCGTCCACCAATTATCACTGTCGATTGGTAATTCCATATCAAGCATTCGGGCCATACGCATTTGGTGCATATCCGCCATTGCGGAAATCTCGGTACCGACCGTCTGGGCCCATTCATTGAATACATCCGACGACACCATACGACGCAATCCAATGGCACCATCCAGACGTGCCTGAACATTCTTGGCATCTGGGATAACATAGAAATATTCGGTTATAAATTTATCAACCAGCATTTCACGAATTTTATCAGCACTTAAATCGTTCAGGGATGCCGGAACACCAATTCGACGCGATGATAAATCCGCCGGCTGAAAAAAGAATGTGTCAATCGTCTGTTGCGATGCGGTATCATAGATTGCACCACCAACAACCACCATCCCAAACGTCAGGCACATCAAAAGCAATCCCGCAAAAAACATTATTATTTTTTTCATCTGTTGCC
Organism: Alphaproteobacteria bacterium; assembly: GCA_017503725.1. GTDB lineage: Bacteria > Pseudomonadota > Alphaproteobacteria > Rs-D84 > Rs-D84 > Enterousia. The sequence continues at coordinate 27,411 of JAFVSL010000013.1, read as the reverse complement.
TATGTTATATGCATTAAAATCCATTACGTAAAAACCCAACGTGTTTGGGTAATTACCCATATCGCGCCCCAGTTTAATGTATGCCATAACTTGGACTGGACCATATACACCGGAATCAATCTGGGTCAGAATACGCCACGTTCCGCCATTATCCGTTACGTCGGCCGTTTCGTTCAAATATATGTTATCAACATCCACAGACCACGTTTCACCCGCGGCAATGCGTTCCTGGTATTCGGGGACAATATTGTATATGAAATAGTTATATAATTCATCACCCGCGTTACAAAATATTTGTGCATTATTCGGACGATTATCGGCGTTACATTCGGCCCTGTCTGCGAAGCCATACCATATATCTTCGTTTTCAGATTGAATAGCGGAAATCGTATACCAATTTTGGGTAAATTTTGCGATTACAGATTCTTGCATTGCACGATTTGCCGAAATTGAACGTTCCCCGTGATCGTGCCCGACAACGGTCCACGCGCCCGTTATATCATCAACAGAAACCAAAAAAGGGTGAATTTGTTGTGAACGCGATGCCCATAAAATCATCCCGCCCGCCACAAGAATCAATGCAAAAACAACCATTATCGCAATCGCCATCACACGTGACAGCGCAATCCGCGGGCCCGCGGGAAATGTTGGTGTATCAAAATTGTCCGGATATTTCAAAATCATCCCCCCGTATGCTGTCCGGTGGACGGTAAATTATGCCTGGTATACCATAATGCAGGCGCACGGACTTAATTTCAATTCATTGTTGTCGTATCCAACACCAACCGGTTCACGGTCATAAACCTGGCCACAGCCAGCAAGACACAGCGCAACAAACAATCCCAATAATACTTTTTTCACGGCTTACTCCTTTCCCTTTTACCGAATTATAAGAAAAATCCACGCATATCGTCAAGACTAAAACTGGGTCTCGAACGACAGCAAGAATCTTTGTTCGCGATCATACTCGTTTATTTTCAGTGGCCAACCCCAACTGAAATTCATTGGGCCCATTGGCGTGTTCCAATAAATACCAAAACCAACCGAAGTGCGCCAATCTTGGTCGATATCGTTCGGAACGCCCATAAATTTATATTCCTGTTTTGGTGGTTTGCCCAAGATACCATAGTCGGCAAAAACAAACCCTTTGACCTGGTATTCGTCGGGGATAAAGATTGGGAAATTTAATTGGGTTGAACCGTTAATTTTCCATAATCCCCCCAGGGCATATGTACTGTACCACCAATTGCGCGAACCAACGCCGGCAACGTCAAACCCACGCAACGATTCCCCGCCCAAGAAGTAACGATAAACACGCGAAACATAATCACCGTCCAGCGGCTGAATATATCCGAAATTCAGTGATGAACGAATTTGCCAGCGATCATCAAAAAACTTTACCATTCCGATAACATCGCCACTGTACCGCATAAATGTTTCAGTTCCACCAAACCCAGTATACGCCAAGCCTAAATTCGCCACCACACCAGTGTGCGTATTTTGTTCAAAATTTGTGTCCAGGTTGTGATAACGCAAATTTGTCCCCAATGTGTACAGACTTGCATCCTGCCAGCCATCTTCGGCCTGGATATCATAGTTCTGGTCAAATGATGCGGATAGACGCAAACTTTGTGTCCAGTGGTCTGTCAATCGCCACCCCAGGCGTCCCGCCACCGTCAAAGAATCACGGTCATAACCAAATCCACCCAGGTTTGAATAATCATACATTGTGTATGATACATCAAATCCGCCCGATAATTGGCGTCCAAACAGGTATGGTTCGGTAAAACTGAATAATGCCTGTTTCTGGTATTCAGCGATTGATGCGCGCAACTGTACAATCTGGCCACGGCCCATAAAGTTATTTTCGGTTATACCCGCATCAACCATAAACCCATTGATATTCGACCAACCAAAGCCACCTGATAATTCACCAGTGGGCTGTTCATCAACACGAATATCCAGATTCATCAGATTTTCACCCGCAACGCGTGTTGGAACCATTTGAACATCTTTGAAATAGCGTGTACGCATTAACTTCTGGCGGCCCTCTTCAATCGTCTGCAAGGAAAAAGGATCGCCCGCACGCATCGGTAATAATTGTTCAATCACAGAATCAAACGTACGCACATTGCCCAGAATGTTAATTGTATTCAGATAAATACGATTTGTTTTCTGAATCTTGAAATTTAAATCGATTGTTTTATCGTCTGCGTCTTTGGTTGGAACGGGTTCTATGCTGATAAAAGCATAGCCATAGTCTGCAACGCGGCTGCGTAACTTAGCCAGCGTTTCTTCAACCTCATCCACATTATAAACGTCGCCGGATTTTACCACCAAAACGTCCGTCAATTCATCATCGGGGATATCATCAAACGGATTATCCACACTGATTTTTCCGTATTTATAGCGTGGCCCCTCGTTCACGGTGAATGTGACCGAATAATATTCACGGTCGGGCGTAAAGACACCATTGGTATCCGTCACCGCAAAATCGACATAGCCATTACGCAAATAAAACTGGCGCAGCATTTGTGCATCGTATTGGATGCGGTCTTCGTCAAACGTATCAAATTGCGTCATAAACCGCCACCAGGCGTGTTCGCGTGATAAAATTTCCCCACGCAGTGTACGGTCACTAAATTTTTTATTCCCGTCAAATTTAATATCGGTAATCCAGGTTGGATGGCCTTCGCTAATCTCGTAAACAACATTAACACGGTTATCGTCCAATTCGATTTTTTGCGGTTCGATTTTAGTGCCAAAGAACCCCTTGCGCTGGTACACGGTTAACATACGCTGAACATCGGCACCAATGGTTGATTCATCGTATGATGCGCGTTCTTTGGTTTTGATTTCTTTCTTTAAATCATCGGTTGATATTTCATCATTACCCTCGACCGTTACCATATTGATGGTTGGGGCCTCTGCGATATCGATTTTCAAGACGTTGCCCGACATACGAACATTTATCTTGGAAAAATAGCCCGACGTCTGCAAGCGTTTTGCAATTTCATTCGCGCGATGCGTGCCAACGTTATCACCAACCTTGACATCGGCCAGAATACGAACCGATTCCGCGTCCATACGCCGATTTCCCGTCACATCAATACGTGACACCGTGGCACCATATGCCGGTGCCACAATCGATAACAATGACGCAATTAAAATACCGTTTTTATATTTCATCAATACCACCCAAATACACGTGCCAAATCATTCCACATTGTTAATATAAACAGCCCCAATATCAACAACCATCCACACATAATTGCGATTTCCATTCCGCGCCCCTGTAATTTGCGACGGGTTATGGCCTCTATTATCAAAATCAGTTATATCCGCCATCCAGTACCGGCAACGGCAACAGGTTTATTACCCCCAGATTTACCGACAACAATGCAATCAGTGACAGAAATGTAAAGAATCCCGCCAACATTGCCGCACCCGAATACTGGGCGATTGTGATAAACGACCCCAACTGCTTGGACGAGCGTTCGCCCGTAACAATCTGTTTTAATACAACAACCAATGTCTTGGATTCATAGTATGTTTTACGCGCCCCCGAATACATCGCACGGAACAGATTTTGACGTGCGGGATCGGCACGCTTGGCCCCGTCGGCCACCATCCCCCAGCGTTCAGCGGGTTGCAGTGTTACCTGAACCAATTTGTCGCCACGTGCAATCATAACGTTTGCATCACGGTTTGCCGCCAATTCTTTGGCCAGGATTAAATCACCCCAATTCGAAATATTTTCATCATCGATTTTTACAATCGTGTCACCGGGCTTAACCCCCGCATTAAAGGCAACAGATTCCTGAATAACCTGGCCAATAACGGGTAATTGTGAATTTCCGACAAGCCGCGGCTGGAACATAAACAGTGATGTATAAATTACCCACGCCAGGATAAAGTTCATCGTGACACCGGCGGCGATAATTATAAACTGTTTCCAGGCCGGCACCGACAGATAGTGTCCACGCTTCTTATCTGCGTCCAATTCCGCATATTTTTTGCGGTTGAACATATCTTCTTGGCCATAAATGGAAACATATCCCCCCAGTGGCAGGCACGCAATTTTCCAGACCGTGCCACGCGTGTCGGTCCACTTAACCAATGCCGGGCCGAATCCAATTGAAAATGCGTCAACACGCACCCCCGCCCAACGCGCCGCCAGAAAGTGTCCCAATTCGTGCACAAAAACCACGACCCCTAAAACAATCAACAGCGCAACAATGGTTAAAATCGTCTGCATACCCGTTTCCCTTTACCTTTCACACAAATTTAAATCACAGCATTGTCAGCCACACCAATGGCAATGCATAAATCCAGCCATCAAATCTGTCCAACATACCACCGTGCCCCGGCAAGATGTTGCCAAAATCTTTGATGCCCATTTTACGCTTAATCCAACTGGCGGTCAGGTCGCCATATTGCGATAACAACGCAACACTTATCCCGGTCCAAATCATACCAACCGCCGAACCGAATGGCACGCCGCGCAACAGACCATATGCAACATATATGGCCGTGCCGCATATAATGCCCGCAATTTGCCCGGCCCAGGTTTTATTGGCCGAAATGCGTTCCCACATTTTGTCGCCCCCCAGCATCCGCCCAAACAACCACGCACCAATATCCGCCGCACAGATAATCAGCAACAACTGCAAGACAATCTGTGGTCGTGTGCCAACGGCATTGATTGCCCCCAGCATCACAAACAACCACCCCAGAAACAGCCAATTTGCCAGACCGCTTTGTTTGGTATTTTTCATACACAATATCATTTCTACAATCATCATCAATACGATGATTATCCCCAGTACGCGCACCGCCGGAAAACCAAAGTATTCCAGAACCGCCGCCGCGCCCGCAACCAGGGCCATTATCGCACCCGCCAGAATTCGCAATGTTGTATTTTTGGACATTTGATTCACCCCTTATTTTTTACCAGAATAATTTGCCTTTTTCCCACCGCCAAAGCGACGATTGCGTTTCGCAAATTCATCCAGTGTGTATTGCCACAACTTTTCACTTTTTACAAAATCGGGCCAATGTTCTGGCACAAACAGCAATTCCGCATATGCCAATTTCCATAACATAAAGTTGGAAATGCGATATTCATTACTGGTTCGAACCATCAAATCCACCGGCAACAGGTCACCCGTGTCCATAAAGGTTTCAAATGTTTCCTTGGTGACGGGTTCGCCGTTTTCAATTGCCGCATTTACCGCATCGATAATTTCGTCTTTGCCGCCATAGTTCAACGCAAACACGACCGTGCCACCGGTGTGCTCGGCCGATTTTTCTTCCAGTTCATCGCACAATTTTGCCAATTTCGCCGGCAACCGATCACGCGACCCAATCACACGATAGCGCAGATTTTTATCAATAGCGTTTTTAAGGTTCTTTTTCAATTCCGTATAGAACAGATCCATTAAGAAATCGACTTCTTCCTGGGACCGGTTCCAGTTTTCCGTTGAAAACACCCAGAACGTAACCGTTGAAACACCGCGCTTTAAAAACCAATCCACCAGGTTTTCAAAGTTTGCAATGCCGGCCTGATGCCCCATAAGTGGTGGCAGACCGCGATTTTCCGCCCAGCGACGATTGCCATCACAAATAAATGCGATGTGTTGTGGAACCTTGGTCGGTGTGGACGACGCACGTTTAGATTTAAATAGTTTAAACATTTCTGTATTTCCCGATTTTAATTGTTGATGTGATTAGACCGCCATAATATCTGCTTCTTTTTCTTTGGCGATGGCATCAACCTCGGCCCCGCGTTTATCAAAGACCTTTTGAATGTCGTCTTCGAATTTACGCTGGTCGTCTTCGGAAATTTCTTTGTCTGTGACGGCGCGTTTGATTTTACCCATTGCATCCTGGCGAATATTGCGCATGGAAATCTTGGCCTCTTCGGCGTATTTGCCGGCAACCTTGACCAATTCGCGACGACGTTCTTCGGTCAATGGTGGCATATTCAAGCGAATTACACCGCCCGCCGTCATTGGGTTCAGGCCCAATCCAGAATCACGAATAGCCTTTTCCACAGCGGGTGCATTTGTAATATCCCAAACGGTGACCGATAATGTCTGGTTATCAGGGGTTGAAACGGTTGCAACCTGGTTAATTGGCATTTCAGAGCCATAAACCGGCACACGAATAGCGTCCAACAAATGAACCGATGCACGTCCCGTGCGCAGGCCCGCATATTCATTACGCAAAACATCCAGTGTTTGTGCGGTTTTTTGTTCAACTTCTGACTTTAAAATTGGATAATCCATATATAACTCCTTAAAACATACAAAAAGATTAGCAAATTGATTTGACATTTGGCAAGAAGAAATATAAAATAACATTCCGCATGGGGTTGTAGCTCATCCGTCTGTGCAAAGCACAGCCGCGATTTGGTGCAGGTCCAGAATGTAAATGGGGTTGTAGCTCAGTTGGTAGAGCACTTGCATGGCATGCAAGGGGTCGTCGGTTCGAGTCCGATCAGCTCCACCAGATTTCGTGCTTCTGGTCGAAAGACCCATAGTATGGCGGATATAGCTCAGTTGGTTAGAGCGTTGGTTTGTGGTACCAAATGTCGCCGGTTCGAGTCCGGTTATCCGCCCCATTATAAAAAAGCACCCCAGACGGGGTGTTTTTTTTATAATGTATCGGCGTTTTGGAATATCAAGATAAACTTTTATTTATCATTGCAATTGCGCAAATGAAAACAATCGGTTATAATGTAATTGTTATGGCGGTTTGCCATAATGGGGTGTGAGAACCCGAGTTAGTATCGGAATACATACCAATGGCGCACACGGTGCGGCGGCGTGTAGTTTGATAAAAGAAAAACTCCTGATAGATACGTCAGGAGGGTCGTGGAATATCAAATACACGGCACAATTCTAACTATTGTTCTCAACCTCCTGACCACTCGAAAGTTTTCGGTGGTTTTTGTTTTTTCGCGAAAAACAATGAAAGGAGATTGAATATGAAAAAACTTTTAACCTTAACCGCGGTTGGTGCGATTTTGACCGCGCCCGCGTCGGCGGTACAAAAATGCGTGGCGTTGAACAGCAGTGATACGACATGTGTATTTACGAATCTAGGGAGTGGTATAGTTGATTGGGCAACAACTTGTACAACAAACGCTACCAATGTACCAATTAAAGGAATAGGAATATGTTCGTACATTGCCGGTTCGGAGGGCGATACCAGAGATGTATTGACTTTAAATACAGAAGATATAGCCGCCAATATAAATTGTTGGTGTAAAATGACCAGTCCAGCTGTATCGCCCTGGGTGTATAATGGCGGCGATTTTACGTACGTTGATGATTGCATGGATGTTTGCGGGTTTATGTGTACGGCTGCTGCGGAGCACTCTTCCGCATTCCGGTCCGCGATGTTTGGTTCAATATCAAACTAAGGTGGCGCGAATGAAACGATTAATATTTTTAATGTCTTTTGTGCCGATTGTCGCGCACGCCGCCACTGAAAAGGCCAATGGTGAACAGTGCATAGCGAACAGAGATTGCGCATCGCTGGTATGTTCACAAAAAAGTGGCGAATTATTGAGGTATTGTGCAGCGCCCGCCGTCCTTGGAGAATCCTGTAGAACAAAATTAGGAGATATAGCTTATTATCTTGATACGCAAAAACCTTGTGCCAGTGGTTTGATATGTCAAAACGGTCTTTGTAATGCAATAGATACCTGTCCATCGGGTTACATTGCAATAAATGAAGAACAAATCACCATCGCGACCAATTGCCCCAGTGGCACAACCGCCGTGGGCACGGCGGAATCGTGTTTGGTGTCCAGTCCCGCGGGGGATTGTATAATGTATGCGCCGGCGGGCGTGTCGTATACCGATGACGTCGGCATATATGAATTTACCGATGCGTGCGCGATGGAATAATAAAACCGCCAACCGGCGGTTTTGTTTTTTATTTTTCAGTTGTTTCGTTTGTTATGACGTATGCGGCGCCCCGCTCTATCATAATATCGGGATCGTCATCGTATGTTTTGTCACCCGTCCATACATAGTATGCGTATTCCGTGTTCGGATTTGCCGTAATATGGACGATATGATGATCCGTTTCCAATTGCAAATCATTATCATTTGGCATTGAAAAATTTACCGATGAACAATCACCCGCGCATTCCACAGGTGCGTTTTCAGGCGCCCCAGACATACATCCGGTTAACCCCAGCAATAAAATTGCAAAAACATATCTTTTCATAATATGTATTATATCACAATTGTCATAACAAGCCAAGAAACATTATTTATCCGCCAATATTGCGATGCCGGGTAATGTGCGACCCTCTACAAATTCCAGGAATGCGCCACCACCAGTTGATACGTATGTAATATCATCTTTGACACCGCGGGCCGTCAATGCCGCAACCGTATCACCACCACCGACAATACTTTCCAGTTTGCCGGCACGCGTCTGTTCGGCAATCGCGTCCGCAATGGCAAACGACCCATACGACCATACGGGTGCCCATTCCGCCATACCAACCGTACCGTTCCAGATAACCGTCGCGGCCTGCTTAATCTCGCTTACATCACGCGCGGTTGTGGCAATGCCCGCATCAATGATGATGTCGTCATCTTCGATTTGGGTAAAATCTTTGTTGGTGCGCACCGCGTCACGTGCAAATTCTTTGGCGACCCCTTTGTCCAGTGGTAATAAAACCTCACAATTATTTTCGCGGGCATATTCCAGGATTTCCAACGCGGTGTCACGCTGGTCGGCCTCGTACAGGGAATTCCCAACACGCGCGCCGGTTGCATAATTAAACGTCGTCCCCAGCGCACCGCCAATAATCAATTTGTCAGATAATTTCGCCAATGCCTTCAAGACACCGATTTTGGTTGAAACCTTGCTGCCGGCGACGATGGATAATAATGGGCGTTTTGGGTTTTCCATAACAGCACTAAGGTGTTCTATTTCAGATGCCAACAAATCCCCCGCATACGACGGCAGGATTTCCGCAACACCAACGGTGCTGGCGTGGGCACGGTGTGACACCGCGAACGCATCGTTTACAAACGCATCAAAACCACGTGCCAGGTCGGCCGAAAATGTTGGATCATTTTTTTCTTCGCCCGGATAGAAGCGCACATTTTCCAACAAAACAACATCGCCGTCACACATATCCGCCATAAAGTCTTTGTCCAGGCAATCTGGGATTAACTTGATGCCCATATATTCCGCAACGGGTTGCAAAGAATATTCCATATTACGCGCGCCCTTGGGCCGGCCCAAGTGAGCACAGATAACCACACGCGCACCCATATCACGCAATTTGTTAATTGTTGGCATACTTTGTTCAATACGAAATGCGTCCGTGATTTTTCCGTCCACAATCTGAACATTAAAATCATCACGCAGTAATACATATTTTCCACGCAAATCTAATCCGTTAATCGTGCGAAGTTTCATTTTTTATCCTTTCTTTTACCGGTCCAAATGTTTTTCGGTGATGCACCGTTATACCATATTTTTCAATTGCCTGTAAATGCGTTTTTGTGGGATAGCCCGCATTTTTATCCCAACCGTATTCCGGGAATTGCCGTGCCAAATCCGCCATAATTCGGTCACGTGTTTCCTTGGCCACGATGGATGCCGCCGCAATGGAAATGGATTTTGCATCCCCCTTTACCACCGGGGTGCCGTTTAAGTTCTTTGGCACACGGTTTCCATCGACCAGGCAATGCACATCACCACACCCCAGATTTTCCACCGCACGTTCCATCGCCCGCATAGATGCCCACAGAATATTTAATTCATCGATTTCATCGGGCCCACACATACCAACGGCCCATTTTGTATTCTGGGTTATCCAATCATATGCGGCCGCACGCTGAGACGCGGTCATTTGTTTTGAATCGCGAATAATAACCGGGATTTCAATATCACGCGACGAAAATATAACCGCCGCCGCCACGACCGGCCCGCACAGTGGGCCACGTCCGGCCTCGTCTACGCCGGCGATGACATCGGATGCGATTTCGTTTTCTGTGGAAAAATCTGGATTTGTTTTCATAATATAAAGCCTAGCAACTTTTTAAAATAAATAAAACTGTTTTTATATTGACATTTTTATATTTTGTACTATATTAGTATGTGACGTGTGTAAACAACAAGATAAAAAAGGAAAGAAAAATGGAAGATAAAACACAAAAAGATTTAAAACGTGAAATGAATGCTTATTTGGCCCTGGCCAAGTTGAACAAGGGCGTATCTTTGGCGGTGTATTATGCCAGTTTGGCCGCACCATTGTTTTTCGTAGGCAAGGCTTTTACAGAAAAAAACTTTGGCGATGGGGTGGAAACAGCCCTGGCGGGGGTGGTTTGCGGGGCAATTGGTATTGGCAGTGCCGCGATCTTGCGCCAGTTAAATCCGAAAATCCTGCGCGAATATGTGGAAACACGCAACGAATTGGCCGCCATTAAAAACCAGAAGGTAAAATAATGTCGTCGTACAGTCCAAACCTTAACAATAACAATCGCCCCAACAAGAATTTTGGTGAACTTATTCTGTTGGCTTATATTATGCTGAACGGAGTGTCAACGGGTGGCGTTATTCGTACGGGACGCGACATCGCCACCAATGGCGCAGATTCGAATGCAATAATCGCCCTGATGTTATATCTGGGGTGTACGATTTACACCGCCCAACGCGCATACGAAGTGTATAAAAAGATTCATAATAACGACGATAAAAATAATCAGCGCTAGTTACAGGACAAGACCATATCAATATCCGCATCCGTTGGGGTGCGGTTTATTGTTATATCCGGATTAAACTGGGTCCGGAACCAGGTACGCTGACGTTTGGCATACTGGTTCGTTTTCGTAATCCATTCGGCCAATGCATTATCCACAGGCATTTTATTTTGCACAATGGCAACGGCCTGGGGGGCACCAATTGCACGACGTGTATCCCAATTGGCGGCAATTATTGCACGTGCCTCGTCCAGGGCACCGCGGGCCAGCATTTCAGGAACACGTTCCGCAATACGTGTGCGCAATTGGTCTGAGTCTGGCAAAATTAAAATACGCGTGGCATCGGGCGCGATTGCACCGGCACGGGGTGCGTTTTGAAATTCGGTGATATGATGTCCGGTTTGCAAAAAGACCTCTACTGCGCGGGCAACACGTTGGGGGTCGGTTGGTTTAAAATCAGACGGCAACATTGCGCGCGCCGACATAATGTCGCGGTCCACCATTTCGCGGGCGCGGGCACGGATTTCATCACTAATATCCGGCATTGGGGCAATACCGTTAATAATCGCATTGATATAGTATCCCGTTCCACCAACAAATATCGGTGTGCGCCCCGCCGCAAGCGCTTTTTCATATTCTGTACGTGCCAGATTCAGGTATTGGGCCACGCTGATTTGTTCCGTTAACGGTAAAATGGAAAATAATTTATATGGAACACCATCGATATTGTCGGAAATTGTGCGGGTGGCAAATGGACTGGCGGAAATGTTTTCGATACCGCGATAAATTTGAACACTGTCACAATTGATAATTGTGCCATTAACACGACGCGCCAAAGAATGGGCAAATCCAGATTTACCCGATGCAGTGGGACCGGTAATAATGTATGCACGCATATTCATTTATCTGGATTATATCCCATAATAAATGCTTGTAAATCTAAAAATTATGGTGCTAAGATAGGTTTGTCCAATAAACAAACGAAAGGAAATATATTATGTCAAAAGTAAGAGTTGCAATTAACGGCTTTGGTCGCATTGGTCGCTTGGTATTGCGCGCGGCGTTAGAGGCAAAACGCGACGACATCGAATTTGTTGCGGTTAATGATTTGGCCCCGGCGGAACAAAACGCATATTTGTTAAAATATGATTCTGTGCACGGGAATTTGCCAATGGATGTCACACTGGACGGTGAATACATTAACGTTGGGAACCAGCATATCAAGTGTATTGCCGAACGCGATCCGGCAAAATTGCCGTGGGGCGAATTGGGAATCGATATTGTTATGGAATGCACCGGTATCTTTACCGCCGCAGACAAGGCACGTGTGCACCTGGATGCGGGGGCGAAACGTGTTCTGGTATCGGCACCATCGGCGGGCGCAGATAAAACAATCGTATATGGTGTTAACCAAGACACATTGACGGCGGCGGATCTGATTGTGTCAAACGCATCGTGCACAACAAACTGTCTGGCCCCGGTGGTCAAGGTGTTGAATGACACATTTGGCGTAAAATCAGGCTGGATGACAACGGTTCACGCATATACCGGCGACCAGCAATTGTTGGATAAAAATCACAAGGATTTTCGTCGCGCACGTGCGGCAAACCTGTCTATGATTCCGACCAGCACCGGTGCCGCCAAGGCAATCGGATTGGTATTGCCGGAATTGGCGGGCAAACTGGACGGGATGGCAATTCGCGTACCAACCCCAGACGTTTCGGTGGTTGAATTGGTTGCGAACCTGGAAAAAGACGCAACGGTCGACGCGATAAATGCAGCGATGAAGGCCGCAGAATCCAAAACATTTGGATATAACGATTTGCCGTTGGTATCGATTGACTTTACCCACGATGCGCACAGTTCCATATTTGACGCGGGCCAGACCAAGGTCTTGGGGGATAAATTGGTTCACGTAACAGCCTGGTATGATAATGAATGGGGCTTTTCAAACCGTATGTGCGACACAGCGGTTGCAATGGGTAAATTGATATAAGAAGCCCCCAAGATAAAAAATCCCGCATTTGCGGGATTTTTTTTATTCAATGGGCACCTAATCTGACATATAACTACAGTCAGACGAAAAACTGTATACACCCGACGTATCCGTCAAGGTTGTATTCGCCGGCACATAGCAAAGATTTATTGACTTGGCGGCGGCGGAACTGGTCCCGGGTTCCGGACACGGGACACAGGATATCTGAAACGCCATCCCCGATCCTATGCCATTTTCATCATAATATCCCGGTGCACATCGCGCCCGCATGCTAGATGAACATGTGTTACGGAGGCAAAGATGGCTCGTTCGTGTTTGTATCGAACCAGTTCCCCACCAATCGCTGTCCGTACCACAATCGGCATTGGTGGTGCAAGATGTACCCCCAACCCCACCACCAGAAGACACGCAATCGGTATAAGAATAATCGCTGCTGCACGTGCCGACACTTAACGTCTTGGTGGTTGCGGTATATCCCGCGCGACATGTGTCACACGTTTTTACCGCGGTCGTTCCAAAGCAATAAGATGATGATGCAGAACACCCCGTAAGGCTGTTTGCAAACGTTGTACCGCACATTGCGCTTGAATACGGTCCCGCTACACAGTTAAATGGACGAACGCCACCAGAACCACTGTCGTCGTCATCGCCACCACCCGATGAATTACTGACACAATTGTATACGGTGATGGTATTTGAACAACTGGCAGCACTGTATGTCTGGGCGGTTTTGGTATACCCCGTTTTGCACGTATTACAATGACGCAAACAATCACCACCAAATTGCACTGTGTCGGTGATACTGCACGTTGTCGAAAGCCCACTAACCGCATCTTTGGTATTCGTCAGTGTCTCAGATGTACAAAGAGTCGACGTACAATAACTTGCCGCCAACGAAGAATTTAATATACCCACGTTCAAAAGCAGTCCAAACGCCACAACCAAACCGACGTTTAGATTCGGCACAAAAATGGGGGATAAAATATGCAGAAATCAGGGATTTTTAATTATGATTTTATGCCGAGGAAAAACGTCCCATTGGATTCGGCATATATTTTTCGTCTCTATGCCGTGTATTATACCGTTTTGCGCGATTTTTATCAAGGCGTTTTTTGGCATTTCAAAGTTTTGATATACGACCTCAGCAAATCTTGACAATTATAATTTATGTATTACAATCGTTGTACTATGGCCAGAAAAAATTGCGTTTACTGTAACAAAGAGATTACAACCCCCAGTCGCGAACACGTTATACAAAACGCGCTGGGTGGCCTGTATGAATCCGAAGACATATGCTGTCCGGAATGTAATAATTATGTCAGTCGCCATATTGATGCACCATTTACAAAAATTTTTAACCCGATTGTGGGCGCCATTGGCAATATGACCAAGACACACAACAAAAACTCTTTGCCACCATATAGCGGAAAAATTAAATATGACGGGCAAATATATGACGCAACAATCAAAGCCGGCAAAGTTACCAGTTGCCCGGCCCTTAGCCGTAAATTACGATGCGACATTTCGAAATTACCACTGGAAATTGCGTCATATGACTTTGACCTGGATAACACAACGTTCGAGACCGGACTTGCAAAAATTGCGTTTAACTATGCATTGGCGATGAATGTCGATTTAAAATTATTACAACACGGATTATCAGTCACGGGTTCCGGTAATAATATTTCAAAAATTGAGTATAATTATCCGCTGGTTCCGTTCTGTCCAATGAATCCGGTGGATACGATTCTGGAACTGGGGACGCCGGTCGAATTGTTTCATAATCTGATTCTGTTTTCACAAAGTAATCAATTGTGGTGCTATGTCGATTTGTTTAACACGTTTCAATATTATGTGTTATTGTCTGATAAAATGCCCGCGGGCACGGATGTATACCATAACTATACCCAAACACTGCGCAAGATACCGCGCCCCGAAGACTTTGAAATATTTAGCCCAAAAGACGCGATGATATACGCCCAGCAATATGGGGTCGAACCAACCATGAACCCCCAGGAATTGGCAACGCGTGTAAAAAACGCAGATTTGAACAAGCCGGCACTGGAACGCCTGATATCAAAAAAGTCAGAGTACCTGTCGCCGTTTAATCCGGCACTGGGGCAATATGGACCAGAATTTCTGATTCAGATGATGCGGTCATTGTCCTGCTATTTTACAACGGACGAATATGACAACGAAGAATTCATCAAAGAAAACTTTCGCATATGGACACCGGCCCCAAATGGCGATGTCTTAATACCATATACAGATGCCATACTACAGGCAACAAATGCAAATCAGGACATATTAAAACAATATACAACCGCCAAATTTAATAAACTGAACGCATACTTGTTAGGAAAAACAAAACGATAGCGCCCTGATCTGGGCACCTTGTTGTAGCTATATTCATAATTTTATGATATACTTTTTGGCATAGAGGAGTGCACCATGTCAAACAAAAAAGATAAAAGCGCAGAAACAAACGAAGTCTTAAAACAAATTGCAGATTTATTATTAGATGAAAATATAGAAGCAAAGGTAGCAACAACATACCGAACCATCGGTAAACAAACCGATTTAATTGAAAAAAACGACATTCCAGGTAACAATCACTGGATTAGTGGCAGTCAAACCCTTAACACCAATCGTGCAACAAGTGTAAAAATTGGTAAGTTTACAATACGCAAGTGGCCCAATGGCGCTGGCTTTTTTATAATAACACCAGAAGGCAAGGATTATTCTTTTTCTGGGGACCTGAACACCAACATAAGAGCGGCCTCTTATATATGGGCCGCCGCATTGGCTAAATGCGACAAACGATATCACGATGTGGTTCATTACCTTAAAAACATACGTAGCCTGGGGATGAAAGATCCTAAAATGACCAAGGGGACGTTAAAAACGAAATTTGAAAACGCGCAGGCACAAATGGAATCACTGGGCATTCCAAAAGAATCACAAGTGCACCTACAAAAACTGCGCGGAGATCGCGAATAAAAAATACCCCATTCGGGGCATTTTTTATTCCTGGCGGAGTACGATTTTATCACGACCAACCACATACAAATTCCAACTTTTATAGGGAATTTACAGGGATTTTTATACAAATCGCTTGATTTTACTAAATTCTGATATAAACTTACAAAAAACCGTGGGAAAAAGCTGATGAAAAGCTTATTGTTCTTCTCTAACCCATTTGGTTATGGCCCTACAGCGACCATGATGGCGGTCTTGCGCCATTTCACCAATCTTACAAATGTAAAGATTTACGTCATCGCTCGTGGACTCTGCGCTGAGATTCTGGACAATAATACGTCTAATATACAGATTGTCGACATAGATCAGCGAGATGTTAAACAGATACAATCATTGCTTAAACAGCACAAAGATCC
Source organism: Alphaproteobacteria bacterium (assembly GCA_017503725.1). Classification (GTDB taxonomy): domain Bacteria; phylum Pseudomonadota; class Alphaproteobacteria; order Rs-D84; family Rs-D84; genus Enterousia. The sequence goes on along the minus strand of JAFVSL010000013.1, from coordinate 11,278 downwards.
ATATGTAATAAGTTCACTGAACAGATTTGCTGTCTTGGTTGCAAAAGAATTAAGCATTCCATCTTGCTTTATTGATACTCTAACATATTTATGGGATAAAATACCAGATGACTATCTGAAGGCAGACATATATTATGCGAATGATTTTCCAACAGTTCTGGACAAAATGTCTGGACACGACAACGCAATCGCAACCCCGCTAATAATTGATAAAGACATAAATTTAATTACCCCCAGCACAAAGCGACAGGGCACTATCTTGCAACTTGGCGGTCTAAAATCCCCATTAAGCGATTTGCCCCCAACCGACTATCTGAATCTAATCGCATATTGTCTTAACACCACAAAACACCATGTTACCGTTACTGGGGGTAAAGACGGATTGAAATATTTACAAACTAAAGTGTCTGCACCAAATATACGGTTTGAAAGCCTGACAAAAAATGACTTTTTGCACAAATTATCTGTATCAGAATTGTGCATCAGCACCCCTGGTTTGAATACAACTATAGAAAGCTTGTTTCTTGGCACGCCAATAAGTTTCATTATGCCGACAAATCTGAGTCAGTGGGTAAATTATAACATTTTTAGACAGTTTGAAACAACAGGCATAGATATTACCTGGGAAAATTTAACTGATGGTGATTTAAATATAAACGGTCTGCCCGAATATGATGCCATAATAAAAATCAATCAATTGGCGCAACAAATCCAACAAACGCCTTCTGTTATGGCCAAGTTAAGAAAAATGTTTGAGAAAACCGTATCACAAATCCCCACATATAGTAAACAATGCGCCCTGTTAACAAAATATGGCACAGATGGAGCAGAGTTTATTTTCAAGGATATTTGCACAAGATGGAGACTGAATTGAGTTTAGAACATAAACCCTATTTATTAATGAACGGCCTTAAAGAAATCGCCCACGAATTTACTGGGGATGAAAATATTTTCTTGGGAATCAAACCTTATGGTTTTCATGCTGGCAACAGAATTCCTTTTGTGGCTTACCCTATTCTACTTTGTGAAGAATTAGAAAAAAATGGCAAACAGGCCAGATTCAATTTCTTTGTTTTTATAAACGATTGGGAACAAACAAGATTTGACCCGGAAAAAACTAACTGGAAAGAATTCCCGTTTAATGTAATTCCACAATTTACAACATTTCAATTTTCTAAAGACGAAGCACATGATGTGGATTATTGGGAAAAAGTTATCTGTTCCGCTGTACACGAAGTCAAAGAACGCTTTCCGAACGTTTCTATAAAATGCGTGCGAAATTCCAGCATGCGTGATTTACCTATTATGAAGGAAGTTGTCTTAAAAACCATTAAGAACCCTGATTTACTGGGCGATATAATGAACAACCTTGGGTTTCCATTACACAAAAATTTTCCCTATACATATTGTAACCCCATATGTCCAAAATGCACATCGGCACGTACTGTGGCGGCAATCATAAAAGACGAGGACATTTCTTTAACTTGTTCAGATTGTGGGCACCAAGGCGTTTATGGTTATCATGACCTATATTATTGGCTGTACCATAAAATATTAGCGTTGCCACGTATTAAATATTTTGATATAGATTTGTGCATTAGCGGACTAGATCATTATAAGGAAAAAGATTTTGATAGCAGATACGCTTTGTACGATGCCTATGGTATAAAAATGAAACCTACGCACATTTTATACACCCCAGCACTGCATGGTGCGAACGGTTTACAAATGGGCAAAAGCAGAAACAATTGTGCAAATATAGAAACAGAACAACTATTACAATTGATAAAAAAGAATCCGAACACATATGAAATCTGTATAGAGGAATGACGATGAAACTGGACATAAAAACATTGTTATACAAATCATTCGAAACAATTGTTGCGTCTGGAAAGTATGCACAAGAAATACGACACGATATTTATAAGAATGGCTTTTTACCATTTGATCTGAACGAACTAATAACAACTAAAGAAAACTTGGCAGAATCAGAAGATTTGCTGATGTCTGATTTTTTACACAAAAACATACAAACATTTAGCGATATCCCCATAATATCAGAAGAAGCGCATACAAGATTATATGATGATACATTTTGGTGTGTGGACCCATTGGACGGATCTTTTTGTTTTTCGCATAATACGGGGCCGTATTCTATTTTAATATCGCTGATACATCGTGGTAAACCTGTGCTTGGCTTAGCCAACTTTCCGGAACAAAATACTATATTTGTCGGTTCTTCTGCGACAGGTTCGTACGTTATTAAGAAAAATAAGAGAAAAAAACTTGTGCATCATGCAAGTTCGCACACAAATGATTTGATAGGCATAATAACAAATGCGTCCCCAGAACCAGAGCCAATAAAACAATATTTAAACCAATTCGGCATAACAAAATTCACAGATATGACTGGGGCACCGAACCCTGCTGCACTACTCTGTGGTTCGGGTGATATAATGCCTTTATTTCATAGACAATACGAATGGGACATTGCTGCGTATGACGCAATACTGCGCTATGCAAATTATAATCAGAAGTCTGCTATTGTTGATTTACACGGCAACCCACTGTGTTATGGGAAGCAAGACAGCAACAGACCTTTTGAGAATCCTAAACTAATTGTGACCTACAATCAAAAAATAATAAATCAGATACGTGAAAATAATAGGCAAAAAAAATTATGAAAAGAACACCATTGTTTCAGCCGTTTATAACGAATCTGGAAATGAGGCTTGTAAAAAAAGCACTAAAATCCGGAAATTTGAGTCGTGGCCCATTTGTAGAAAGTTTTGAACAAAAATTTGCAGAATTTGTTGGTTGTCGTTTTGCAATAGCGGTAAGTAGCGGCACCGCGGGATTAGACATATGCTTAAAGGCATTGGGGATTGCACAAAATGACGAAATCATCACATCTGCTTATTCTTTTGTTGCCTCTGCCAACTGTATTTTGTATCAAAAGGCAAAACCTGTATTTTGTGACATAAATCCAACAAACGGACTTATAAATACTAGAAACATAAAAAAACAACTATCAAATAAAACAAAGGCCATTTTACCCGTTGATATCTTCGGGCAAAAGTGCGACCTGTCCACAATACGCAAATTTGGATTGCCTATCATTGTAGATGCGTGCGAATCTTTTGGGGCGCCAATATTACCGGGTGCGTTGGCGCATGTTTATGGTTTTTATCCAAACAAACAAATTACTACTGGTGAAGGCGGGATGATTGTGACAGATGACGAGGATTTTGCGACAAAATTACGTTCATTACGCAATCAAGGATTTAAAAAATCTAAGGATTATCTTAACGAAATAGATATAGGATATAACTTTCGTATGAGCGACATTAATGCGGCACTGGGTGTTGCGCAACTGCAAAACACAAAACGCATCTTGAACAAACGCAGAAAGGCGGCATTTTTTTATGCAAAAGCACTGTGCAAAACAAATGAAGTTCAACCTGTTTTGGATGAAAGAGATTGCAATATCAGTATATTTAATTACCCTATTATATGCAAATCTGTTGCTGTCCGAGATTCTATTATTAAGGAATTTACAAAAAATAACATAGAGCACTCGTTGGGATTTCCGCCATTGCTTGACTTTAAGTATATTGAAAGGCTTGCTGATGCAAAATCTTCTGATTTTCCCAACACTAAAAAATTTGCACAACGCCTGCTGTGTTTACCAATATTTACCAGCATATCAAAAAGACAAATCAAACGAATTGTTAGATCAATAGAACAAGGAATAAAAAATGCCCAAGGTTAAAAAAGTTTTATTTGTATTGTCTATTTACAAACCAAACATGGGAGGCGTAGAAACTTCGGTAGAATCCTACTGTAGAGAATATAATAAACGGGGTATAAAGACGGTTGTTCTAACAAAGCAGTTCCCAGATTCACTTGCAAATTATGCTATATACGATAACACCTCTGTATTTCGTATTCCTAAACCGGATACGGATGAGGAATACCGGGATTTTTTCAATAAAATCATCGAAAACGACGAATTGCACGCAGATATTATTCACGTTGTGGGCGTAAGAAGACCTTTGCCTCTGTTTGCATTATTATTAGCAAGAAAACTTCATATTCCCTGTATGATGACTTTTGTTGGCGGAGATGTAGCCGAAGGACCAATATGGGAGGAACACAAGATAGACAGCGTACAAAGCATAGCTCAAGCAGACGGATATTCTGCATACTCGGAATCTATTGCAGATGACGCCAGACGAGTTGCAAACGTACAAAGAGATATCCCCGTAATCAAAACAGGTTTGGACCTAGATAAAATTGCAACAATTTCCCCACATAAAACCGCCACCCCTTATATCTTGTCTGCCAGACGTTTGGTATACGACAAGGGACTAGATATTCTTATAAAAGCATTTGCACAAGTCGCATCGAAGCACCCCGAATTAAAGTTGCTGATCGCCGGAGAGGGGGAAGAAGAAGAAAACTTAAAAAATCTGACTGATAAATTAGGTTTAAGTTCCGCCGTAGAATTTTTAGGAACAATTCCACTGGAACATCTGTACGCATATATGAAAGGTGCTGTGGCACATATTTGTCCATCCAGATCTGAGGGCGGTGGCAACGTTAACATAGAAGCAAGTGCCTGTGGCTGTATTCCCATTGGTGCAAACATTGGTGGTATATCGGAATATATCAAAGATAACGAAACAGGATTATTGTTTGAATCTGAAAACGCTGATGATTTGGCACAAAAAATCATAAAAACTTTGAATAAACCCGAAACTAATGATAGAATGATTAAAAATGGTTTATTATTTGCCGATAGTTTTTCTATAGAAGCACAAGCAGATAAATATATTACAATGTATGAAGAACTATCCTGCAAAAATAAATTTATCCCTTGGTCTGATTTAACAAAAGAGTTTGCAGATGTCATTGAATCTTGATTTGTTATCACAAAAATTTAACAAAAATTTGGTGTCATACAAAAAAATATATGACGGTTTTGACAATGATATATTCGTTTTGTTAGATGATATGGAAAATAAATATATTTTCAGAAAGGCATTACGTGACAAATCAACACAAGATATAATCTTTGAAAAGCAATTTTCTGACCATTTACTGAGAAACAATATCCCTGTACGCAAAATAATCTGCATAGGTTCAGAAACCTTACTAGAATTTTGCGAAGGGACAACACTAACGCCCATTAAAATCACGCCTTGTATGGCCTTTAATGGAGGGAAAATGTTGGCTCTATTTCATAAAGCTTCAAAAAATTTTTCGTCCCCTGATTTGCCAAGCAGAAAAGTCGACTCGGAATTATTGCGAGCGTTATCAATGCAAGAAAAAATTAAAAAGAAACATACAGATGGAGCCAATTTTATAAAATTGGTTGGTGAACTACTACAATCAGAGACATTAAAAAAGACAGACACACACATTATACACAACGATTTTCGTGTACAAAATGTCTTATTCCAACAAGATAACATTTCTGCTATTTTAGATTTTGACTGGTCTTGCATTGGCAACCCATTGAAGGATTTAGCGCACGCAATGGTGGAATGGTCTTTTCCAGACGGGGGCAACTTTAATTGCGAGATTTTCAAGTCTTTTTTTCAAGGATACAAATCTATCGTACCTGACATAAATATCGAAGAATTGAAATACTGGATTACTTTTAGTTGCATATCTGATACAGCTACATATTTGTGCGACACAATAGATGAAACCTGGAACAATGGCAGAATTGTATCCTGGATGTATGGCAAGTACCTATTTTTTGACAGTCAAGACATAGCAAAGCTGACCGAATAATGACGACTTTTGCTGCTTGCCGTTGGCATAATTGATAAACAGTCTACGTTTTATAACAAGCCCAGCTTTTTTTATTAGTCGCTCTATTTCTGATCTTGAAAAAATATGAACACTTGAAGGTACAGTTCCTATTTCTAAATTGATATTAAATTTAATATCTCCATTTTTGAAATTGTATGAAAATGTATCCTTGATTATATTTTTTAATGCCCGCCATCCATATTGTGAAATATTTTGACGATTGTTGACATCTAATATTATCGCCCCACCTTGCTTTATTGAATTTTTAATATTCTGTAAACCAGTTAAGACTTGTTGCTCTTCCCCAAGATGCCCCAATACGTTCCACAAACAGGTTGCGACATCATATTTTTTTTGCACTTGGAAATCACTGCCAGCAAAATCACAAGCCAACACCGATGCATTTGGCCACATAGAAAATATCTGTTGTAGCATATTATGCGAGTTTTCAACAAGGCATAAAGAAACGGATACTCCACATATTATATTATGAATACGAACACCGTCTGCTGCCCCAAAATCTATTATGGAAACATTTGGTTTTATATAATCTTTTACGACAGAATCAATAGCATTCAGATAGTTAATGCGCCCCCTGGAATACCCCCTGTATCCCGAAGCTAAACCATCATACATCTTTTGTGAATCTGTTTTTAACATTTATCTTCTTTTGCTTTTGACCGCATCAAACACAGCAATATCTTGCCTCATCATAACTTCTTTATAGAAAGGTTCAACAGAATCGACAGGAACCAATGTCCCTTTTTTGACCTGATAATATTTATTTGCAACTTGTTCCATCATATATCTATCGTGCGACACAAAAATACATGTATGCCCTTCACTAATAACAGCATCTTCAAATTTTTCTTGCCCATCAATATCGATATGGTTTGTCGGTTCGTCCATGATAAAGAAATTATACTTGCCGACCTTCAAGCCTAAAAAAGCCAACCGGGCTTTTTCTCCCTGACTTAAGCTGGATATCTTTTGAGTATGCATTTTGTATGGGAACCCTGCTACTACCAATAACTTAGTTGCTTCTTGTGTACTTTTCCCAAGATCCTGAATATAATCTGTAATCGTTTTATTTAATGGCAGATGTGCCATATGTTGATCAAAATAACCGATATTGACCTGTGGATTAAAGCGCATTTCAGTCTTATTTACAGAATCTACAACAGGTTCTCTATATGCTCTCATTAGAGCTTCTAGCATTTGAGTTTTGCCAACGCCGTTTGTGGCAAGGATAGCAACACGATCCCCCTTTTTTATATTCATTTCCGGTATTCTAAACAACGGGCGCCCATCTGGTGCTACAACTTGATAATTATTTATCCGGAGCAATACCTTTGGTTTAATGTCATCGGGGTTAAAATCTATTTCGCGTTTGCTGGCCACATATACATCCGTCTTTTTAGCTTCTAATTGTGCAGCACGTGTATACATTGCTTTTGCACGCCTATCCATATCTGGATTTCGACCAGCGCTCCATATATGAATTCGCTTTGCCGCTGCACGAATACGTTCAATTTCCGCTTCCTCATTTTCACGAGCCTTAGCTGCAGCTAAATCTTCTTCTAGCAACGATGTTCTGGCATGAGAATAAGGAATATTATGTGATATAACCTGTCCACCACGCAAGTGTATTGTTTTGTTCGTGCATTTGTCTAGAAACTTTCGATCATGGCTAATAACCATGTACGGTGTTTTTATAACATTTAACAGTAAATCTTCCAATTTGAAAATTTTTTCAAGATCTAAATAATTCGTAGGTTCGTCCATCAAAATCAAACTCGGTTCATCCATAGTAGCACGCAAAATCAGTGCCATTCTTTGCCACCCACCACTTAAGTGTGCTAATGGGAACCCCCTAATTTCTTGCGGGACGCCAATTTCATCCATCGCTACATCAACTTTCCAGCTAGAATAGTCACGTTCTTCGACTGGAATGGCCTCTAATAAATAATCTGCAAATGTTTTATCGCGCAAATCAGTTGGCAAACTTTGTGGTACATAGGCAATTTTGCCGACATTTCTTGATATTATAACATGTCCTTCATAGGGTTTCTCTATACCTAATAAACATTTAAATAAAGTGCTCTTTCCTGCCCCGTTATCCCCAACAAGCCCTATTCTATCACCTTCGTTTATAGAAAACGAAGCTTGTTTGAACAAGGGAATATCAGTATAGCCAAAAGTAATCTTATCTGCTTGTAACAACATATTATCTGACCTTTGTTTTATTTATATTATAAATATCATAAAAAATATCGCTAGTTAAAACTTCTTCACTGGCAGTTTTCATGTAAACACGACCAAAAGCGTCCATTTGCATATGACCATCCGCAGTAAGATAGCGACTATGCCCAAAATCAACATTCATATTTGTTCCAACTTCACCCGGCTTAAAACCAGCACGTTCCATAACAGCAGCGATTTCTTCATCGGTTAGTCTGATATACGCTTCTTTAACATCAACTGCCCTGCCAACAGGTTCAAGTCCAGCCCAAAACAAGGTGCCTTCTGCGCCCTTTATCGATCTTATTTTGTCTGCATATTTTATAAAATTCTCTGGAGAAGCAAATATTTTTGCCGACAACCTGTGTTCTGCTTTATATAGTTTAGCAATCTTTTGAACATTAAAAGCTAAATCTATATTACGTTCAATATCATCACCTTCTAACAATGAAATATTTACCTTTGATATACTGGGTTTATTCCTAGAATAGTATCTTTTGCTTAATGCAAGGTCCATCAACCCGCCCAGGGTTATACCTTTTGTTAGTATAGATATTTTAGACTGCCACTTGCTGGACGTGTGTGAAACATCGCCCAAATCGGCACGCAAAACACGGTCAAAATACATGGGGGCCTCGGAATCATTATGTGGTCCAATATGAACTGCTTTGTTTTCATCTGTTGTAGCATATGATTGTAAAATTTTTAAATAGACAGGATATGGCATAGACTGAATCTTAGTACCCGATTGTTCGGCACAATACACACAATGATAAGGACAACCCGAGATTGGAGATAAAAATTTATATTCTTGATCTGCGAAGTCAGCAGGATTAAAGTGCAAATCAGCAAATAAATCTAGATCTATTTCATCTTTGTGACAGGCTGAACGCAAAATTTCTATTGGCGGGTTAGCCCCCCTATTGAGCTCATTTAATAATCGCCTTCCTTTTTCCGATAACAAATTAATATTAGCATTGGGAATTAAAGGGTAAACATAGTTTGAATACTGCTGTAATGCCGTATATGCCCGAGAAAACCAATATTGATACAATATGTTATTTAATTCAGAATATGAAAACTTGTGCACAATCAACTTATTCAAAATCGCTTTCATTCCTGGTTCAATTGCAAACTCATGAACATTGGCAAGCTTATTATTTTGACGTAAATTCGCAATTGCTGGTAAATTATCTGGGGTCCAATCCTCAAAAAAAATAATTTGTTCTTCTTCAGTATTAGACCATTGCTTGCGTTGCAATATTGGGTTCATATTAACCTCACAATACTACACCCCCTCTGTCCTAATGGACATTCTAAAAGTTTTTTTTAGAGATTCAAGCAAAAACAACTTGAAAATACTATATTTTATGATACTAATTGTTGTAACAAAGGATTGCAAATGAAAACTATTTTCTTAGCTGGTCCCATGCGTGGTTTTGCAACAGGAGAAGGAAGGCAAAAAACACTAGCTTGGCGCGAACATGCAAAACATTTGTTATCTGATACTTTTTTTGTAAAACATGCGTATCGTGGTCGTGAGAAGGAAGAGACTTTCCCTGATCCCAAAGGAGCCATAATTCGTGACAAACAAGACATTTTAGAAGCAGATATAATAATTGTGAATGACACTTTTGAAAATGCTACTATGATAGGAACCGCGATGGAAGTCTTGTTTGCTTTTTTAAACAATAAAACAATCATCGTATTTGGGGATGCGCACAAAGGAGACTATTGGCTTGACTATCACGCTACCTTGCGTGTAAACGATCTTGATGCCGCCATCAAAGTATGTAAAGAGTTGTTTTATGAATAAAATATCTTTTGTCACATCTAATAAAAATAAATTTTTAACTCTTTCGAAAAAATTGAAAGATGTTGCAGTGCGATTAGAACACGCAAATGTAAATTTAATTGAGCCCCAAACCTCGACCATTAAAGAAGTCGCTATATTTAAAGCTCAAGAGGCGTTTAAAATTTTACAGCACCCAGTTTTAGTGCACGATTCTGGTTTAACAATTACCGCCCTAAACGATTTTCCAGGTCCCTATACAAAGTACGTATCTGAAACCATTGGCAACATAGGCATTTTAGATTTACTGAAAAATCACTCGGATCGCTCTGCTTATTTGGTGCAAACATTTTGCTATACAGACTCCCAACGCACCCTGTGTTTTTCTGACAGCGTTAGAGGACATATTTTAAACTCTATGCAACCAAACATACAAAACACTAAATGGGGCAATATTTGGGATATATTTGCACCAGGTGATTTAAACTACTCTAGATCTAACCTATCCGACGAAGAATATTTTGCCATAAGATCCCACATTCAGACTAATTCTGCATGGGATGAATTATATAATTTTCTAAAAAATTTGAAATAATACTGTACTGTAGAAAAATCTAAAGTAATATTTGGCATCTGTTGTATATTATCTGGGAATTAACTGGTAAAACATTAAAAGAATTTATCCTGGTGCCCACCTAGCCCGCTGCAAAACAGCGGGTTAAAATTTGTTTTCAAGTAAAATATTTTCAATTTTGGCGATTTTTACAAAGATCACATTTGAAAAAAATTCCTTTCCCGTTATTAATTAATTATAAGGGGTCAAACCTGTAATACCCACAAAGGAGGGAATTGGTTCGTGTTATGATTGAACTAGCAATTTATTCGCAAGAACAACTGATATTCTGTATCAACATCAACCCACGGTTGTATAATTCATTTTTATCTACACATCATATCAATCATAATAACAGTCCAATGGAATATGCGGTAAATGGCGATAATGCGACGATTGTGCGACCGGTTGTACTGCGCCGATATGCCAACACCAGATTTAGCGGTGGATGTAATGGCACGCTGAGCATTACAGAAAACAACCACCTGATATTGAAGGCGTTCGCCACCGCGTGGCGGTATCGCGAGATGTATGAACAAGGTGGCGACGTAGATTCAATTGGCCGAGCCGAACATGTTGCCCTGCGCCATATTTATAAACACCTGTCGCTGGCATATCTGAACCCAGAAGTCGTAAATCATATATTGAGTAATCAATGTCATATATCCGTTCGCGATATGTTGGACAAGGCATCACGCAGTAATGACTTTGCCGAACAGAAAAAGTTATTTGATTTTCAGCAACATTTATAATATAATACATGCATGCCTGTTGGAAGGCTAGCCCGTTCGTGTAAAGATTTCATCATC
>JAFVSL010000012.1 GCA_017503725.1 Alphaproteobacteria bacterium | reverse complement strand
TTCTCCAACCACGGGGTTGGAGGGCGGTGAATATATCGAATAAACCCGCTATAGCAGATTATAGTTTCTAACCTCCAACCGCTTTATTAAATATCGCGGTTTTTTTGTTACATATATGAAACGAAAAAAGGGAGAAAGAAATATGAACAAATTATTAAAACTAACCGGCGTATCCATGTTGGCAATCGTTGCCGCAACGGGGGCACGTGCCGCGGGATACACCTGTGAAGAATTAATCGAATATACGTCGTGTAATACCGGATACGCATTGCTGGATGGCGACTGTGTATGTGATGGCGGATATTACACAAATGGTGATAAATGTACCATATGTCCGATTGGAACATATTCATCTGTAAATGCGTCGGAATGCACAACATGCCCAACCACTGGTTTGGTTGATCCAAATAACAATGCGATTGTTGCAACGACTGCATCCACCGGTTCAAAAAATATCAGCGCATGTATAATCCCAACAAATGTGACAATAAAAGGCGAAACGGGTTTATATCACTTTAAATCCAGTTGTGCGTATTCTGGATTAACACCGGGTGTTTCTGGTGGCGGTTCTATATTTATGACAGAACAAGCCGCCTGTGAAGCGGATGCGTCTGGAACATGGAACGGCACATCATGCGACTGCGATGGCGTGGATGTATTTGTTTACAGCAATGAAATCGGTACCGGTGTATGCACATATACAAGCTTTATGGATGCAGAAACAGTTCTCGGCGAGTGTACAAGTAACGGTGGAACATGGAATTATGCAACCGGATTGTGTGATTGCCCATATGATACAGTATGGTTAACAGCCGGTATGTCATATGGTGACGTGGCATTGTGCAGCGCGGTATCGCTGAATACAGCAGACGCATGTACTGCAGCGGGTGGATGGTTTGAAGAATGGGAAGGTAATATTGAATGTTCGTGCCAGTCTGGTGGATGGAAAAAAGACGCAAACGGAAATTACATCTGCGAACAATAAAAAAATCCCCCGTCTGGGGGATTTTTTTATATCAACGAATGCCCGGTCATATCACCTGGTTGTGGTATCCCCAGTAACTTTAACATTGTTGGCGCAATATCTGCCAATCCACCATCATGCACAACCGATGGCGCGTTATTCGACACCACGATAAAATTTACAGGATTTGTTGTATGTGCGGTCCATGGCGCATTATTTTGTTTATCCCACATTTGTTCTGCGTTGCCATGGTCTGCGGTAATTAAAACTGTGCCACCTAAATCCAGTACCGCTGGCACCAATCGCGCCAATTGTGAATCCAGCGTTTCCATCGCATGTATGGCGGCATCTATGTTCCCGGTATGTCCAACCATATCACCATTGGCCCAGTTTAAAATCACCACGTCAAAATTGCCCAACTGTGATATCAACGCGTCTGTGATTTCTATTGCAGACATTTCTGGTTTTAAATCAAATGTTGCAACATCTGGCGACGGGATTAAAACTTTTTTACCACCTGGAAAATCAATATTTCGTTCCGCATCAAAAAAGTACGTCACATGATTATATTTTTCTGTTTCTGCAATACGCAGTTGTGATAACCCGTTTTGCGCCAACACATCACCCAACGTGTTTTCGATTTTCTCATCTGGCAACAGTGCAGGGCATTGTTCATTTAATCCTTCGCCATATTGCGAAAAGCACAAAATACGCGCCCCAGTTGTCAGAATTTCGCGCATAATCTGGCGCGCACGATCACTGCGATAATTACCGAACAAGAATCCGTCTTTATTTGTTATTTTGACGTCACCATCAATTACGGTTGGTTTAATAAATTCGTCTGATTCCCCACGTGCATATGCGTCATGCAATGCGTCGTCAATTGTTTTTGCATGATGTTCTGATTGTGCGTTTGCGATTGCATCAAATGCCAATTGTGTGCGTTCTATATTTTGATTTCTGTCCATTGACCAATATCGCCCAGTCAGTGTTCCAAAAAATGCACTTCCATTGGACAATGCGTCCGCCAATTCAGATTTTATTAAATCGATATATGTTTGTGCTGATTTTGGTGGTGTGTCGCGTCCATCTGCAATAAAGTGAATACACACACGCAGACCAGATGCAATAATATATTTTGCAATTGTCAAAATATCACGTACATCAGAATGCACGCGCCCATCAGACATCAAGCCCGCGACATGTACGATTCCGCCGTCTGATTTAACATCATGCACAAATGTGTTCAATGCAATATTTGTGTTCCAATTTTCAATTTGGAATCTACGCAAGAATTGGTTAACAACGCGACCTGCGCCGATTGTGATATGACCGACTTCGGAATTCCCCATGGTGCCTTCTGGCAATCCAACGGCAACCCCACTGGCATTTAATTGCGAATGTGGATATTGTTTCATCAGTCCATTAAAAAACGGCATTTTTGCGCCCAACACGGCATTGTGTTTGGTGTCTGGATTAATACCGACGCCATCCATAATACATAATACCAACGGTTTTGTCATACCTTTCCCTTTTTATATTTTTAACCTCAGCATATCATACCTGTTTTTTAATTGCAAAACCAAAAGAAAAAATGTATATAATAATAAATATGAAATTAATCGTTTTACGGAGTAAACAATGTTGGGCAAAGCAAACAAAAAAAAGACAAAGAAACAACCTGATTCACATTCGATTGATGAACATATCGGTACACGTATGCAATTACGTCGCGCCATGATGGGATTATCCCAGAAAGACTTGGCGCACATGTGCAATGTGACATTTCAACAAATCCAGAAATATGAAACCGCCACTAATCGTATTGCAGCGTCACGCCTGTTCGAACTAAGTGCTGCATTACAGACACCAATATCGTTCTTTTTTGCGGGATTGCCGGGTTATATGGAACGCGAACCACGTAATGGTCGCCTGCCAAAAAGCGGTGTATCTGATTCTGCGGCGAACGATCCATTGGCACGTAATGAATCACTTGAATTGATAAACATGTATTGGAAATTGCCAACCGATGGCCAACGTGAAATTATCTTTAAACTGTTAAGAACAATGACAGACAAGAAATAAAATAAAAACCCGCATTTTGCGGGTTTTATTAACGTGTCTTTTCGATTTTTTCTTTTAAAAACGTATCAACAGGAATTACTGCGGCGGCGGTTGGACCACGTTGACCGTTATAATGACTGTGTGGGTTTTTATCATATGGCATACGTTCGCCCGTAAATTCTTCATAATAAATTTGGCCGATACGCATATATGGATAAACAACCGTTGGGTACAAAACACGTATTTCTAATGTCCAATCGCCACAGAATCCGTCGTCCCCACGTCCGGCCGTATGATGATTTAAGATAAAATTGCGCCCAACACTGGATTTTCCATCAATATATGGGAACAAATTGCGCGTTTCTGTATATTCAACTGTTGAACCCAAATACCCGACGTATGGTGACAGTATCAGACCCTTTTCTGGAATTTTTATATCGATTGTTTCGTGGTGTGCCGGATTTGTCGGGTCAATTAGAAAACGCGGGTTGCGTGGATCGAAATCCCCCGGTGTTCTGCAATAATTTGCATATGCAGTTGGGTGTTCAAACCAATCCTTCATATGGTGCATGCCAAAACTGCCTTTGTATGGAATTGCAGGTTTCATACCTTTTGGTATTGTGTGCTTATACACGCGTAAAGTATCGCCCAGGTGTAAATCATAACTGTTTGATCCCAAACAGCGCATATCAAACGGTTTAATAACAATATCTGGCTTATCTTTGTCTTGCATACGGTATATGATTTCTGGTCCGGTCAATTGCATTTTTTATGTCCTTTTCTGTTGCCCCGCCCACGTCAGTATGTTTAGCAATATATTCAATTTTTTGCAAGATTTTAATTCACTTTTGATTTTGGTGTGCTATTGTCTGTGTATGACTGAAAAAACATACTCTGGCTTTGTTGCCATTATTGGCCCGACGAACGCGGGCAAAAGTACATTATTAAACCAAATCATGGGACGCAAAGTCGCCATTGTTTCGCACAAGGTTCAAACCACGCGAACACGTTTACGTGCGGTGAAAATGGTTGGCGCGAAACAACTGATTTTTGTGGACACACCCGGGGTTTTCAAGCCGTCGCGTCGCCTGGATCGTGCGATGGTCGCGGCCGCCATGGACGCGGTATCTGATGCAGATGCGGTGTTGCTGTTGATTGACGCGCAAAAGGGCATAACTGAAACAATACGCGCATTGGCAGAAAAAATTGCAAATCGTCCAAATATCTTTGTTGCACTTAACAAGGTTGATGCGGTTCCAAAACTGGATTTGTTGCCAATGGTGGCACAAATTGCTGAAATGGCGCCATGGCGTGAAATCTTTATGATATCTGCGCTGAAAAATGACGGGATTGAACCAATGTTGCAATCACTGGCGGACGTAATGCCAGAATCACCATATTTATTTGATACGGTGGATGCGCCGGATGTGCCAGATGAGTTGTACTTGGCGGAATTGACCCGTGAAAAGATTTACAAATATATTCACCAAGAATTGCCATATCATATCAATGTGGTGACCGAACGTGTCAACGTTGATGATGACGGTGTCTTGGACATATACCAAAAAATAGCCGTCCGCAATGACGGTCATAAAAAGATTGTCGTTGGTCGTGGTGGGGATCAGTTAAAACGTATCGGTACCGCCGCCCGTCACGATATCCAGGACCAGTGGGGTGTAAACGCGCGCCTGCATTTGTTTGTACGTGTTGAACCAGACTGGGAAGAAAAGGCAGAAAATTATACTGACCAAGGTCTGGAATTTGGAAAATAAAAGGATTTTATATGATTGAACAATATACAAAAAATGCGAACAATAAAAAAGAAATGGACGGTTGCGCTCGTACAGTTATGCGTATTGTTCTTACGACAGCAGTTGTTGCAGGTATTTATCTTATGATCAAAGATGTTGTCAATACCGATAATGGATATATAGTTGAAAAAAAACAAGGTAAAATTTATCTTGATAGAAACAACGATAATCTGACAGATTGTGCGATTGATTTTGACAAGGACACAATGAACGTTCTCTACAAATATGCATTGCCAGGCGATAGGCTGTCATATACAACCAAAAAACGCATGAATCAGATTGAAATTCCATCAACGGAATTAAAACGTTTTTTCATTAATTATAAGACAGGAAAAGATTTAATAGAATTGGCCCAGAAGAATAAGATTCGCAACGAAATCGGACAACAAAAACAGAGGTAAAGACATGAAACTGTATAAAAAAGTATTCTTAACATTGTCCGGTGCAGGAATGTTGACAGCATGCACAGGAAAAAGCGAGCCCCCAATACAGGCGTTGGTTATTGGAATTGGTGCCAGACAAAAGCCAATGAAATGTTATTGTGATTTGAATGGCGACGGCTTGGTGGATAAAGAGTTCAATATAAACACAACAGAATATGTAGATTACATAAATGTTGGCGACACTATACGATATCGCACATATCGTAACAATGGTGTTGTTTTGTACGAAGGTTTGCACAATGGCAATAATGCTTCTATTGTTAATATAAATGGGCATACTTATGCAGATATAAGACATTTAAACGATGTGAATAAATTGCGTGTGCGCCTGGGTCAGGAAAAACAGAGGTAAAGACATGAAACTGTATAAAAAAGTATTTTTGACATTGTCCGGTGCGGGAATGTTGGCGGGATGTTGTGAAACGAAAAGAACATCTCCGCCACCTGTGAAGTTATATCACGTCAATGCGGTTATTGTTCAACGTGATACTAGTCATCCTTTGGCATATATGTGTGATACGGATGGCGATGGTCTGATTGATATGCGTGTTGACTATACGTATTTTGACAGACGGCGTTTATTAAGAGAAATCCTGCATGCCGGCGATACAATTAAATTCTATACAGAAAAGCCACATGATGTTTATCAAAGTGTGTATTATTATCGTGGGTATCCAGATTCTGTGAATGATAAATCAAAAAAACAACTGTTGGATTTATTTGAACGACAAATGCAAATCGATGAATTGCGTCAGTCTGCCGTCCAACAAAAACAGAGGTGAAGAAATGAAACTGTATAAAAAAGTATTTTTAACATTATCTGGTGCTGGGATGTTGACCGCATGTGCATCAGACACATCCTATCAAGGCATTGTGATTGAAAAAAAAGAATATAAAATTTTTCTTGATGCGGACAAAGATGGAATTGTAGACCATGCGTTTCAAGGTTTGAACTATGGGTCCACACACAGACTTATGTACGCATATATTATGCCGGGTGATACTGTCGTATGGGAACCAGGCAATTCGTTTAAAGGTCCGTACCATCCGCGTAATATAAAAACTGTTAATGGCCTGACCCAGGATGAAATATCCAATTTGGTTAGAGTTAGGAAATCGTACTATGGAAAAATTCGTTAAATGCTAACACTATCTGATTTTGATTTTGAATTACCGGCCGAATTAATCGCATCACGACCATTGGAAAATCGTGACGCGTCCCGTATGTTGGTGGTAAATGACGACCCACAAATCCAAGATAAACATATCCGTGACTTTGTAGATTATCTGCGTCCGGGAGATGTAGTTGTGTTTAATAATTCGCGTGTAATTCCGGCGCGTTTTATTGCCGATGGAAAACATGAAATTACGCTGCACACTGCAACCAAAGACGGTTGTTGGTGGGGATTGTGTCGTAAATTCACAAAATTAAAACCGGGTCGTGTATTAAAACTGGACGATGGTTCTGAAATTAAAATCATCAGTCAAAATCATGACAGTGGCTTAAAGATAAAATTTTTATCTGATGATGCATTGGCGGTGTTGGATCGTGTTGGGAAGATGCCGTTACCGCCATACATGAAACGCGAAGAAGAATTATCAGACCGTGACAGATATCAAACTGTCTATGCCCAACCTTTGGGATCGATGGCGGCGCCGACGGCGGGATTGCACTTTACCCCAGAATTATTGGATGCCATACGTGCGCGTGGTGCGAAAATTGTAAATATAACATTGCACGTTGGGGCGGGCACCTGGATGCCGGTGAAAACAGAAAATCTGTCCGAACATAAAATGCACAGTGAATGGGGACGTATCACACCGACCCAGGCCGAAATAATTAACAATGCCGAACGTGTAATTGCGGTGGGTACAACGTCAATGAGATTACTGGAAAGTGCCGCGAAGTACAACCGTGAACCCGAAAAATTCCGTCGTGTTGCACCGTTCTGTCGTACAACCAGTATATTTATTACACCTGGATATGAATTCAAAGCAGTTGATGTATTGCTGACCAACTTTCACTTGCCGAAATCAACATTATTTATGTTGGTGTCCGCATTTGCTGGGTTGCCAGAAATGCGCTCTGCATATTCACATGCCGTCGCCGAAAAATACAGATTTTTCAGTTATGGCGATTGCTGCCTGTTATTCAAAAAAGGAAATAAATAATGGCGTTGAAATTTAATTTGATTGCAACCGATGGAAATGCGCGTCGTGGTGCGGTGGAAACCGCCCACGGCACGTTCCAAACACCGGCATTTATGGCGGTTGGAACGGCTGCGACGGTCAAGGCCCTGACCATGGATCAGGTCGCCGCAACCGGGACCGAAGTAATCTTGGGCAACACATATCATCTGATGATGCGTCCTGGTGGTGATTTGGTTGAACAAATGGGTGGTCTGCATAAGTTCGGTGGTTGGCATGGTCCAATCTTGACCGACAGTGGCGGTTTCCAGGTTATGTCTTTGTCGACCCTGACAAAAATGAGTGAAGAAGGCGTTCAATTTACATCTCACTTTGACGGTGGCAAAAAACATTTCTTGCGCCCCGAAGATTCTGTTCATATCCAACATCAATTGGATTCAAATATCACAATGGTCTTGGACGAGTGTTTAAAATTGCCGGCGCCACGCGCCCGCGTTGAAAAGAACGTTGATATGGTGACACGTTGGGCAAAACGCAGCAAAGATGCATTTATTGACAGACCGGGCTATGGCATTTTCGGTATTGTCCAGGGTGCAGATTTCCCAGACTTGCGCGAAAAATCTGCCCGTGCGTTGACTGAAATTGGTTTTGATGGTTATGCGGTGGGTGGCCTGGCGGTTGGTGAGCCACAAAATGTCATGTTTGATATGATTGCAACCACTACACCATTATTGCCGGTGGACAAGCCACGCTATTTAATGGGTGTTGGTACACCATTGGATATATTGGGCGCGGTTGAACGTGGCGTCGATATGTTCGATTGCGTAATGCCGACACGTGCCGGTCGCACCGCCCAGGCATTTACCAGAAATGGCACAATGAATATGCGTAATGCACGATTTCGCGACGACCCGCGTCCATTGGATGATAAATGCAAATGTCCGGCATGCCAACGTTCCCGCGCATATATTCATCATTTGATTAAGTGCAATGAAATTCTGGGGGCAACATTGCTGACGCAACACAACCTGTGGTTCTACCAGGATTTAATGCGCGATATTCGTACATCAATAGAGCAGGGACGTTTCGCAGAATTTAAATCAGAATTTATTAAAAATTATACAGGGGGTAATCAAGAATGACTTTTGTAAAAATAAACACCGATGATTTGATTCTGGATTATAACACCGTGGGTAACGATGTTTACACATTGGTTTGTCGTGCAAATATCAACAAACCAGACCAGTGGAATATGATTCCAAGTACCGATATGGTTCGATTTGATCTGTGTGGGAACGAGCGGCAGTTGTATATTTCTGCAATTAAACGAACCCAGTTACTGCAATCTATAAAATATCCGCAGGTGAACAAGATTAAAGAATTATTGCAATCTGATATTGATAAATTTCATAAAACATTGGGTATATTGTATAATACTAAAACTAAATAACCATATGGGGGATACAATGGCGAAACAGAAAAAACAAATCGAAGTTATTGATATGGGTGGCGCGAAAACAGTCGCGAAAAAGAAGTCGCTGGTTCGCGGTGTTAAAACTACATTTTCCATTATAACGGTTATATGGTTTGCATTACTGATATGGGCACCATTACATGTCAAAGATACATATTCTGGGCCGATTAAGAAATCTATTGTTGTGTCAATGTTCTTTGATTTGCAACAGGGGATTGTGAAACAGTACGAAGCGTTATTGGATGGTGTGGCCAATGCAATAAACCTGGAAAAACCAATTGCCGCGGCGATTGATAAAGTAAAAATGGCAGAAAACGCGGTTGATAAAGTAACAGACACAACGGCGCGTGCCAAGGCAGAAACCGCCAAAGCATCCGAAACAACATCTGGAATAAAGAAATTAACCGGGGTTGCAAAAATGTTCGGTGCAAAAACAGATGGCGTGGACAAGGCTGTTGCCGAACTGGATCGTGGTATTGAAAAAACAAATTCCGCAATCGCATCTGTTGATAATACTGCGGCCAAGGTAAACCAACAATTGGACAAAGTGAAGTCAGATTTAACACGTGTCGCACAAACAGAATTTGACACAATGCTAGATTCCGCAATCAAAACCGCACTGGACAAACAATCTGGCGGGTTGGGAACAACATTGCTGACAAATTATGGGATTGAACATGTATATCCATGGCGCCCGTCATCCTGGCCTGTGGCAACAAAAATTTATAATGATTTATCGGCATCTGATGTGACAACAATCACGGTAATTACACGTACGGTTGATTCTTATTTTAATTACGTCGCGTGGGGATTGGTGATTGCAGCCTGGGCAATTGGATTATATATCTGGTTACTGGTGTCCAAGCGGGTAAAATCAATTATAAAACCATTTAATGTATGCCCGCGCTGTGGTCATACATATGCAGACAAACGAACCGCAATGGGATTGTTAAAAGTATTCCAACCATGGAAATGGTTCTAAACAAGGGGGATAATAATGTCAGAACAGCGATATATTTCGGTACAAAACAAAGTACGTGTCGACACAAACAGTGATTTATTTAAGTTTTTTGTGGCATTGGCAACAATATCCATTGCATGCAATGTGGTCGGTATCAGGCATGAATTGCGTGAATCAAACGAATTACGTAAACAAGAACTGGAAATCGCAAAGAAACA
Source organism: Alphaproteobacteria bacterium (assembly GCA_017503725.1). GTDB lineage: Bacteria > Pseudomonadota > Alphaproteobacteria > Rs-D84 > Rs-D84 > Enterousia. The sequence goes on along the minus strand of JAFVSL010000012.1, from coordinate 6,880 downwards.
ATATGCATTGGATTCTTTGCGTTATTATGCACCCGTTAAACAACGTTAATTTTATTCCACCCCTGCTTGAAAGCAGGTAAAAAGTATGATACAATATACCGTGTATAAAGGCATATTTAAATAATACAAAGGTGGAATAATGAAAAAGAAATTAATCAGTGTTTTCATAGGGTTAATCTTTTGCGGGAACGCAATGGCGGCTTGCGAAAACGGTCAATATATGGACAGTACTTCTTCAACGTGTAAATCATGTCCAATATTTACGGTCGGCACCACCAATGTTCCGGGGATGTCAGATGGCGCAACCGCAACCAGTATGGCCGACTGTTATCTGCCGGCGGATATATCCTATACAGACGAGAAAGGAACGTTCCATTACACGGAAAAATGTGAATATAAATAACTTTGATATCTCAATCCCCCATATGGGGGATTTTTTAATTTACAGTTCTGAATTTTTTGTGTAATCATATGACGTATGGACGGCATAAAACCAATCTTGAACACAACGCAATTGGCGGCATTTGATGCAATTGAACATACACGTTCTAATTTACTGATATTGGGGCCGGCGGGAACTGGGAAATCAACGTTTGTAAATTATCTTAAAAGCGCATCGAAAAAGCGTATTATATGTGCATGTCCAACGGCGGTATCTGCATTAAATGTTGGTGGACAAACAATACATTCATTGTTTCAGATTCAACCACGTGATTTCATTATGCCAGAATTGTTAAAATTAAAGGCCAAGCCCAGAAATATTTTAACGGCCACAGACGTCTTGATAATTGATGAAATATCAATGGTTGCCCCAGACTTACTGGATGCAATCGACATATTGGCACGATATGCCCGTCATAACAACGAACCGTTTGGCGGGATTCAGGTTGTTGCCATCGGCGATTTGTTTCAATTGCCACCGGTTATAACACGCGAAGCAACCCAATATTACGCGTCAGAATACGGACATCCAAACGCGTACTTTTTTGACAGTAACGTCTATAAACGTGCAGATTTTATAAAGTACAATTTTGATTTTGTTTACCGTCAAAGCGATTTGCCATTATTGGAAAATCTGGTGCGGTTACGTAATAACGATACAGATGCATTAAAATTTTTTAACGCGTGCCGTATTGATGACGAAACACGTCGTGAAAATGCAGTGATTATCACGCCATTTCGTGCCGTTGCAGAACGTATAAACGCGACACGTCTGGCACAGATTAATGAAACAGAAGTTACATATAACGGAACCCTGTCGGGCAATTTTTCAGAACGCGATGTTCCGGCACCAATGAACCTGACGTTAAAGGTCGGTGCCCTGGTTGTATTCGTCAAGAACGGTGACAAATGGCATAACGGTTCAATGGGGATTGTGCGTTCGCTGTCCGCGCGTGAAATTATTGTTCAATTATTGTCTAATAATTATGAATTGGTATCTGTGAAACCAGACAAATGGGAAAAGATAGAATATTCCCGCGATGAAAACGACCGCTTGGTTGAAAACGAAGTCGGTTCTTATAAACAATTCCCACTGAATCTGGGATATGCCATGACAATACACAAGGCCCAAGGCAAAACATTAGACGCCGTTGTCGTGGACGTATCACGCGGATGTTTTGCACATGGACAAACATATGTTGCGTTGTCGCGTACACGTAATGCGTCTGATATGCATATCGCGTCACCACTGCGCACCAGTGATGTTATTTTTGATAAACGTGTTTTGGATTTTGTTGGCTAACGACTAAATGTTTTGTATATTTCTTGTCCGGCATGTCGCATTTGTTTTATGTCTATGCCATTACCATTTGCCAATTGTTCTGGATTGGGCAGCGGCGCGCCCGATACCGCCGCATTTATTGCATTGTTTATCGCATTGTGTTCTATTGCGAATAACGTTTTACCGTTTTCAGTCAGTGCGCCCGCATCATCTTTATACCCGATACTGAACCCATGTTCAGAACCATTTTTGGCGTTCAATTTGCCCGCGACAAAAGCGTGTGCATAATCTTCGCCCATATAAACCGGTGACAAATTATCTTTTTTTAACAGATTTTTTGAAAACGCATCAAAATAATTCAACGTATCATCAGAAGACGAAATAAAATTCAATGTTGTAAACATTGCATTATCCAGTGGCGCGGTTGGGTTATGCTGAATCACAATCAGGTTCGCCATGCATTGTTTAATTGTTGCGTCATTAAACCCGGCGGTTTTCATTTGTGTGCTTGCCATTTCTGCCAATTGATTAACAACAATCGCCCCGTGACAATGTGAATAAATAATTACATTACGTAAATTTTTTGCTGTCTTTTGTGCGTCACCACGAATAATGCGTGGCGCGATTATTGTTTCATATAAATCTTCGATATATCCCGGCGTTGGCTCGTTTTCATTTATTTCGGATAATTGCTGTTCTTTGCGACGGGCGACATTTGCATCCATATCCAGTGCGATTTTACGTCCTGCGCGTCTAAAAACATTTGCCTTGACCAACATTGGATCCAGTGATTCAAATTTATACACCGCAGAATATATTTCAATACTATTTCTGTTCGTTATTATGGGTGATATATGTTCTATATATCCGCGCGCCTTGGACTCATCTGTCGTTAATGCGCCGCCCAATATAATCAATGCAGGTTTGTTAACGTCGATTTTGTCGGCATATACAAATTTTAATTGTCTGGCACCCGCATTTGGTTTTTGTTTAATCAGCCACGCACTGCTGCCAATATATTCTGTCATATATCTTTCCTCATCATTATTGCATCAACGCCATCATAGTATTTTGGACGTACGCCAATTTCTGTAAAACCATTTTGTTTGTACAGATTGCGCGCCGGTGTGTTATCCTGGGCAACTTCTAAAAATATACTTTTGACACCGTTTTTCTTTAATTCGCCTTCCATAATTCCCAACATGGCGGCGGCAATACCACCACGTCGTGCATCGGGCGCAACCCCAATGGTAATCAGTTCTGCTTCGTCCAATGTTTGGCGATACACGATAAAACCATTTTGACTGGCGATAATTTCACACCCTGATTTTTTCAGATCTGCAAAATCCGCCGCCGTCCATGGTTTGTGCGGAAAGCATTGTTTATGAAGATTTGCCAGATTATCTAACATTTTGTTTCATCTCTAAATTTACAGGGTTTTGATGTCTGTTTTGCATAAACTCAAATATTTGCTTTGCAAATTTGTCGCCAGAAATAACTTTAAATTTTGGCAGTTTAATATTCTTGTTGTGATTAACCATTTGGGCAACGTATGTGTCTATGTTTTTAAGCGGGTTGCTGGTATCAACAATATGTGTTGTATACAATGCGAAACCGTTTTTACAGATTCCGTACACAACTGTATTTGTTTGCTTGTGTCCATTGCATTCAATAGACATGGTTGATGCAGACACATCATATTTTGCAATTTCCTGCATCAGTTTATCGCCATACAACATAACCCATAGAGAATTTATCTGACGCATATTTACCTTCCTTTATTTTCTTCGGCATAACTGGGGCGCAGGTACATCGGCACTGCGGGTTCTGTGTTTCCTTTTGCGATTTTCTGTTCAACGATTTGCGTCCCCAGTTTTAAATCAAAAGGCTTGTGACCTACAGTACGTGGCCAATCCATTTGTTTTGTTTCCAGTTCTTCTATTTGCATTACCTGCGGTTCTAAACCATCCGCGGCAACAAAGAAATCACCACGTCCAGAATCAATCGCAACAAATGCATCTGGTGTCGCAGCCAGATATAAGTCAAATGCACTGATACCAACAACAGGGATATTCAATCCCATACCAATTCCCTTGGCATATGCGATACCCAAACGGATACCTGTAAAGCTGCCGGGACCCACAACAACACCGATTGCAGATATGTCGCGCCATGATGCACCAGATTCCGTGATAAATTTTTCACATTCCGCGGGCAGGGCAACAGACTGTTTTTCCACCGCCACAGATTTGTATTTATCACCCAATACAAATTCTAAATCTTTCCCCGATGTGTTGATAATTAAAATCATATTTCCACCCAATGATTATCTGTGATAAAACTTTGCAAGTCCCGCAACCAGTTTACGTCTGTATGCCTCTACAAACAAATTATATACATACATCGTCAAATTTTTTTTGTCAAAGGCAACAAATTTTGGTGTGTTTGGTAATACGCCATCTTCATTAACAATATTTACCCTAAATTGAACGTCATCCATTGGACGTCCGTATCTGTTTCTGTACGCTACGGCACTTGCATTCAGACCATCCGTTTTAATTTCATATGACATGCATGGTTCGGAAAAGGGTTTATTAGAAAAACAGTAGTAATTTTCATGGCGACATATATCTATTTTTGGACATTCTGTGACCAGTTCAACCTGTTCATAATGTTGGTCCAGGTAATTTTTCAAATCTTTATATGCTTTGTATTTCTGTATGATATTCATTTGTAATCCTTTTATGTTATATCATCTGCCAAAGCCAAATGTTGTTGTGTTTTGAATAAAGCGTTTGCCACTCATTAACATATACAGTTTTTTTGCCAATGCCCCAGTATACGTTTCTTCTGCATCATTTTTATAAATGACAGATACTTTATACGTTGTTGGATGCACAGAATGCTTTTCATACTCTGTCACGTTCACATGTTTGTCGTTCATGTTCAACTGATACGACGCATCTACCGCACCGTATTCACAGTTCAGTTTACAGCTAGAATATACTGCCTTTGGATTTTTTGCCATATAATCTTTAACTTCACGATACAGTTTTATTTGTTTAATAATATTCATTTTTTTCCCTTTTTATATGTGTGCACTAAATCCGATTTTTTTATTCAATCCGATTGTTTTACGTGCAGATAACAGTTCGTCAATCTTTTCTGGTGTAAATTCTGTTTTAATATCTTCACAGTCATTTTCCAATAACGAACGACGCAATACCGCGGTTATCTCACGTTGCACCTGACGAACACCTTGTTCGGATGTATAGTTTTGAATAATATGCTTTAACGCATCATCAGACATAACGATATTCTCTGTATTCCACCCGGTGTCACGCGCGGCACGACCAATTAAGTGTTCGCGTGCGATTTTAACTTTGTCATCCATGGAATAACCTGGGATTTCGATAATTTCCATACGGTCTTTTAATGCGTTTGACATGTTTAATGAATTTGCCGTTGCAATAAACATCACGTTGGACAAATCAAAATCTACTTCCAGATAATGATCGCGGAAAGTTTTGTTCTGTTCGGGGTCCAGAATTTCCAACAATGCAGATTCTGGATCACCACGCCAATCACGTCCCATCTTGTCAATCTCGTCCAGAACGATAACCGGGTTGTTAACTTTGCAACGTTTTAACGCATCCATAATACGTCCGGTTTGTGCACCGATATAAGTCTTGCGATGACCGCGGAAATGTGCTTCGTCTGAAATGCCACCCAAAGATATGCGTTGATATTTGCGCCCCAATGCCGTTGCGATTGATTTGCCCAAAGACGTCTTACCAACACCCGGCGCACCAACAAAACATAAAATTGTTCCCTGGTTCCCGCCCGTCTTTTTCATAACCGCAATATGTTCCAATATGCGTTCTTTGACACCCTGCATACCGGAATGTTCGCTGTCCAATACTTCACGTGCATGGTTTAAATCAATTGGTGCGTTATCAGAGATGCCCCACGGCATGGCCAATAATTCATCCAGATATGTTTTCAACAATCCGCCTTCATTTGACATTGGCGACATAGAACGCATACGTTTCCACTCGCTTAATGCTTTTTCTTTGGCGTCGCCCGGCATATTTGAACGCAGAATTTTCTTGCGCAGATTTTGCGTATCCATTTCGCCATCGTCTTCGCCCATTTCTTTTTGTATGGCACGCATTTTCTCTTGCAAAATTGCTTCGCGCCGTCCTGTTTCCATTTGTTGCTGAATACGTTTATTGATTGATTCTTCAATCTTGACAGTTTCTGCCATTAACTTAATCGATTCTAACAGAATCGTTAATTTTTCAGACCAAGACGCGGCGCATAAAACCTTGACCGCAATGTCTGTGTCCAGCCCGGCAGTTTGTATTACAGAATCAACGAACGCGGGCAGGGGATAATCCGCCACAACATTACGTAATTTATCAGATTTAAATTTACGCGATGATACCCCCAATGCCTGCATATTATCCGCCAACATATCACGCAACGCTAATGTCTTTTCAGATTGCATATCATCGGCAATTTCGATTGGGTCGTAATTCGCACAGAATACACCGTCCTCCACTTCGATGTCACGCAGTGTGACCGCGCCCGTTGTGCGTACCAAAATATGCGCGGCGCCATCTGGCATATTGAATTTTTGAACCAATTCCCCAATTGTTCCGACGTTATAAATATCGTCTGGGGTGGTTGGATATGCCCAACTGTGCTGGGGCACCAAGATTATTTTTGCATCCGGTGTTGTTGCCGCCGCCTGAACAGATTTTACAGATAATGCATTATCTAAAAATGCCGGTAATGGCACACCTGGGGATACGACTAAATCACGAAAAGGTAAAATATATGTTTTCATAGTAAAACAAATATAATAAAAAATAACGAATTTTCAAGATGAATAAAAATCAAATCAGCAACAAAACATCAATCATTTTTTGCGCGGATAAACTTTCGTTTATTTAACTGTTGACCCAAAATCCCAATTCTGGTAAAATACACATGTCGGCAAAGGTTTTTGCCGATGGGGCGTAGAAACCCTTGAATCTGCTGTCTGTGAAAACATGGACATTTTTTCTCCAACCACGGGGTTGGAGGGCGGTGAATATATCGAATAAACCCGCTATAGCAGATTATAGTTTCTAACCTCCAACCGCTTTATTA
>JAFVSL010000011.1 GCA_017503725.1 Alphaproteobacteria bacterium | reverse complement strand
GTCCCCAGGCGGCATGCTTAACGCGTTAGCTACGTCACTGATATCCCGAAGGAAACCAACAACAAGCATGCATCGTTTAGGGCGTGGACTACCAGAGTATCTAATTCTGTTTGCTACCCACGCTTTCGTCCCTCAGTGTCAGCAATGATCCAGAAGACTGCCTTCGCCATTGGTGTTCCATCTGATATCTACGGATTTCACCCCTACACCAGATATTCCATCTTCCTCTATCACGCTCCAGCTTGCCAGTATCAAAGGCAGTTCCAGGGTTGGGCCCTGGGATTTCACCCCTGACTTAACAAACCACCTACGGACGCTTTACGCCCAGTAAATCCGAACAACGCTTGCACCCTTCGTATTACCGCGTCTGCTGGCACGAAGTTAGCCGGTGCTTTTTCTGTAGCTACTGTCATCATCTTCACTACTAAAAGAACTTTACAACCCGAAGGCCTTCTTCATTCACGCGGCATGGCTGGGTCAGAGTTTCCTCCATTGCCCAATATTCTTAGCTGCTGCCTCCCGTAGCAGTCTGGACCGTGCCTCAGTTCCAGCGTGGCTGATCGTCCTCTCAGACCAGCTATGGATCATCGCCTTGGTAGGCCGTTACCCCACCAACAAGCTAATCCAACGCGGGCACATCCACCACCGATAAATCTTTCCCGTTTCCGGCGTATGCGGTATTAGCGTTCGTTTCCAAACGTTATTCCCCAGTAGTGGGCAGTTTCCCACGCGTTACTCACTCGTGCGCCACTAGATCCACAAGTGCAAGCACCTGTTTCACCCGTTCGACTTGCATGCCTAAGACCTGCCGCCAGCGTTCGTTCTGAGCCAGGATCAAACTCTCAAGTTCTAAAAAACCTGTTAAGTAAGTCCCGTGCATATTAAACAAAGCTGACATATATATCAGTTCGTCTTTACATATAATTATTCGCAAGACAAGTTTTTAACGAGGTTTAATATGTAAACCTACTACCTGTCTAGGATATGCACTTTTGACTTAGTCAAAGTTTGGATATTCCAAATTCAACTGTCTGCACATCCCTTCTTGAATTTTTGATGAGCTGCTTTTATTAACAATGTTGCGATTTGCATAAGAGTCTTTTCTTATAAACCGCCGAATTTCAGGGGTTGAGTTTCTTTTCGTTTTTGTTGTCTCAACTTGAAAGCCCGCTTAGTATGCGCTCAAAGTCTGAAAAAGTCAAGCGAATTTTCCAAAATATTTTTAAAAAAATCTTCTTTCTTAGGAAAAGCACCGGAAATCCGGGACTTTTTACCCAAAGTTTTTTTGTTTTTTATTTTTCTTATTAATAATTCTGATTCGGTTTTTGGCATTTTTACGATTCGGGACTTGGGCGAATCGTTATCAAAACAGATACGACACCCCCAGTTTCACAATCGGATACACCCGTAAATCAGATAATTTATGGTTTGCATCACGCTCGGCGGTGGCAACATCCGAATCGAGTTTTGGCACCGTCACCGGTGACCACGTCGCCGTGTCTGTGTCATATATATATAATTGTTCGTGCGGAATATCCAGTGACAGGTACGCCGGCCGATTCGTTACAACCGCGCCGATATCCACAAAGAACCTGAAGCCGCAAATCAAACCGATATCAAATCCGGTCCCCAGATACGGGCCATAAAAATTCCAATCTATGGCGGCGTTTCCACGAAAGCGGTTGCCGTTATAATAATAGTGGTCGCCGTTGATATAAAAATAAAATCTTTCAGATGGGATTTCGGCAATTTCGCCCTTAATCGCCGAGTCCAATTCCAAATTTCCCCACATAATACCGCCCGTCAGGCGCCACCCCGAATCAAAAGGATAGAAATCGACCAACAATGCATAGTGCGAAGTATCAAGTTTACCATCATCTATTTTTACCCCGTCGCCGACATCGACGCCGTCACTCATCATATGATCAATCGCCGAATCGATTGCAGACTTTAGTGCCGCAGTATCCGCAAAATCAAAGCGCGCGCCAAATTTTCCCAACCACGATTCTGTGTCCATATATTTATACCCCATAAAAACATTCATACCGCTTAATACAGATGCACCAATCCCAATCTGTAATCCATCGGGAAACGCATACACAACGGGCGAAGCCATCACCACCGGCAAAAACATTAAATATCGCAGGTATTTCATTATGTGCAAAATTATACGGTATTTGCACACATACAAACAATCGGACACAATTCCGAATAAAAAATCCCGCATTATGCGGGATTTTTATGGACATTGCTGTAATTGCTTTAAGACATTTTGAACGTCATTGTTAACCGATACGGTAATTTCACGCTTTAAACCGTCGGTGTAGGTATAGTTAAACAATGCATCCCGAAATTCTGGGACCGCATTATATGCCTGGCTAAACGGGGCCAGCATCGATTCAAACCACGCACGATTACGACACAGACACCCATTACGCACATCGGCCGCAACCGCCGCAGTTGCCGTATTGGGGTACTTTGTGTCCAGTTCATAATCCGTCATCATCAGGCAACGCGCACCCAAACCATAGAAATTCGCATCGTCCGCCATAAATTTGTAAATCAAGCCATCCGATGCACCCGCATTACGCAGTGCGTACGCCATTCCATCCGTACAACACGCCTGGGCAGATTTCATAAGCATTTGATACCGCGCAAGCAGTGGTGCCGCAACCGGTGAGTTTGCATCCAAATCCTTGTCACATTGCAACGCATCAATCAAAGGATTCATATTATATGCACGGATTGTTTTACTGCGCGGGGTAACCGCTTCGTGAACAATGGGTTTACGACGCCAGATTTCGCATTCCGTTTCCGTTTCAAATGGACAACCATCATCGGTAACATATGTGTCAATCGTCACACTTTCAACAATCTTTTCCGGCACAGTTGGCATATTCGTAAACCACAGGTTTGCACTGGGCTTTTTCGGGGCCAGCAATTCTTCGACGCGTTGACGGGTCGCGGCGGCATCCGCCATATTTTGCGCATATAAATCCGCGGGCGACACAGTTTCCGCAACATCAATTTCGCGCACATAGATTTCCGGCATTGGTTCAATAAACCAATCTGAGAAATCTTTATTTTTATAATCCGATATAGAATCATCCCAAATTGGCACACCATCACGCCAATCAACCGTTTTGTCATATCCGCGTGGCGCGGTTTGGCCGTGCGCGCCGTCCCACAATGGGGCACGATCGTCCGCCGGCACCGGTTTGATACTTAAAGCCTTGGCCGGGATGGGGCGCGTGGATATCACCTCGTAATCAAGCCAACCAGGCTCCACGTACGGGATATAAGATTCAGCCGTCATAACCGTCGGCGCATCCAATGTTGGCACAATATCACAATCCACGCAATCAGATGCGCGGGCAATGCCCGTCCCGCATAAGCATACCAGGGACGATAAAATCATAATCTTGGTTTTCATACCTATGATTATATCATAAATTCGGGGCCTTTGAAACAGGTTTTTATCGGTCTTTTTTCTAACCTATATCCCAGAACGCCACCCGCATTCACATCAAATAAACATGCAAAAAAAAATCCCCGATGTTTTCGGGATTTTTTTAAGACATTGGGCAAATGTCGACAAATTCATATGTGCCGGGACCGTCGGTGTAACTGACACCCGCCGGCGCATACATTGTACAGCGCGCCGATGACGAATATGATGATTGTAAACAACTAGTTGTAGAACCAACATCAATATAACCAGAAGAACAACTTGCCTGTAATACAACGCCCGGTTTATTAACCAAAACATACCCCGATGGGCACGAAGTCGACGGTGCACTTGCATATGCACAAAAACAAAAACAGCAACCAATTATCCAAATAATTTTTTTCATATGTGCAACCTATATTATTTTATATTGCTAAACAAATCTGTTTTTAAATTTGGATAGGAAAAACTCCCGAATTCCCCAGCCTCTGTTATGCCATCGGCACAAACCTGAGCACACAATTTAATAAGATTGGATATACCTATAGAGTACCCAGGTATAGTTCCCACCACCCACTGTGTTTCAAATGGCTCAAGTATCTTGCAATAGCAATTTTGAACGCCTGTTCTTGCGTACTGCATAGGTATAACATCAGCACTTAACACATTCGCAGGCGAAACAACACCAACCCCAACCAATTCGAAATCTTGACCATTGGCATTTGTGCAACTGACGACAAAATCAGCAACGCCTTGTTCGGCAAACACTGTTCTACAATCAACAGACGCATCAAACGCGACACATTCTTGAATTGCATAAACCCGCCCAACAAAAGCACTGCATATCATAAAAACAAACATTATCTTTTTCATATTTTATCCCTATTCTGCGGCCATTGTTTTAAAGACAGATTCTACAAAACTGCCTATACCCATAAACTGTGCACACGCGGATGCACACGACTGTTGACAGATATGAAGATCATCATAAGTATGCACATACACCCATTTTGACGGCATTGGCTGTAATGCTTTGCAATAACAATACAACCCACCCAAGGCACCGATTGACGAACGTACATCGGTCGACGTGTTCGATGACGTACTGCACAGGCCCAATCCAGACACGGCGACATTTGTCTCATTACATACCCCAGACCACTGAACAGAATATGAATCCGCCGTAACGCGACAGGTTGTTTCCACCCAAGGCACGCATTTTTGTACCGCCGACGCGGGCACCGCTAAAATCGCACCAACCGCGGTTAATGTTAAAAGTTTTTTCATTTGGCCCCTCTCTATTCTTATCTGCACGCCATAGGAAAACGGTCCTTTGGATTCGGCATAAAATCGGATTGACAAGTGGCGTAAAACTGGGATAAAATAAGGGCAAAGGAATGTCGAAAACAAATCACCGTTTGGATTCGGCAGTATTTTTTTGATTTTTTTATACAATTTTCAATATGTTAAACACGAAAAAACCTATATAAATAAAAGTTTATCTTAGCGTTCACCCGTGTCACAAAGTTTCAACATAATATCAGAGCGAACTTCCGTCGCTAATTAGCCCGCGATGAAAAAATCCCACATTATCAGGATTTTTATAAAACAATGTTGACAATTTTAATTTTCGTGATATGTTTATAACACACAAATAACAAAGGCGCACAGCAAATGAACAAAAAAATATCTAAAAGATTTCCAAACGTTGCACCAAAAACATTGGCAACAATTTTAATGGCCCTGGCTTTGACCGGCTGCAAAGAATCGTCCGACCGTCAAATGGGATATATAAGTCCGTCTGAACGCGAAGACTATGAAATGTACGGCATTGCACCGAACGATGTCAAAGATTCAAAATCAAATAATGACATATGGACATTTTTGGGATTTGGCGCGGGCCTGCTGGTCACCTATGGCGCAATCAACGCATTGATTGATAATTCCAAGAAAAAACAAAAATAAAATTAAACGGTGTTGAAAAAATCAACACCGTTTTTTTATTGTAATATTTCGCGGGCCTGGCGCAATAAATCGATGGCAAATTTTATTTCGTCTCCGTGATCCGCACCACGTGGCGCAGATACAATCGCAACCGTTTCAGTCGATGGCGCAGATGCCGCCAATAAATCATCTATGTTCTTTGGCAAATCACCATCACGCATCAACTTTTTCACGCCCGCAATTGTCAGACCGCGACTGTATAACAAATCTTTTAGGATAACCAAACGTTCAACCGTTTCGGTGCGATAATAACGACGCCCGCCCGCGCCGGTTGTTGGACGTATCAGTGTTGGAAACTGCTTTTCCCAATAACGCAGGGTATGCGCCGGTACGGACAAGCGTTTCGAAACATCGTTTATTGATGAAAAATATTCGTTATCCATACCGATCCGCCCCCTGTTATTATTCAGATACAACCGCGGTTGATTCGCCGGATTGTTCTTCGGTTTCTTCTTCGTGGTCAATGACGGTTGCAGATACAACACGTTCATTATCCGCCGTGCGGAACAATGTTACACCCGCCGTTGAACGCCCTGCAATACGAACATCGTTTACAGGCGTACGGATAATTTTTCCACCATTTGTTACCATCATAACATCTTGGTCGTCTGTTACCGGGAAAGAACCCGCAACGGCCGTGTTTTTACCACCCAGTTTAATGTTGGTAAATCCACCACCACCACGATGCGTTAAGCGATATTCATAAGAACTGGTGCGTTTTCCAAATCCATTTTCAGAAATTGTTAAAATGAATTCTTCTTTTTCGGCCATTTCTTTCATCTTGGCATCATCCAAAACGATTGTTGTTTCTTCTTCGTCGGCGGATGCTTCTTCTTCGATACCGGTTGCGGCACGACGCGCGGCACGTGATTGCTTGATATACGCCGCACGGATTGACGAATCAGATTCGCCACGATTCAACATTGCCATACCAATAATCTTGTCGTCTTTGCCCAGTGTAATACCGCGAACACCCGTTGAATTACGTCCCGCAAATACACGAATTTCCGGTACCGGGAATCGAATCGCGCGACCACGATATGTCGCCAAGAATACGTCTTGGTCTTCGTTACATGGCAGAACGGAAATCAGACTGTCACCGTCATCCAGTTTCATTGCAATTTTACCGTTTGCGCGGATAGAATCAAAGTCACTCATACGATTGCGACGAACGGTACCGGACGCGGTTGCAAACATCAAGAAATGTTCACGACTAGATTCTGCGACGCGTTGTACGTCTTCCTCGGGCACGGGTAAAATTGCCGTGATTGTTTCGCCATTTTCCAGTGGCAACAGGTTTACCAATGGACGCCCCTTGGCGGCGGCGGCAGCCTCTGGTAATTTATATGTTTTTAATTTATAACACAATCCCTTGGAACTAAAGAACAACAATGGCGTGTGAGTATTTGCAACGAATACCTGGACCACATAGTCGTCGTCTTTGGTTGTCATTGCATTGCGTCCCTTGCCACCACGTTTCTGGGCACGATATGTATCCAGCGCAACACGTTTGATATAACCGGTGTTCGATACAGTTACAACCATATCTTCGCGCGCAATTAAATCTTCGATATCGATATCAATTTCCGCATCGGAAATTTCGGTACGACGTGGGGATGCCCAACTGTCGCGAACCATAGTTGTTTCGTCGCGAATGATTTGTACGATGCGTTCATAACTGCCCAAAATTTCAAGCAGGTCTTTAATCGTCGCCCCCAGTGCGGTCAAATCATCGTGAATTTTATCACGTTCCAAACCGGTCAGGCGATGTAATTGCAATTCCAAGATTGCACGGGCCTGGTCTTCGGACATATAGAACATACCATCTTTGTATTCAGTATTTGGATCATCAATCAACTGAATATAAGATTCAATGTCCGATGCACGCCACCCACGTGCAATTAACGCAGCGCGCGCTTCTTCGGGGTTGGCACTGGATTTAATAAGTTCAATAACCTCGTCCAGATTTCCAACCGCAACAGATAACCCCAACAATGTGTGTGCACGATTACGTGCCTTGTTCAGGTCAAAAATGGTGCGACGACGAATAACCTCGGCCCGGAATTCAATAAACGCGTCCAAGACACCACGAACATTGAACAGCATTGGGCGGCCACGATTTAGCGCCATCATATTGACCGGGAAATTCGTCTGCATTTCCGTATACTGGAACAAGTGGTTTAACACAACATCCGCAATCGCATCACGCTTTAATTCAACAACGACACGCAGACCTTCCTTGGACGATTCATCGCGGATTTCGGATATCCCTTCGATTCGTTTGTCTTTGATTAACTCGGCAATTTTGATAATCATTTGCGCCTTGTTAACCTGGTACGGTAATTCATCGACAATTATTGCCTGGTGATCACGAAAATCTTCGATATGTGTTTTTGCACGAATGATAATAGAACCACGGCCGGTTGTATGCGCCTTGTACGCGCCGGCGTGCCCCATAATCATCGCGCCCGTTGGAAAATCAGGCCCGGGGATAATCGTAAATAATTCATCATCAGATAAATCCTTGTTATCCAATATCGCCAAGATACCATTGCAAATTTCACCCAGGTTATAAGTTGGAACATTTGTCGCCATACCAACCGCAATACCCGAGCCGCCATTTACCAAGAAATTTGGAAATTTCGTTGGCAAGACGACCGGTTCTTGCAACGAACCGTCAAAGTTCGGCATCCAATCAACGGTGTCTTTGTCCATATCGTCCATCAAAGACGCACCCAGTTTGGAAAGTCGTGCCTCTGTATAACGCATAGCGGCGGCCTTGTCCCCGTCGCGAGAACCAAAGTTACCCTGGCCCTGGACCAACATTTCACCCATGGAAAAATCCTGGCCCATACGGACCATAGCCTCGTAAATAGAGGAATCCCCGTGCGGATGATATTTACCCATAACGTCACCGACAATACGTGCCGATTTCACCGTTGGCTTGGTCGCCGGCGCCACATCATTCATAACATACAGAATACGGCGATGTACCGGCTTGCACCCGTCGCGAACATCCGGCAATGCACGATCAACAATAACCGACATTGCATAGTCCAAGAAACTGGTCCGCATTTCGTGTTCCAAAGACGACGTCGGAACGCGGGTTTCAATAACTTCGTTTATATTTTCAGACATACTTCACTTTCCCTTGTTTATAACAGTTAAAACATAGCAAATTTTTGCGGTTTACGTCAAGAAATAAAGCCCAAAAAAGACATTGACAAACCAGTCTTTTGTGATACGATATTTTTCGCAATAAAAAGGGGCACCGTGGGACAAATTAGAACGATTTTACAAGAAACACGTAAGGAATTATACCAAATGAAATGCGACGCCGGCCAAAACTGGCTGTGGCGGGCGCAGTACACGTGCCAACTGTGGAATCTGGACCGAATGATTGACATTGCCAACGGCATACATAAGATACAACGCCTGATAAAGGGCAAGGATACACAAAATGAACGATAAATTATTTTTACCGTTTTGGAATTTGCTTGTGGCGATTTTCTTGTTCCACCTGGTTCAAGAGGGGTTAAAAAAATTGGGTTTGGTAAAATCCAAATAAAACTTGCATTTTGTAAAAACATATGCTTAAATATACCCGCAAACGGATTTATTTCAGGTTGGTCTTGTACTGCTTCGGCCAATATGAAATGACAAAGAGAAAAACCGAAGGATAAATAAAATGGCAACAAAACGTACATATCAACCATCGAAAACACGTCGTGTTCGCACACACGGTTTCCGTGCACGTATGGAAACGAAAAGTGGTCGCGATGTATTGAATCGTCGTCGCGCTGCGGGTCGTAAACGCATCGCAGTTAGCGCAGTAAATTAAAAAAAAACCGCCATCGGCGGTTTTTATTTTAAATTTAATTCCCCCGAACGGGGGATTTTTTAATAATAACACGCAATGTCTTGGGTGATTTCAAATATTCCGACATTATCGGTGTACGAAACAGCAGGCGCATAGCACTTTTCAATCCCCAGTTTATTACGATCCAATGAAGCACCCCACGACGTTTCAGATGCCGTAGTACCAGGCGTACCGCTGACAATATCAGGACAACGAACACACTGATTACCCGATCGATAGTATCCAATTTTACAATCAAATATTTCATTATCGCCCAGGTCGCAAATACCATTAGACGGACAGGCTGTGCACCCCGATTTGCTGCGCGAGCCGACATCAGGATTTATCCCATAATAACCGGCGGCACAACGATAATTTATAATACCAGATCCGCTGGGGCCAGCATTTCGCGTTCCGCCCTGGTACGCGCCATCAACATTGCCCCAGCCAACAACCGCGTCCACCAAATAAGATTCGCTAGGAATGTTTGCAGAATCCCAACACCACCCATATGTTGCAGTTGAATTTGTTGGCCGGACGCATCTAAGGTTTGATGCACAAATTGGACGATCAATGTAAATTCCCGATGTGGTTTCGTATGAGCATTGCTGACCATGAACACTGGCGCGCGGGGCACAATATGCCGCATCGGTATTACCTTTGTTCAGACAAACGCCGGACGTGCATTGTGTGCTGTATAGACACGGCTCGCCATTGGGCAGGGTACCGGTGGGAACCACTGCAGTCGTCCCAGAACTAGCACCACCAAGATCTACGCAACTATACATATGTTCGGCCTCCTCAATCGGCCTGCAACTTAGACCGCGTTCACATTTTGGGTATTTTATATACAACTCTGGATCCATAGCGATATAGTCGCACGGTTCATTTTCGTCCGCCAACGCAGTACAAACGCCGGTTTTATCCGTTTCAGATTGTATAACACAGGATTTTGATTCGCATTGCGCGTTATTTATACACAAATCACCAACGGCAAAATTGGCCCCCGTCCGAATACATATGCCATTTTTTGCTTCGCCTTCTTCGCCCGTCCAGGTTAAATTGACGCACTGCAAGTCCGCATCGCAAGGCGCAACATAGTAAACACTATACAACGTAAAATCGGAACATGCTTCGCCCAATTTTGCCTTTGGCGCACATCTTGCAAGCGACGTACCGTCATTGCGCTGGCATACACCCGATTCACACTGCCCTGAATTAAGGCATAATTCGCCATCAGCAAACAGTACGGCAACTGATGGCGTGGGCACCAGTGCAACACACATAATTAAGCATTTGATATAGCCTTTCATTTATCTTCCCCCTTTGTTTAAAAAAACAAAAACCACGCGTATTCACGAGTGGTCAGGAGGTTGACTACAATCATAGGAATTGTGCTGTTTATTCGATATATTCACAGCCCCCCTGACACTAAATGTTCAGGAGTTCAATTTCATCAAAACACAAACACACACCAACCTGTGGCGCAGTCTTATATTTCGATGCCTATGCACGGGTAGTCACACCCCATTATGGCAAACCGCCATAACATATGCATTATAACTAATTGTTTTTCTTTGTTCAATACCAAGATAAATAAAAAAAATCCCCCAGATGGGGGATTTTTAAATTTCTTCCCAGTGGCAAATTACAACCGCGTGTTCGGTGTCACCACTGCAAATTTTATGACGTGTGGTCAGACCATCAATCGCAACGTCAATACGAATTTCGGGAATGTCGGCGGACACTTCCTTTTTAAAATTGATATCGATTTTTTTCAATTTATGTTCGCTGCGATATTTAAAGCCAACACTTTCCGTTGCCCACACCGCATAGACCGCATTGTTTATATGCTGGTTCACGTCAATATCATCAAAACGACACTTCATAACGTGCGTTTTGTTTGTTTCAAAATCTGGGAATTTTTCAAACGCGCAACCATATGCACGATGTGGCACAACCACATCCGGCGACAAATGATTTGCCAATGGCAATGGACGACGACGTGCCATATCAATCAAAATCCACTGACTTGTCGCACGAACCATTAAACGACCATCAGCCCCGTGGATTTCAAAATCACGTGTTGCACGCAGGGCGTCTTGGCACGATGGCCAGGTGGTGAATGTTAGTTCTTCGCCCTCACGCGGTAATTCTATAATATCGACCAAGTAGTACATCACAACCCAGCCAACATTATTTTCCAAACAATACGTACGACCACAGCCCAAAATTTCAGCGTGACGGTCGGCAATCGATTGCAATTCGTTCATCAAAATCAATGGACGAACATTACCAAATCGATCGCACTGATATGCCTGCAATACACGCTTTTCGGTCAGTTTTTCGGCCATAATATCACCCCATTATTGTTTTTGTTCTGCAACAACAAAATCCAATTCATCCCCCAGGATAATTTCATTTGCACGTGCCGCAGATTTAATCAGACCGTGCAACACATCCGGGGTCGTGGCGGGAATTGTAAGCGTTTCCAGTTTTGCACCATTGCCAACCTTTCTGTCGGTGCGCAAGCCGCGAACGTTTTTCAAGATTTCCAGCGCAATATTCATTTGCGACACATCCGTTTCATATTCCGATTTGGTTTCTGGATATGCGGTCAGGTGCAGTGTTTCGCCACCCTCGAAATCACGATAAATTTTCTGCCACAATTCTTCGGTCAGGAATGGGATGAACGGTGCATACAATCCGATAATCGCACGCAATACCGTGTACAATGTCCACTGGGCCGATAATTTAGATTCTTTACTATATTTTTCCGGTGCCCAGAAACGGTCTTTGATAAATTCCAGATACTGGTCACAGAAAATATCCCAGAAGAATGTGTCAATCGCACTGCGTGAATTATAGTTATCGTATTTATCCAAATTCCGGCGGGTTTCGGCGATTGTTTTATTCAATTCGGACAATACCCATCTGTCCTCTATAAAGCGACTAGATACCGGAATCTGCGGTGCGGTTGCCGGTTCAAAATCAGACAAATTCATCAAAACATATTTTGACGCGTTCCATAATTTCGTCAGCAGTTTTGAACCACGTTTAACCTCGTCATCACTGTAACGAATATCGGTACCAATTGGGGCGGTCGCAATCCAATAACGCAACGCATCCACACCAAATTTTTCAACCGTTGTTAATGGGTCGGTACCGTTGCCCTTGGTCTTGGACATTTTTTGTCCCCGTGAATCACGGACCAAGCCGTGGAAATTTACCGTCTTGAACGGAACATCGCCCATTACATAAATACCCATCATAATCATACGCGCAACCCAGAAGAAAATAATATCTGCGCCGGTGTATAACAGGCTTGTTGGATAATACTTTTTCAATTCCAATGTATCATCCGGCCAACCCAATGTTGAAAATGGCCATAATCCCGATGAAAACCACGTATCCAAAACATCAGCATCACGGGTTAATTCTTTGCCACCGGATTGTTTAATGGCGTCGGCCTCGGTTTCGGCAACATAGACATTGCCATCCGCATCATACCACGCAGGGATATGATGACCCCACCACAACTGGCGCGAAATTGTCCAGGGACGAATATTTTTCATCCAAGACATAAACAAATTATATCTGTGTTCCGGCAGGAATTTAATTTTCCCTTCTTCGACCGCCCGAATTGCAGGCTGGGCCAATTTTTCAGCATCAACAAACCACTGGTCTGTTAAATACGGTTCGACCGGCACACCACCGCGTTCGGAATATGGGGTTGGGATTGTTCGATCCTCTACCTTTACCAGCAGGCCCGCCGTTTCGATATCTGCGACAACGGCTTCGCGTGCCTTGTACCGATCCAGACCACGATATTTTTCAGGCACAACCGGATTATCATTTAATTTAGCATCTGGTGTTAATATACAAACCGGTGTTAAATTATGACGCAGGCCAACATCCCAGTCATCAAAGTCGTGTGCCGGTGTAATCTTTACCGCACCGGTTCCCTTTTCTGGGTCCGCGTGAACGTCAGCGATAATTGGAATTTCAATATCGGTTAACGGAATAATCGCGCGACGACCAATCAAGTGTTTTAATTTTTCATTTTCTGGGTGAATGGCAATCGCCTGGTCGCCGAATAATGTTTCGGGACGCGTTGTCGCAATTTCAACAACGCCACCGCCAACCAATGGATAATTAAAGTAATAAAACTTGCCGTGTTCTTCGCGGGTTTCAACTTCCAGGTCTGAGACAGATGTCATTTGTTTCGGGCACCAATTAACCAGGCGTTTTTCACGATAAATCAAGCCTTCGTTATACATTTTAACAAACAGTTTTGTAACCGCCGCCGACAGGCCATCGTCCATTGTAAAACGTTCACGTTGCCATACAGGCGTTACGCCAAGAATATGCAACTGGTTCATAATCTGGCCGCCTTTGTCCGCCTTCCACGTCCAGGCCGCATTTAATTTTTCATCCAATGTCAATGCGTGCGGATTGATTCCACGTTTTGATAAATCACGTTCAACCAATAACTGGGTCGCGATGGACGCGTGATCGGTTCCGGGCTGCCACAAAACGTCAAAGCCCGCCATACGCTTATAACGACACATAATATCCGTCAGAACATTATCCAGCGCGTGTCCCATATGCAGATTTCCCGTCACGTTCGGTGGCGGCATCATAATGCAAAAAGATGGTTTGTCCGAATTAACATCATTATTCCAAAATGTGTTTTTATCCCAGAATTCCTGAATTCTGGTTTCGATATCACGTGGATTTATATTCTTGCCAAGTTCTATGTTCATATCTGTGTCCTGTTATTAAAAAAAATAGTCTAACTGTTATCGTATCAGATAAAATTCAGAATTCAATATTTATTAGCGGTTAGTGGATAGTGGTTAGTGGGAAGCGAAGAAAAAATACCATAAAAAATATTTGACAAATGTTTTTTTTGACAGCAAAATATACAATATGAACCCAGAAAGATTGAAATTTTTTCATACCCTTATTCGCACATCCAATGTTGATGTGCTGCGCGATAACGAAATGGTTGAATACTCGATTGACACAGACGATGGGACAACATTTGGTTTTTCGTGCGTTTATACAACCGATGACAAGGGGCGCCCCGGACGATATTATACAATCACCATTGATTCACAGATTCTGTATGACGGATACTGTCCAGATGGCGGCACCCCAACCGAGATTACAAAAAATCTGATGCAACTTGTTAGGCATTGTTCTGACAAACTGCTGGCCCAGGAAATATACGCCAGACAGAAAGGAATCCTGGCACAAATAAATGGCAATAAGGTACACAGTTAAATATGAATCCAGAGAACAAAAAATTTTTGCACGATATGTTTGACAAGATGCCCATATCTTTGGTTAAGCAAGATGGGACGATAATATATTTCACAATTCTGCCAGATGAACGAAAACTGGCACTGTGTTCAGACGTCGCACTGTATACCCCAAATTCGGCAATCATATATTATACCGCAACATTGGGCGATGAAATCCTGGAAGAAGCAATTGTTGACACATCTGCAAAAACAATCGAGCCCGTAGCAAAAGACATAATTGATTTGATGCGTATGTGTAATTTAAAAATCCTGGCCCAGGAAGCACACCTGATGCATTCTAAGTTTATGATTCACGAGATTACAAACAGCAAAACAATTTCTTAAACAGAACGAACAACACGACAAAATGTCACACCATAGACATTTGCGGCGCCGGCCCCAATTAGTGCCCGACGTAATTCTGAAAACGTTGCACCAGACGTCATAACATCGTCGACCAACAAGATATTTTTACCACGTATTCTGTCGGGACGGACAACACTGAACACACCGTGAATATTTTGTGCACGTTGGCGCGAATTTAAATGCCCCATATCACGTCTGTATTTACGACGAACAGAATCATAATCCAGCCTTAATCCCAACGTGCGTGCAATTGGCCGGGCCAGTAATGTTGCCTGGTTATAGGCACGATGAAACAGGCGACGACGCGCCAATGGCACCGGCATTATAAAGTCTATATCTGACACGTCAATATCACGCAGCGCCCAAATCATTGCACGTGACATAAAGTGTGCATATGAAATACGACCGCTGTGCTTAAACGGCAACATTGCCATCCGTGATGCATCATCATAGACACATGCAGACCGTATCCAATCTAATTCACATTTTCCGGACGCACATACCGGACACATTGCATCATCGACATCAATTGCAAACGGATAACCACAGCGAACACATTTTGCACCATCAATCCAATTAAAGGCCGTCCAACAGTCACCACATAATTCGCCGTGAATTGATACCGGCGCGCCGCACAATGGACACGCCGGTGGAAATAAAAATTCCAAAAGTGATTTTAGCGTTTTGCTTACCACGTCAAACTTTTATACTTCTTGGATGAAACAGTATCACCGAATATATTACGTTTCTGCTGGGACAGGCTTTCATACTGTTCATTCGATATCACACGCAAGACGAAACCAGCCTCGTCACGTTGGGATAGAACCGGGACAATGCGTTGCATTGACACACCGGTATCACGTAAAACCTGTTCAACAATGGCCAGACGACGTGCCGTTAATTTACGCGCGTCCGCATCAGTTGTTGTGCGCGCGGGAATTGCAATCTGAATTGCACGCGTTGGATTATGAACAACAATCGCGGCATATTCACTTAACAAATTATAATTATCACGCGACAGGGACGCATCATCATTGCGGAAATTGATTTTTATTTCCAGTGGACGAATGCCGGCATCCTCGCTTAAATCGCGGGATGATGTAAACGAACCGGATGATGTATCCATATCACTGACCACGTCAAAGGAATCATCCATTTGGTATGTGGATAAATGTTTGTTTTCCGACAGGAATGTTTTACGAAACGCACGACGTAATTCAGACGGGCTTAGTTTTGTCATATCATCGCGCACCGCCGCAATGCGTGGCGATTGATTTTTTTCAACACTGCGCACAACAACATCACGCGTTTCCATTGGAACAACCATACGACGTACATTTACAGTTTCCGTTGGTGTGGTATCCGCCACAGCAACACGAACATCATCCGTACTTGGCGCGATTGGTTCATCAACCACGGGACGCGCAATTACGCGTGGCGCAACATTGGTTGGCGTAACACTTTCATCGGCACGACGCTGTAATTCAACCAGACGTTCAATCTGGGCATCTAATTCAGATTTTTTTGCCGCCGCGGTGCGTGTCGGTGCGACCGGTGCGACCGGCGCATCATCATTATACGCGTACGTCTTTGGCATTGTGGATGTGTCCAGGCTTTCTTCTGGTAAAATTTCATCACTGCGATAAACCGCAAACTCAGATGGTTTTGGCATACGCAATGGCGTATCAACAGACGCATTTAAACTTGATGAATTATGCGCCCATAAATCATTGCTGGGGCGATTTGGAACCAATATATCATTCGATGTGACCAACGTGGCCGCCGTCATATTCGCCGTTTTTGCAGGGGTGGCGGTACGCTGAACCGTGGGACGCGCAACAACATTCCGTTTTGGCAATTGTTTTGTTGTTGGCACGCTCTCTCCGAATGCGGCACGCGCAGAAACACCCGCCGACGCCAGGTTTACAACCGGTAACCTTGCATCCGCAAACGCAGGCATTGCAAGCAAAAATGCAAAAATTGATACTGTGATATGACGCATAATTCCTTTCCTTCCATTATCATCATAGAACAAATCACGATTTTGGTGCAAGCGGAAAAATAGACTGGAATCAAAATAAAAAATCACCCGCGATACGCGGGTGATTTTTATTCCATAATCGCATCACAAATTAGTGTCACCGCGTTATTTTTTACATACGCCTTTTGCGCCATTTTTTGCAGGCGCGACGGGTTATCAAACAAATCTGATAATGTCGCGGTCAGCCATTTTTGTGTAAATTTAGACTGCTCAATCGCAAAACCACCGCCGGTGCGAACAAATGATGCAGCGTTGGCCGCCTGGTCTGGGTTGATATTCAACGGCACCAAGATCGCCGGACGTCCAATTGTTTCAAGTTCGACAACGGTCGATGCGCCACTGCGCCCGATTACCAAATCCGCCCCAACAATTGCACCCGCCATATCGTTTATGAAAGACAAAACATTTGCGTGGATTTTATTATCTGCATAAAACTTTTGCAGGCGTGCAACATTTTCCGGTCGGGTCTGGTGCGTCACAAAAATCTTTTTATTTTTCATTGCCACAATCGCACCCGGCACAACGTCATCCAGTATCGTCGCCCCCAGTGATCCACCCGTTACCAATATGCGCCCCGCCCCACTTAGTGGTGCATTGGATGCCGCCAATATTTCACGACGCACCGGCAGGCCCGTATAAATAACACGTGCCGTCGAAGTGGTTGGAATACCGGATACATCTGGGAAACTGGTCATCAATGTTTTAACCCAGCGCATGGTAAATTTATTCGCACGACCAATTGCCGCATTCTGTTCGTGCAAGAATGTTGGCACATCCCAAACGTGCGCCGCAAACACCGCGGGCACCGATGCATAGCCACCAAACGCAACAACCCGATCGGGGCGCGATACCATAAAACGCAGCGTCAATGCGACCGCCGACACCCCTATTTTAAACAATGCCCATAATTGCTTCAATTTGCTTTTTGCGCCAACACCCGATGCCCAGATATGCACCATACGCGCACCCGTTGGTCGCGATTTACGCACCATTTCGCGAACACGACCGTCACACGAAATTGTCACACGACACCCACGCGCCACCAATTCGGTTGCCACCGCCATTGCCGGAAACACGTGTCCACCCGTTCCGCCCGTTGCAATCCACACCTTCATTTTAAATCCCTTTGGTTATTTCCATTTATCTTCGCGGACAATTGCCAATATCATCCCAAACAACAGACAGTAACCCATAAACGAACTGCCCCCGGATGAAATAAATGGCAACGTCATCCCCTTGGGCGGCATCAGGCCCAATGTTGTCGCCAAGTTAATACAAATCTGGGTCGCGAATAATGCCGTTGTGCCACCAACCGCATAAAACACAAATGTATCACGCGCAGACATCGCCGTTACCGTCAGGCGACGAATAACAACCAACAACAGCGCCAATAATCCACACGCCAATATTGCCCCCCAATCTTCGGCCAGGGCCGCGAAGATAAAGTCTGTGTGGGCGTCGGGCAATGATTCTTTGGCAAAGGCTTCGTCCCCCATACCGAACAAGCCCCCCTGGCGGATTGCATTAACGGAATATCCAACCTGGGTCGTGGGGTCCAGGGGCTTGAAAAATTCCAGAACGCGACGATGTACGTGCGGCACAAACAAAAACGCCAAGAATCCAACCGCACCAAAAAGTCCCAATCCTGGCAACCATATCTTGCGTGGCAGGCCCGCAATAAACAGCATTGTCCCAATAACCGCCATAAATAACAGTGTTGTGCCGATATCTGGTTGCTGGAATAAAATAAGCAGAACAATCGCAAATGGCACCAAAAACGTCCACCAGGAAAGCCACGCCGGCCTCCACGGGGCAGGATTTAAAAATATATCAGAACCAAATCGTTCCTTCATCTTTGCCAGGAACCACGCCGTCATTATAACCAGGCCCGGCTTCATTAAATCCGATGGCATCAATCGCAACCCACCGATAACCGCCCAACGTTCGGAACCGTGACTGGCCACGGGGTGAATTACAGTCCATATCAGCAACAGAAAGCACACCGCGACATTTAACGCCGATATACCCAACACCCATTTTTTATTCAGCATACTGGCCACAAATAGCGTACCAATCCCCAGCACATAAAACGGTAACATTTTTTGCAGGAAATAATACCATTCCCACCCCTTGCGCAGGGCCTGAACAGAACCAGCCGACACCACACACAGCATACCAATAAATATCAGCGCCAAAACATATCCCAACAACTTGCGATCGGTGCCATAATACCAACTGGTAAATTTGCTGTCTTCGGTGCGCGGAATATCAAACATTTGTATATTTTTCCCTTATGCAAATTTCAACAGTGCCAATGCCAATCCAGCAAATAAAACAGATATGATAAAGAATCTGTCCACTATCTTAGTCTCGTTCCAGCCCAGTTCTTCGAAATGGTGATGCAATGGTGCACGCAGGAATACACGACGCCCCGTTCCCGTCATACGACGTGTAATCTTGAAATACATTGTCTGGGTAAATGATGACAGCAAAATTAACACCATCATACCCGCCGCAATACCCATCAGAATTTCAGATTTAAGCAGCATTGATACCGTACCCATAAATCCCCCCAGGGCCAACGACCCCGCATCACCCATAAAGATTGATGCCGGCTTTGCATTAAACCACAAGAAGCCCAACACCGCACCAAACGCCGCCCCCAGGACCGGGTACAGACCACTGGCCGATGGCAGGAACATAACCGTATCCATAAAACCAATACGTGTTGCACCATACAACGCAACAACCAACACAACCAATACCGGCATATATAATTTTGCCAGCATTCCATCCAGACCATCTGTGATATTTGTTGCGTTTGCACCACCACAAATTACAAAGTACGCAAACACAAAATACAACAGGCCCAACGGTAAAATAATTCCCGACCCAATCGCCAATGAATATTCTGGGATATATGGTGGCATTGTTATGTTAATCAAATACGCCAGTATAATAACAAATATACCCTCTATCAAAAGGCGCGCGCGTGGTGACAGGCCATTTGATGCCTTTTTTGATTGAGAAGTGACCTTCTTGTAATCGTCTGCAAAACCCAAGGCGCCAAACATCACCAGTGACAACAACGCAATCCAGCCCGGCAAATTGTCGTGCATTGGCATAAACAGTATCGCACCAACCAATATCGCAACAACAACCAAAATTCCACCCATTGTTGGGGTGCCCGCTTTCTTGCGATGAGATTCTGGGACGTTTTCACTGATGGGTTGACCACGCTTTTGCCAGTTGTGCATTGCGCGAATAAATGGGCGTCCAAAAATCATCATTATTGCAAATGCCACGCCAAAGGCGGCACCAAACTGCATCCAGCCACTGGCAAAAAACGACAAACCGTGGGATAAAAAATAATCGGTCAGCATAACATACTCCTTAGCCTTCTTATATCGATTATTCTATCACAATAAAATATGAAAATAAACGTTATTTAATCGAACATTCTATTATTGTTTCATCTGGCCCAACAAACAGCGTCCACGCGTCACCTTTACCCCACAAAACAACATTTGTATCATTTAAAACACCCGCGTATTTGGCGCCAGATGCACTTTGCGTCAATGCCAAATCAACCGCATCACCCGAAATAATTGCGTGCATTGTGGCGCCATCATCTGAAAAAGCCATTTCAACATCGTAATTTCCACACAAATAGGTATTTTTTTGTATAACCGATTCCGTGTCATCGCACGCAGACAGACATCCCAACGCCAACATCAAAATTACTGATTTTTTCATACATCCCCCCTGTGTTTAGAATATTCCACCAACCACCGCGCTGGATGCAGATTGCTGGACCGCGGGGGCCGGATTTGGCTTTTGTCCGGGCTTGAATGCCTCGCTAATAATCATACCGTTGGGGTCAGACGCCGCCGCCACACCAGTGCTACGATTAACACGAACAAACGTCATACCATTTGGAACCGAAAACGGTTGATTTTTTTCATCCGCCAATGCCGTTTTCATAAAGTCCGCAAACACACGTGCCGCCATATGGGAACCCGCACCACGTCCCAATGGTTTTGGATTATCAAACCCCAGATATACGCCCGCAATTAAATTCTTGGTAAAGCCGATAAACCACACGTCTTTGACATCGTTGGTCGTGCCGGTTTTACCCGCGATTGTGTGCCCTTTGACACGGGCCTGTTTACCGGTACCGCGTTCAACCGCACCTTGTAAAATAGACACCATTTGATACAGACTTTGTGGGTCTGATAATGGTTCAGCCTCATCTGTCACCGTTGGTGGCAATAAATCAGGGGACCATTCAATTAATTCGGGTTCCGTGCCACCGACAACACGGCCATATCTGTCGGCAATATAATCGACCATCCGTGGGGATATCGCACGCCCACCATTTACAAATGCAGAATAACCCAACACCAATTTTTCAAGCGTCGTCTCGCCAGAGCCCAATGCCATCGACAGATTTATATTTTGCATATCCGCGGGATAGACACCAAAACGCTGGGCGACCTCAATCGCGTTTTGTTCACCAATATCTTGGACCAGGCGCACCGTCGGCACATTGCGCGACGTTTCCAGCGACAGGCGCAACGGCACATCGCCCAAGAATTTTTTATCATAATTTTCAGGCTTCCATTCACTTAAATCTTCTCGAATACCAACAATCGGCGCATCCAACAACAGGCTTTGCGGGCTGTATCCACGTTCCAAGGCCGCCAGATACACAAACGGTTTAATGGTTGAACCAATCTGACGATACGCCTGGGTGGCACGGTTAAATGAACTGTCCCGGAAAGAACGTCCGCCAACCATCGCAACAATACGACCCGTATGTGGATTCATTGCGATTAACGCCCCCTGAAGAGGTTCTGAATCTGGGTGATTTTTGTTATAAGAATCCAATTCCTTGGCCAGGGCGGCGGTTGCCGCACGCTGAAATTCTGGGTTAATTGTTGTTTTGATGTAAAGGCCCTGGTTGTACAAAACCTCGCGCCCAAGGGTGCGTAATAATTGACGACGAACGTCTTCGGCAAAGTATTGAAAATCGGGTTCCATCTGTTCGGTAAAGCCGCTGTTGATATTTAATTCCTCGGCCGCGGCAATATCGGCATCGGATTGGGTTATATAGCCCTCTTCTACCATACGGCGCAGGACATAATTGCGACGCTCAATCGCGTTTTCGCGATTATTTGGCGCCTTGGGCAGGGATGCCAGAAACGCACACTGGGCCAATGATAATTCAGATACAGGTTTGTTAAAATACATCAAGGCCGCCGACCCAACACCATACGCGCGCGCCCCCAGGAATATCTGGTTCATATACAGGGTCAGAATATGCTGTTTGGAAAATGCACGTTCCAGGCGCAGGGCAAGGATGGCCTCTTTTATCTTTCTGGAAATGGTGCGTTCAGACGACAAGAAGAAATTTTTTGCAACCTGTTGCGTGATTGTGGATGCGCCAGAAAAACTGGCATTATATCCCATCATACGCATTGCATTGTTTGTGGCGGCGCGAATTATCCCCTGAACATCAATTCCGGGATGTGTCCAGAAATTTTGATCCTCGGCCGCGACAAAGGCATTTACCAACTGCGGTGGCATATCATCGTAATCGATGAATACACGGCGTTCTTCGGCATATTCAATCAGCAATGAACCATCCGCCGCATAAAGGCGTGTTGCCACCGGTGGCGCATACGTTGCCAGGTTTTTATAATCTGGTAAATCATTTCCATAAATCAGCACCAACGCCGCAACCGCCGCAATGCCCGCGGTAAAGCACCAGAATATAATATTTAAAAATATGCGCAGAATCTTTTTGAATTTCATAGATTAAATTCTAGGGTAAAATATAACGTTTTGCAAGTATCAAAAAAATCCCCCGGACAGGGGGATTTTTTTCATTTATTCCATACTGGTGGTGATGACGTCGCCGTATTGGCCGGCCTCTTCACCGCCGATATAACAATAGATATGATTACCAATTTCATTCATAAAGGTATCATATGCCTCTTGTTCGGCCTTGTCCAGGATGGCGTTTTTAATTGCCTTGGTCGCAAAGAATGTCATCACACCACCGGCAACCGCCGTTACCGCACCAGTTACACCCGCCGCCGTTTGCGTTTTCTTGGCCGAGTCTTTTTCTTCTTTTGTAACATCTACAAAATCACAGGCTTCGCCCAATTCTTTCAATGCATTATTCAGACTAAGACGCTCTGGTGCAGTTTTGTGATCTGCGCAGTCTGCTTCTGTTGAATCTTTGCATACTTCGTATTTATCATATGCTTCTCTATAAGTTTTCTTTTCTGCTTTGACTTTTTCTATGAAACTATCGTCAACACCGGCTACTTCGGCATTTCTGATAGCTACATCAGTCCAAGAAAATGTTTTCCCTGTTTCATCATCTGCTTTGTCAGCGGCATGCTTACAGTCTTTAATCAATTCTTCCTGGCTTTTTTCTGTCGCTTTCTTGTTAGAATTCAGACCGGACAGTTTGCCAAATACGTCACCGTTTGCAATTCCCGCCCCCAGGTATGCGCCACCAACACCCGTTCCAATCGCCGCAATTGGCGCCAACCACCATTCAAGGTTTTTAGCCTGAGTCTTTTCTTTGTCTGCACGGGCATCCGCGCCAACAATTTCGGCAATTTCTTCCAAATCATCACCGCTTATCCAACTGCCACAGGTAAAGGCGTCGCCGGCCGCAAAGTATGCCGTTGCCCAATCTGCGCCCTTGTTGATGGCATCTTGGATATCTTTGTCATCGGATTGAATGTTCACACGTACACGACAGAATGAACCATACAATTCGTTACTGGCCACAACCTGGTTCGGCTTCAGACCGGCCGTTGCATAGTTGGTCGGAACCTTGTTATTCTTTAATTTTGCCCACATAAATGTAGAAGCCAAATCATTTTTACCCATTACACCGCCAGAATTGGCCGACATACACATATTCTGTTGCTTGGTCAATTTGGCGTTATATTTTGCCTGGGCCTCGTATTCAATATCTGAAATCAGTTCGCGGAACAATGTGTTTGCAGACTGGTTCGTCAGATATGATTTATATGATTCCATAACCGGTTCGTCATATACGTCGCCGTCGGTATCAACGTCATAACAAACACCCTCGTACCCCTTGGAATTTGAACAGATTTTATTACCGTTGGCGTCAACCTTTTGCACGGTTTCCGTGTCAACCGTTACAGACTTGGCACCACCTGCATCAATCCAGCCATCACGAACGGATGCCGAATTACCCCAATTATTGCTAAGGTTTGCACCCTGGGCCAGACGCGCCTGTTCGATTTTAAGGTGTTCATCACAAACATCGGCCGCCTTTACCGTATTCATACACAGGCCCAATACGATTGTGTAATCCAGAACACCACCAACCTTGTTCATTGATTTGTCAAAGTCTGCATCACCAGATTGTGTCAAATTGCCAACAATATCCGTACGATTGCGATAGCAATTTACATAGTCCGTACCACACATAGTCTTGACACAATTGGTCGCGACGGATTGACACTGTTTCTTCATCTCAGCAATTGCCGCCATACTGTAATTATTGGACAGCGTTGCGTTTAATGATGCAACAACGCCAATTGGATCAGACTTTGCCGTTTCATCATATACCGGGAACAATGTATCAAATACATTGTCATTCAAATATGCATATGAATAGGCCTGATTCTTGACAGAGGCATAGGCATACTGACAATTTGTGTCGGTATTAACAATTGATTCACAACCGCGTTTAATCTGGGCGTGTGTGGATTCCTTGTTAATAGATTCATCGGATCCATTAAATACAGATGTATAGCATACGGAACCAATCCCCTCGCCACAGGTGCGCATTGCACACGCGCGAATTGTTTCAGAACACTTATTCTTGGCACGGGTGTCAAATTTCTGCATTATATCCTGAATTTTTGAATCAACATATTTTTTGCGTTGATCAATTGCCGCCTCAAACACTTCTTCTTGGGCGTCGATATCAGACAATTCGCCCTTGGTCGGTGTTTTTTCGCGGAATGTCATATGGCAATATTTATTCGCACCAATCGTATCCAAACAAGATGTTTTCAGATAGCGATTAACATCACTTTTTGAAACCGTATCAGATGACGTTGATACCGCCGTTGTATTTTCAGGTGTTTCAGACGCCATATTTGCCGCCATTACCGTTTCAAGGGTTGAACCCTCGATACAGCGGAATGGATTGGCCGTACACGCACCCAAGAAACACTGTTCTACAACCTTGTAACACGTTGAAACCGCATTCATTGCCGCCAATTGTGCACCGTCTTCAATCATAGACGCCACGCGACCACCAACGGTTGCACTGGACGGGGTCCACGGATATGTGCCAAACAATTCGCGCACACCCGCACTTTGACAGCGGGCCAATGTTGAATCACAGAACAAAGCCTGTTTCTTGAAATCTTTGGTGGATGTACACAATTCAAAATCGGCACCACAAACACTTTCCTTGTTCAAACAGGACGTATAACGTTTCACACAGGTTGATGTATCATATTGGTTGTTAATGGCCGCCGCCGATATCCATTGCCCCATCGCACTGCCATCAGTTGGGTATGTGTAATCCAAAATTTCACCCGTCGCAGAATCCGTGGTCTTGATATTACCAAGCGCGGAAATCGCAGATGTGCCAAACAAATCATTAACGCCAGCCGATGAACACTGGGACAATACATTCAAGCACATTGGCATCTTGCCGTGAAACAGTTTACGGGTTGTACATTCTTCGAATTCTGGGCCACAGACATCTTCGCCCTTCATACATTCGGTATAAGCATCTACACATTCGGTGTCAGACATCGTCGACGAAGACGTTGTTGTTGATGTCGACGTCGTCGCAGAATTGATGTATGCCGTCAGCGTCGGCAAACGACGCGACGTAGCCGTTGCAGTGTTCATCACACTGGGGCGCGCGGTCACCGCAAAAGCCGCCGGAAATACGGCAAAAACAGCCAATACACTAACAGTTTTTTTCAAGAATGACATTCCCAAACTCCATATACTTTTGTTTTATTCTAACATAAAACCAAGACTTTGGAAAGGGAAAAATAGTGCAAAAATCGCTTAATTATCCAATTTCAGACAGCAAATATCTTAATTCTTCCATATCGTCGGGCAGGCGTGTTTTAAAACGCATCAATTCACCCGTTACAGGATGCGTAAATTCCAATAATTCGGCGTGCAACATCTGGCCATCGTGGTTACGCAAAAAATCCAACAAATCCGCATCACGCACCGACCCCAGGCGTGACGCACCGCGTCCATAAATCGGATCACACAAAACCGGGAAACCGTGCGCAGATAAATGAACACGTATCTGGTGTGTGCGCCCCGTCATCAATGTACAACGAAACTGGGTCACGCCCGCGCGCGGAAACGCGTTTATAACCGCAACATCGGTATGGGCGGGTTTACCCCCAGATTTTACCATTGTCATTTTCTGGCGATTGCGGGATGAACGCGCGATATTTCCGGTTATTGTGGCATCTTCCCAATTTGGTACCCCCCAGGCAAAACACACGTATTTGCGGGTTAAATCGTGCTGTGAAAACATCTTTACCAAGCCGCGATATGCCGCATCAGATTTTGCAAAAACCATAACACCACTGGTATCCTTGTCCAGTCTGTGAACAACGCCGGGGCGCGTATCCCCGCCCAATGCCGATAAATGTGTATGCGCCAAGATATTTTGAACCAATGTTCCCGTTTTATTACCAGCCGACGGATACATAACAACACCGCGCGGTTTATTTATCACGATAATATCGTCATCTTCGAATAAAATATCTAAATCAAAATCTGATGAAATATTGTCGGTTGCATTTTCCGTTTGCAGGGCCGGTACCGTCACACAAAACACATCACCGGCACGTGTCTTGTCGGAAAACTTTATCGGCGCGACACCCCGCGTGACGGTAAATTTTTGAATTTCACTGCGCGAAAATTCGGGCATTTGCGCGGATAAGAATTTATCAACACGCACACCCACATTTTCATCATCTACAACAAATTCGCGAATATCTGACATAAAAAACAAAACCCTTATTCATAATCATCCCAATCGGGTCCACGTGTACAGCGCGACAAGTCAATTTCAAAGTCACGACCACCATCGCCATCAATTTCACACGTTAAAATTCCCGTTGTCGTTTCATCGTCCGCGTCACGCGATGCGTGAACCCACGCAAAGTTTATCGTCTTGGGTGCCGCCACACAGGCCAAGCGCAACCGATGCGATGATTCACCGTTAGGTGCGACCCAGGCCTGAACACTGCCGCCAAGGCCATAACACGGGAAGCCATCCAGATAGTACAACATCAATCCACGCCCAATCAAAGGTGATTTACCACGAAACGTGCCATAATACTCATTCAAGGGGCGACCGGTTACGGCCTCCCAATCGGTGCTGGTGGAAAAAATTGATACACGTGGCTGTATCGGCGTTTCCGTTGCCGCATTTGCCGCCACAGACAATATGCAACCAAGCAAAACAGAGTATATTTTATTTTTCATCTTGCCCCCCATCGACGACCAAGCGTACATCTATACTTTTTATATTCGGTGATACCGGACCAGACAAAGTATATGTGAAATCTGATGTGCCGCCCGCATCAATCAATGTCGCAGATGGCATAAATTTCTGGCTTGAAATTGTGTGGCCGTCCGCATCACGCAAAACAATCATTATATCCGGCATACCATAGATGTCTGACGTCTGGTTATAGACCGTACCAGACACCTTTAAATTACGGGCACCGTCGTCGTTTGTCACAATTTCGTGCCCGGTTACGCGCGCAATCAATGGGGCGTCGCGTTCCGGATTCGGCTTGTGCGTGACGACAACCGCAATAACAAACACGATTACAGACAACAATGCACACAAAGACGCAAAAAACATTAAAAACGCATTCTTGCGCGCGGGCATTGGAACCGTCCATGTATTGCCACACACCGCGCAACGCACCGATGTACCCGCACGTGATGGCGTATTATATTCTGTTTTACAAAAATCACACGTTACTTTCATATCAGTACTTATACCACAAATAATTACAAATTCAACAGGCGATATTTCGCACGAACACGCGTCTGGATTTCACGAATGACATTCATAAAATCCGCCGCCGTCGCATTCTTGTTCGCGGCAACACCACCAAATAATTGGGTGCTGTCTGTGCCGGGAATCTTCTCGAAATGTGCCGCCAATGTTGCCAGGCGATTAAGTTCCGCCAACGTCACGTCCGCAAAGTTTGCCGACGACGTATCCACGTCCCAATAGTAATTCGAATTCTTAGAATCTTCTATTCTGTCAAACACAACCAGGCGCGGTGTAATCGACCCCGCAAAACCAACCGTTGTATAAAGTGATTCTATACGCCCCGCCGTCATATCCAGGGAACCAGCAATCTTTAATACAGCGGGCTGTTCGCGATAATACGCATCATATGCACTGATTGACAATCCGGACAGTGTCATCGTCGACGTCCATAAATCACCAACCGTGAATGATGAAAACTTGCCCACGTCCGCAAGCAAGAATTTACCTGAAACCTCCATCGTACGACCATCTGATGACAGCCCCCCGGATACCGTTGCGGTTTCAGATGTATACGTTGTATCAATCGCCGTGCGATTCTGAAAAATCAAATCACGAATCGCGCCGGTTTTTATATTTAAATCTTCTGCAAACTGAATAGAAGACGCATCAAAGAACCGGGCGTTTATAATATCGTGACCACCCAAATTAAATGGCGACATCATCGTTGCATCATCTATGTTTGCAGATGGTAACCGCGACAAATACAATGCCGCATCACGCTTTACCGATGTGGTACCCACAATACCATCGTGGGCATCAATACCGATATCAGAAACATCATTACGCCACGCACCAAACGCGCCATATGCACGCGTACCATCAACAAAACCCATATTCGCCCCACCGATATTTACAATTTCGCGGGTACGAATTGGTGTAATATCTGGGGACGTATAAACAACAACGCCTTGCAGGGTCGCACTGCCCGTGGCGTCGGTTGATTTTAAGATACGCAACTGATATTTATCGGCATCCTGAACAAGAGTTGGCGACAAACCATATTCTGTTAAATCTGCAATATTTACACGCGTTATATTTTTGCCAACCGTACGCAATAATTCAGTACGATTTTCAACAATATACCGTTCCAGAACATTTTGAACCGCATTCATATTTTGCGTTATTGCAATATTCTGGGTGCGAATGGCCGCGTTCTGATGATACTGAAAGATAAAGGGAATCACCAATGCCGCCAGCGCAACACTTAGCAATAATTCAACCAGCATACCGCCCCGCGCGGGGTTATGTATAAAATCAGAAAAAATACCGTATCTTTTTTTCATCTTATTCCGTTGGTATTATTGTTTCGGTCTGCATCCAACCAGATTTCATTATTGCGTTAAATTCTGACACATCTGGCATAGACGGATTGGTTGTTCGCGATATGGTAAATCGTGAAAAACGTGGCGGGGTTGTTGATGGAAATACCCATCGGCCAATCTGTAATGGCGCAACCGTTGACATTAACAATTCACCAGATACCGTTAGGCCAAAATCTTCGTAAAAAACAATTTCTTCGGTGGATAAAAATGGTGCCAGAACCGTCCCGGTTGTAATGCCTGTAAAACCACTTATTGTTTTGGTCGAATCTGATTTCAAGACCAAATCACGCGAAATATTTATTGAATTTGCAACCGTTGCCTTGTCCGCGATAATACGACCAGACGTTGTGTATGTTGTACCATTCATTTTATCGGCATAAATATTTTTAAAGCCCGTTATATCCCCAGATACACGCATATTGTTAATAAAGACATCGCCACCGTCCATATTTGCCCCAGACGAGAAATATACATTTTCCGCCGTTATATCATCTGCGTTTACAAAAAATGCGGTGGCATTATTTGAACGCACCGAATCTGCAAGGATGGACGCGGTATTATACACATTGTACCCACCCATATTTAAATCACGGAACATAACATTTAATTTATCTTCGCCCGATGTTGCACGATGCAAATATCGCGATGTATCAGACCCAGAAACATCACGCGTTATACGATAAACCAAATCGCCCGGCGCAAAATCCGGCGCCGCCGCCGCCCAAGATGCGCCATACGCCACACCGTCATCCGACACAACCGCCGCGTCTGAACCGATATGCGACGCAATGCGGGCGGTCGCCATTAAATCATCACCGATTTCATACGCCAAATAAACATCTGTGATTGTCGCACCACGCACAGAATATTTATCAATCAATCCCGCAACCGGCATATCAGATATTGCACGCAATTCATCTTCGTCCAATCTGATTTGTGCAACGTCCGGCCATTTGTCTTGGTTCATACGGACAAAGTTCAAAACATTGTCGCGAACATCCATAATCTGCTTGGCGTGCGCCATATCGCGTACGGTTTGGGTACTGCGCGAAATTTGGGAATATACAAACGGCGTCGCCAGCGCAACAATCCCCAGCGCCAGCAGGACTTCCATAACACTGGCACCACGATTTTCATTGAAAAAAATCTTTGTTTTAAATACAGTCACCGCCACCCGCCATTAAACATTGTTTTATTTTTATTCTGTGTTCCAGACGTTGCCAAAAAACATATTGGCAAATTAAATTCTGGGCCAAAGATTTAGAATTATAAACACCACCAAAATCAATAATAATATCCTTGCACGTTATTGTATCGCCATTGTCCGCGTTCGGGGTTTTTAAAATTTTAAATCCGTCATTATTAACAGAATCAATCAAAACATCTGGCAACAACGACACACCCGCCGGACGGATATCCAAAATCGTTGCACCCGACGCGCCACCCGATAAACCCTGGGACGTTTGATCACGAACGGTGATATTTGATGCATAGACGGTGCCGGCCTCTATCCCGCTTTTGGTGCTATATTCCAATGTGTCGGCGTCTATAAAAACATCCTGGCCACGGGTGACGTTTAAATAGGAATCTATGTCCAGACGTTCAACACTAAAATTCATTTTGTTTGATGCGACATTGCCGTGAACATTCCATTTGGCCGGCCCCGTAAACGCCGTACGACCCGCCGTCATAGAAAAATCATAAACAGCCGCAGAATTTGCCGTAAAGTTTCCCATATCGCCAAACTTGGATACGGTGCGTGCATCCAGCGAGCCCAACAACAACGTCCCGCGCGACAGCGCCAATGCCGCTTCCCCGGTACGACTTTGGAACACGGTCTTATTAGCGGTAATGTTTTTTATATCATTTTGCGCCTTGCGACCGGATTCGGTACCAACGATTGATAATGTAGTAAACTGGGCCGTGTTAAATTCACCACTGGACGCAAAGACATTGCCCGCATTACGAAATGAAAAATCCCCCATATCTATATTTGTTAAAAAGCCGCTGTTATCCAAATCCGGCTCGTTCCGGCGGACGATATCAGAATAGTCATCGGTTAACACAATTCCGACACGCACACCATCATCAACACGCGATGCATAAAATCCAATTCGGCGCGCCAATTCCGCCAACTTTAATTCTGATAAATCGCCGCCGGTCACATCCAAATATGCCGACACATCGGTTGGTGTCTTGTTTATAACCAGAATTATATCCTGGCCCAGGGGGGTGTGTGGCACAAACCCCAGTGGCAATCCATATGGTTCCAACAAATCCGCAAAATCATCACCGGCAACAACCGTTTGACCGTATGAAATCAGTCGTGCGTTTTCGCGAATAAATATACGCGCCGCGGTGGACGCATTGTTAATCTGGCGGGTTGACGAATACATTTGCGCATCAACATTACGGGCCGCAAGCTGCGTCGCAATAAACGGTATAAAGGCAAAAATCAAGGTTAATGCCAATAATGCCTGGACTAAAAAATTTCCCGATTGTTTACGCAATTGTTTAAACGCCCCCTACATATTTCACAGAATAGCAACAGAAAAAAAATATTGCAATCAGTTTTCAGATAGATTAAAATTTAATTCGTTGATTTCAGTTTTTATGTGAAATTGATAGAAAAAACTTTCCATTTAACAAAAGAAATAATATGCAAAATAAAAAAAATCAATCCAATGTCGGACAAATGATTCAACGTTGTCATAAATGGCGTCAAAAAAGAAAACAATATATTGACCAGGCACGCCAAACACCGGATGAAATTGAACGCGAACGCCTGTTGCAGGCGGCCGAACATTATGGCCGTATGGTAAACGCCGAACAGGGTAAAATTGATTCCAGTCGCGACAGCAAGGAAAAGGCCGCCGCAGAAAAAGCAATCGCAGAGGCAGAGGCCAACAACACCGCCGACAAAGAAGACGAAGAAGAAAGTCCGTTCCCTGATTTTATTACGAATTTAAACTAGTAAAAATCATCACTTTTTCATACTTTATTTGTTGAAATTTAGCGCGGGTTTGCTATTGTATACCAAAAGGAAGTTTTAGTATGGATAGCAATTATACCGTTTTAGCACGTAAATATCGCAGTCAAGATTTTCAAACACTTATCGGTCAGGATGTTTTGGTTAAAACCCTGACCACGGCAATTAACACAGGACGCATTGCGCACGCATATATTTTTACCGGAATTCGCGGAACCGGAAAAACCAGTACGGCACGTATCCTGGCCAAGGCTTTGAACTGTTTATCATCGGACACGGCAACGGCAACACCGTGTGGCGTTTGTGAAAACTGCAAATCAATTGCGGCGGGACAACATATTGACGTTATGGAAATCGACGCGGCGTCACACACAGGCGTTGATAATATGCGCGATATTCTGGATGCGGCACAATATCGTCCAACAAACGGTCGGTACAAAGTTTACATAATCGACGAAGTTCATATGTTATCAACCAGTGCGTTTAACGCGTTACTTAAAACACTGGAAGAGCCACCGGCACACGTTATATTTATTTTGGCAACAACCGAAATCAGAAAGGTTCCGGTTACAATTCTGTCGCGTTGCCAGCGTTTTGATTTGATGCGTGTTCCGGTTGATACATTGAAAAAACATTTTGCATGGGTTGCAAATCAGGAACAGGTTGAATTATCAGATGCGGCGAATGAATTATTGGCACGCGCAGCCGACGGTTCGGTTCGTGACGGGCTGTCATTACTGGACCAGGCAATCGCCCAAACCGGTGGCCACGTAGATGAGGTGGCGGTTCTGGATATGCTTAAACGTGCAGACCGTGGGGTCGTGGTAGACTTTATGAAAACGGTTTTATCTGGAAATACGGCGGCGGCGTTGGACAAGGTTGACGCCATCTATAACAACGGTGCGGATTTATCGATGCTGTTATTAGATATGATGGAATGGACGCATTGGGCAACACGTATGCACCCAAGTCTGCACGCGGGCGATGTAACAAATTCACCATATACCGCCGACCAAAGAAATCAAATTCGCGAAATTAACAAGACAACAACTTTAAACACCCTGTCCCGCATATGGCAGGTTATGGTTGCCGCCGTCCCAGAAATGCAGGCCAGTGGCAATCAAAAACAATGCTTTGATATGCTGATTGTGCGTATGATGCACGTGGCGGATATGCCAACGGTCGCAGAATTGATGAAGCAAAATGACACACCACGTCCAAATGTTGGGGCGGTACGGGACGCACTGAACAATCGTGGCGGAACGCCGATGCAACCGGTACCCGCCGCACCAGAAAAACCACAAATTACGACGGCGGTGGAACTGGCAAAATTATTACAAGAGTCCAAGGAAATATTGCTTTATTCTTATTATTCCAGCAACATAGAGGTTGCAGAAATCACGGACGGAAAAATCAAATACTTTGACAGACGTGGGGATGCGGATTTTGCACCACGTTTGGCATCGTGGCTGATGGATAAAACCGGAAAACAATGGCAACTGGAACGTGCGACCGAAACGGTACACACACATACAATCACAGAACAAAAACAAGAAGAATTGGCCGCCGATCCAATGATTGCCAGCGCAATGAGTTTATTTGAAAACGCAGAAATCGTAGGGGTGAAATAATGAGACAAGAATCTGGACGTTCATTGATTGAAATTGTTGGTGTTATCGCAATCGGTACCGTTATGACGGCGGCCGCCATTGGTATGTATCGTATGATGCGCGAAAACAACGCACGCACAATTGCGACATCACAACTGGAACAAATTGCGGGCGATGTTAAATTATTGATGGAAATGCGTGGCGATTATTCGGGTGTGTCGGTTGACTATCTGATAAAGGCGGGCGCATTAAAGTCTGACAAATCACCATTGGGTGGCGATAATTGGTCCGTCACGGCCAGTACGGACGGTGAATCTTTTTCAATCAATCTGACCGAATTAACCCAGGGTGAATGTTCGTATTTCCAAACCACAAAACCACAATGGGCGACGGCGATGCTGATTAACGGGTACGAGGTTCTGGATAATTCAGACAGATGTTTTTCAACACCAACAAATCAAATTTCTTTTGTTGTTCAATAAATGCATAAAAAAATTGTGTCTTTGTTTTTAATCGCAATGTTGGCGGCGTGCGCGCCGTATGTCAGTCCTGCGCGCGAAAGTTGGATGCAATACCTGAACGGGGCCAGTTTCACGGATATGACCGATACGGCCCGTATTGCAAAACGCCCCGTGTATTTGGGTGCAGGTGGTCGCGTGATATTAAGCGACGATGTCACGGCCCCCGTTTCTGAATACGGTGACAAATTAACCAATGACAATGCGCGAATTATAAAATATATGTCTGAATTGGAATTCGCACTGTACGACGGTCTGCGCAAGCCGGGAATTTCCGTTCAACGCGCCGGGTCAGAGGTTGTTGTAATTCTGGTACGTGATGCGATTATGGAATTAAACGCGGCGCAAATATCCGCAACCGGTGACGATACATTAAACAGAATCAGCAAAATATTAAAGAAATTTGATGCAACATTTATTGAAATTGCAGGCTATACCGATGCAATGCAAAATACAGTTGCGGCAAACGCACTGTCATCAGATATGGCACAGCGCGTTGGGGTGTATTTTGCACAACACGGAATTAACACGACACGCCTGTTTATTGTTGGGCGCGGGGCCGCACGACCCATTGCCGCCCAGGATGATATTGGGCGCCTGACCAATCGACGGGTTGAATTGCGTATTGCGCCGGCCCGATAAAAAGACAGTATTTATTATTCCGTCATCGCACAGGCATCAT
Organism: Alphaproteobacteria bacterium; assembly: GCA_017503725.1. GTDB lineage: Bacteria > Pseudomonadota > Alphaproteobacteria > Rs-D84 > Rs-D84 > Enterousia. Next base: position 102,698 of record JAFVSL010000011.1, on the reverse strand, counting down.
TGAATTTATATATACCACTGGTATCTTTCCATTTTTGTTCCGCCGGCGCATACATTCCGCAAACACCACCAATTGCCCCCAGTAAACAGGTTTCTATTTCCCCGACCGGCATATATCCCACGGGACAAGATGTATTATCCGTCACAATAATCAACGGTTCAGAAACCTGTTGATGACCATTAGGGCAACTGGTTGCGGGCGTCGTGTATATGGGATCAGGCGTTCCGACTCCGTCGGGATTAACAATTGCGTTTGTGGTTATTGGCATCATTAAAATTAGTAATACAAAAATCCATTTCATTTTTTCACCCCGTTATTCATAATATGCAGAAGAAAACAAAGTATCCCTAAATGTAGCATTATTGGCCATTGCCTCTTCACAGCGATAGGCACACGATTTTGCGCACGATCCAATATGCTCATACGAACGTATATATACCCATTTGGAAACAACAGGTGTCACCATTTTGCACCAGCATTTATTATTATTTTCGTCCGACGCAGTTGTTAATGTTGTTAATATATCCGTCGTGGTTGTATATGCGGTGCCACCACTTTTGGAACAGCCCGCCACACCACGCACCGTATAATTACCCGTTTCAAACATAGCATCATAACCCTCATACACACTTGGGCTATAAACACTATTACAGGTTGAAATCCAATCCAAACGTTTGTCAGTCAGCCCAGAAGTACACGTTGTTTGAGTTGTACCATCCGTCTTTGACCCAACATACATCAATGGCGCACATTCCAAAGCCGCAAAAGCCGATACAGGAACGAATAGAAGTAATAAACAAATTTTTTTCATATAAACACCCCATCATTTATTGTGATAACACCGAAAACATTGTTGTTTTAAATGTGGCATTGTTGGTCATCGCCTCGCCACAGCGATAGGCACACGATTTCGCACACGAACCAATTCCGCCATTACCCGTATAACTTTTTAAATATACCCATTGCGACACCGCGGGAATCAACATCTTGCACCAACACTCGTCATTATTTGCGTTATCTTTATCATCCAGGGTTGGTAATATATCCTTTGTTGTTGTGCCGACCGTGCCACCACTTTTGGAACATCCCGCCACACCACGCACCGTAAAAGACGGGGTGGTGACCTGTTCGGTTGTGGAATAGTAATCATCCGGGTCGGGGGTCGGGCGTCTATAAGTGGTTGTACACGTTGCGGTCCAATCCGCGCGCGCAGACAACCAATCGGTCGTACAAGTTGTCTCAGGGGCGCCGTATTCCCCCCCAAGGGCTACGCACTTCTCGTATGTGTATGCTGGGTGTGCCGACAATCCGATACAAAAACAAATAAATAATAAACGTTTCAATGTTTATCCCCCTTTTTTCCCAGAAAAACTAAAAAACCACTACGCAAAACGAAGTGGTCAGGAGGTTCGAAACAATCAACAAGAATTGTGTGTTTATTTTGTGCAACATAAGTGCACATTATTCACAGCCCTCCTGACCCCTTGAAAAGGGTTTCAGGAGATATTTTTCATCTGGGCCCCAATAAAAAACACGCCATACGGCGCGCCTGAAATTGGTTTTTTCGTTTTTCCAGACGCTTGTTGAACGGGTTTCGACACCCCATTATGACCATCGATCACAACAGATGCATTATAACTGATATTTTTTATTAACGCAACGACGAAGATGAATAAAAGTTTATCTTAGTGATTAGTGGTGAGCCGTAAGTGGAGAGTAGAAGCACTATGATGTGTGGCATTTGCCGCACACAAACACTATCCACTAGCCACTTACGACTCACCACTAAAAAATCCCCCAAACGGGGGATTTTTATTACATTGGTAAATTTACACCGTCCGTCGCGTCACCCATAACACGATCGATTAGTTCATCTGCCTTTTGCTTGGCATCGCGGTATGCGTCCGCAACGATTTTCGAAACCGCATCTGCACCACCCGCCAACGCGTCCGGACGAATGGTTATATTAACCAGGTCATATTTACCCGTCATATCAACAATGCACGCACCATTTGCGGCAATGCCCTTTACCACGGTTTTGGCCAGGTTTTCCTGGGCCGCGGCAACTTTGTTTTGCAATTCGGCGGCCTGGGCCATCAATGATTCCATATCCATTTTATCCCCCCTGCTTCTATTTTTGTTTTTCGTTGATGTGCAACATTTGCAACGCACGTGTTGGCATTCCCATCATATCCGCCGCAGCCTTGGTCAATTCCAAGCGTGGCAAAATTTCTTGGTTTGCGTATTTTATTGCCTTGGACAAATCTTCAAATTCTTTGTTTGATGACAACAATGGTATAACACGTTCCGCACCGCTGGGCGATACATCGCGTTTAGTCATACAAAACACATACATTCCTGTTTCAGAATGCTTTGCGATGCCCGGAAAATAATTTTTTGTTACATATGCACTTATCAACGGAACACGCTGGACAGCGCACCCCAGGTGCGCCGCCCATTGTTCATCCGTCCATTTTAATTGTTCAGGTCTCATACAAATCAGCCTTATTTCTTGATTTCTTCGCCCGTTTTCTGGTCGATGCCAACCATAGACATACGTGTTTTGCCACGCTTGTCAGCACCCATATAACGAACGTAGACGGTATCGCCCTCTTTGATTTTTGTATCTTCGATTTTTGCGATACGTTCACCGGTGATTTCAGAGATGTGAACCATTGCCTCGAACCCGTTCATGATTTTCACAAACAGACCGAATTCTTTCATCCCCGATACGGTGCCTTTGTAAATCTGTCCGACTTCTGGTTCGGCAACGATATCTTTGATACGGGCGATTGCGGCATCGGCATCTTCTTTGGCGGTTGCCATAATTTTAACCGTACCATCATCTTCCAGGTCAATAATCGTATTTGTTTCACGAACCAATGCCTGAATCACGGAACCACCCTTGCCAATTACCTCACGAACCTTGTCCGGATGGATTTTCATTGTGTACGTTTGAGGGGCGTATTCAGATACGGATGCACGTGGCTTTTTGATTGCTTTTTCAATCTTGCCCAAGATGTGCATACGACCATCTTTTGCCTGGGCCAATGCGCGTTCCATAATTTCAAACGTAATGGATGTGATTTTAATATCCATCTGCAGGGCTGTGATACCTTGGTCGGTACCCGTTACCTTGAAGTCCATATCCCCCAGGTGATCTTCGTCGCCCAGGATGTCTGTCAGAATCGCGTAATCATCACCCTCTTTAATCAGGCCCATTGCAATACCGGCAACCGGGCGTTTCATTGGAACACCACCGTCCATCATTGCCAATGTCGCACCACAGGTTGTCGCCATAGATGACGAACCATTTGATTCCAAGATATCGGATACAACGCGAATGACATAGTCAAATTCTGCACGTGTTGGTACCATTGGATGAACCGCACGCCACGCCAAATTACCGTGACCAATTTCACGACGACCAGGGGCCTTTAAGCCCTTGGCTTCGCCAACGGAATAACCCGGGAAGTTATAGTTCAAGATGAAATCGCGTTCCTCGGCACCGTCCAGGGATTCGATTGGCAATGCGTCTTTGCCACCACCCAGGGTCAAGGATACCAAGGCCTGGGTTTCGCCACGTGTAAACAGGGCAGAACCGTGCGCACGCGGTAATACACCCAATTCAATTTCGATTGGACGCACCGTCTTGTTATCACGGCCGTCGATACGTGGCTTACCCGCCAGGATGTTGCCACGCATAATGCGTGCGGTGATGTTTTCTACAACCTCGTCCGCCCAGGATTCCAATGTAGATGTTGCACGAATGGATTCTGGGAATAATTCTGGGATACGTGCCTTGGCCGCGGCGTGAATGGACGCCAATGTTTCCAGACGGACCAATTTTTCTTTGATTTGCAGTGCTTCTTCGATTTGGCCGGCAAACTGTTCAAAGTCTGATTCCATTGTCAATTGTTCTTCGGTCTTTTCAGGTGTTGCCCAGCGTTCTTTGCCCGCCTTGTCCGCCAATTCGTTAATTGCATTGATAACCGTCTGTTGTGCATCAAAGCCGAATTTAACCGCACCCAAAACCGTTGGTTCATCCAATTCACCGATTTCAGATTCAACCATCAAAACGCCATCTTTGGTCGCGGCAACAACCAAATCCATTTCAGATTCTTCGACCGCCTTTTTAGATGGGTTCAAGATATATTTACCGTCTGCATATCCAACACGTGCGGCACCAATTGGCCCCTGGAATGGAACGCCCGACAGTGCCAACGCCGCAGATGACGCAATCATTGCCAAGATGTCTGGCTGATTCTTTTTGTCATAAGAAAATACCTGGGCGATAATTTGCACCTTGTTCTTGAATGTTTCTGGGAACAATGGACGAATTGGGCGGTCAATCAAACGCGCCGTTAATGTTTCGGCGGTTGATGCCTTGCCTTCGCGTCTGTCGCGGGAACCCGGAATGCGACCGGCGGATGCAAACTTTTCCTGATAATCAACGGTTAGTGGGAAGAAATCCTGACCCTCGACCGCGGATTTTTCGGCACAAACCGTCGCCAATACCATTGTGCCACCCATTGTTGCCAATACAGAACCGTTGGCCTGTTTCGCCATACGACCCGTTTCCAGACGCAGTGTTTCATCGCCATATGGGATTTCAACCACAACCGGATTGTTTAATTTGGCATCTTTCTTAAATAAACCAAATACCATTTTTTACTCCATATTTTTTATTTGTTCTTCTTAGATTTCGCGAAGACAAATTATTCGTTTTTATACTCTATTTATTAAGCATAAAAAGGAACAATTTCATCCCCGCAGTCGCAATTATAAAGCATATTTACCAGTTTGCAAATAATAATATTTCCCCAATCGGGGCGCATTTATAAAAAATATTTGACAAACAAGAAAGTATAGGTTAATATTGCTGGGCTTTGGGTGTTTAGCTCAGTTGATTAGAGCATCTCGTTTACACCGAGAGGGTCGGGGGTTTGAGTCCCTCAACACCCACCAAGTTTGATCCGCGCAAGGCGGATTTTTTTATCCAGTTGAGATATAAAGGTGTTGATTAAATATGACCGAAAATATTGAAAATAAAACAGAAAATGCTGTGTCACAACCTGCAATTGGCGGGATGATGTTACGTAAACGCGTACGCGAGGGTAAAAAACGCGTATATCGTATGGTATATGTTGATAATCCAACACAATCACGTGACCCAGAACACAACACGCGCAGAGAGGCCAAACGTACCGCCGCACATCGCGCCAAAGAACAAAAAGCAGATGTTCAAAAAGAAATCAAAAAGCAAATGGATATTTTTGATATGCGCTTTATCTTGGCGTGTATGAATAAATATGCACCATTGGGCTATAAATTTGTCACCGTCGGGAATGACAATCGGATTGCAATACATTCTGATAAAATTATGGGTAACCAGACCCCACGTGGCGCATTTGTTTCGGACATTTCGTTTGATTTGATTTTTGGACTTTATGGCGATTTGCTTAACGGAAAAGAGGCGGGCCCCGACGACAACCTTTATGAACGGATGAAATTCTTTCAATATAAAAAACCAGCCGGCGTCAGCCAGGAAAAACACGACAAGTATATGGATGTAATCCAGAACATTCGCGCGTATGATTTTGGTATGCTGGTCCCGTTTGCAACCAAGCGCGCACCAACAAGACCAATGCTGAACAAGAATGCAATTCTGGTCCAGGGTGTAATGGATTCAGGGCAAATGCCACCAAAGGATTTAAACGAACGTATGCACAAAATCGCAAATGAAACCGTGTGGTGGGCGTTTCGTCGCGTAATGCTGGGGCTTAGATTGTCACGGTTGCAAAACCTGCGCAAGACGTACCGCAATCATTTGGCGTCACGTGCGGTTGTGCCGGGTAAAAAATTCGGCCTGATGACCGCGCCAAAGTTAGTCGGACGGATAAGTCAAAAACAAAAAGAACGCGAACAGAAATTGGACAAGTTAATTCATCATACCCTGCCCCAGGCAATCGCAGAGGCAAGTGACGAAGTCATTTCACTGCATCGTCAAATGGCGCAATTGGTAGAGTTACAGCCGTCTAAGTTTTCCTATGCACGTTTTGCCACAGAAGATGAAATAAAACCATCAAAGAAATTAAAGCATATAATTCAGCGCGAAACAGAGGAATTATGTTCTGGGATCACCCAAAAACAAAATATAGAAAATGCCCATAACGCTATTCGCAAAACAATTGCAGAAATAAATGGCGCACCAAAGGAAATCTATAAACCCGCGCGCAATTTAATGAAGAGCGTTTTTTATGTAAATGGTGACACAGACCATCTGCGTAAAATTAACGAACAAACAAGTCGTGCACAGCAATTATGGTGGTTGCTGGCCGGACGTATTAGCAGAACAAAATAAAAATCCCCCGTTTGGGGGATTTTTTTGATACCGTTTTTATTAAATCTTGGCACGAATTTCTTCGACCTCGTAACATTCAACACGGTCGCCCTCTTTCAAGTCGTTATACTTGTCAAAAGACATACCAAATTCAACGCCACCGGATACTTCTTTGACCTCGTTCTTTTCACGGCGCAATTCGCCAATCTTGCCATCATAGATAACAACATTGTTGCGCAACAAACGTACGAACGCGTCTTTTTTGATTGTGCCCTCGCTCATACGGCAGCCGGCAACGCGTATGCCCTTGCCAACGGTGAACAGTGCGATAACGTCTGCGTATCCGATAAAGTTTTCTTTGCGTTCTGGGGCCAATTTACCCGACAGAATTTCTTTGATTTCATCGGTAATGCGGTAAACAACACTGTGATAGCGAATATCGACATTATTGCTGCGCGCCATATCACGAACAACCGAATCCGCACGAACATTAAATGCAATCACAACCGCACCGGACGCCGTCGCCAGACGGATGTCGCCCTCGGTAATTTGTCCAACACCCGATGACAGAATGTCTACACCAACCTTGTCCGTGTTGATTTCTTTTAACATATCAACGATGGCCTCAACAGAACCCTGAACGTCCGCACGCAAGATAATCGGCAGGATAAGTTTCTTGGACTCGTCACGTTTGGCAAACAATTCTTCCAGGGATGAACGTTTGACGGCGTTTGCCTTGTCCTTGGCCAGTTGTGTGCGATATGCGGCCACTTCGCGGGTTTGAGCCTCGGTCTCCATAACGCGTAATTCGTCACCCGCATTTGGTACCGAATCCAGCCCCAGCACAACGGTTGGCTGGCCCGGTTTTACAGATTTAACACGTGTACCGTCCGAACCAATCAGACCACGTACGCGACCAAATGTTTCACCAACAACAAATGGATCGCCAATTTTTAATGTACCCTGGCGCATCAAGATTGTTGCAACCGCGCCCAAGCCTTTTTCCATCTTGGCCTCTACCACATATGCGACAGCGGGCATTTGTGCATCAGCCGTTAATTCCATCATTTCGGCCTGTAATAAAATGGCCTCTTCCAGTTTATCCAGACCAATTCTTTTTGTTGCGGAAATTTCAACACACTGAACATCGCCACCCATTTCTTCGACCTGGACTTCTTGCTGTAAAAGGTCCATTTTTACGCGCTGGGCGTTCGCCTGGGGCAGGTCAATTTTGTTAATCGCAACAATAAATGGTACGCCCGCGGCACGGATGTGGTTAATAGCCTCAATCGTTTGGGGCATAATTGAATCGTTTGCCGCAACAACCAAGACAACAATGTCCGCCATTTGCGCACCACGTGCACGCATTGCGGTAAATGTTTCGTGCCCCGGTGTGTCCAGGAAAGTTATCATTTGCCCCGATTTTGTTTTAACCTCGTACGAAGAAATATGCTGGGTGATACCGCCCGCCTCGCCGGCGACAACGTTTGCATTACGGAACGCATCCAACAGGGATGTTTTTCCGTGGTCAACGTGTCCCACAACGGTCACAACCGGTGCACGCGGTGTCAGGTTTTCTGGGTTCGGTTCACGTTCCAATTGGTCTGCATAAGGTTTAACGACAACACGCTTTACAGTCGCACCAAATTCAGACGCAATCAATTCAGCAGTATCGGCATCAATAGACTGATTCATTGATACCATCATACCCATTTCCATCAATTTCTTGATAACGTTGCCAACCTTTTCCGCCATTGCATTTGCTAAATCTTTGACGGTGATTGTTTCGCCCAGGGATACGACACGTTCCACCTTTTGCGGGGCGGAAAATACCGCACGCGCCTTTTCACGGAAACGTTTTAAGGATGCCTCGGACCGGCGACGGTTTGCACCACGCAAGCCGATTTCGTCATCATCATCGTCGCCCCCCATAACAATATCGTGAATTGATATTTTTCCAGACTTTTTAAAGTCTTTTTTCGAATGTTTATTTGGACGTGTATCTTCGTCATCGGCATTGTTGCGACGACGATTTGCACCAGCCACCGCATTATTTGTAAATATCTTGGGTGTATTTTGTGCCGGTTTAGATTGTGGTTTTACGTCGTCTTCGACATCTGACACGGGGGTCGCGTTTTCACGGGCCGCCAACTGGGAACGAACCTGTTCGTATTCGCGTTCTTCGCGTTCGATTTCGGCGGCGCGTTTCGCGGCAGCGGCAGCTTCAGCCGCTTCGCGCGCTTTGCGTTCTTCTTCGCGGGCCTTGGCCGCGGCCAGTACCGCACGCAATTTTTCATCCGCCGCATTCTTTGGCGTTGCAACCGGCGTTTTTGGTTCATCACGCAATTCGTTGCTGTTCGGTGCAACGACACGACGACGGCGTTCTACGAACACCGCGTCGCCCTTTTTACTTTGCACCGCGTCAATTGTAACAGATTTTCCAAGTGTCAGTGTTGCCATAAAACTACTCCACTACTAAATATTTATTCTTCGTCCTGGGTTATGCCGTATGCAACCTCGCGCGCTTTCATAATGATGCGCCCCGCCAAGCGGTTCGACATATTATCTTCGCCCAAGATTTCAACCAATTCATCAGATGCCAGGTCCGCCAAATCATCCAATGATTTAATACCGGCCGCACCCAATTGCATAATTGTTGGACGTTTGATAAATGTAAATGTCAACAAATCGTCTGACATCCCCAGTTTATGCCCCTCGTCCAGATAATCTTGTTCGATTTTATCCAGATAATCTTTTGCGCGTTTTTGTAATTCGGCCGCCAATTCTGAATTAAAGCCTTCGATTGATTCCAATTCGCTGGATTCGACGAATGCAATTTCTTCGATTGTGCGGAACCCTTCGGTAATCAACAGGTGCGCAATCATTTCATCAACGTCCAGACCACGGATGAATAATTCTGTCTTTTCTTTGAATTCTTTGGCGCGACGTTCTTGTTCTTCGGCCTCGTTCATAACGTCAATGTTCCAACCCGTCAATTGTGATGCCAGGCGAACATTCTGGCCACGACGACCGATTGCCAAAGACTGTTGATCTTCGGTAACAACAACGGCGGCGGTACGCGTATCTTCGTCAACGATGATTTTTGCGACCTTGGCCGGTTGCATTGCGTTTACGATAAATACAGCCGGATCTTCGGAATACAGAATAACGTCAATTTTTTCACCGTGACATTCGTTAATAACCGGCTGAATACGTGTACCCTTGATACCAACGGTCATACCAACCGCATCAATCGATGGGTCGGCCGTTTCAACCGCAATTTTTGCGTGGGAACCCGGCGCACGTGCCACAGATTTAATTTTGATAATCCCTTCGTAAATTTCTGGCACTTCTTGGACAAACAATTTTTCCATAAACATTGGATGTGTACGGGTCAAGAAAATTTGTGGTCCAGAATTAGAACGCGCAACGTCCATAATTAACGCACGAACACGGTCACCAACATTCAAACGTTCGCCAGGAATCAATTCAGTGCCTTTGATATAACCTTCGGCCTTGCCATTGATATCAACAAAGATATTGCCGAATTCAATACGTTTAACAACACCACTGACGATATCGCCAATATTGTCTTTGAATTCTTCGAATTGACGGCCCTTTTCCGCGTCACGTACACGCGTTGTCATAATTTGTTTTGCGGTCTGGAATGCCATACGTCCAAATTCAGGTTCTGGCAAAGCGTCTTCGACAACATCGCCAACAACCGGGGCTTTGGCGTATTTTTTTGCCTGATCAACCGTCAGCATTGTGTTTGGATCATATTCTTCGCCCATAGATTCTGGTGATTCAATAACAGTAAACAAGCGCTTGACATAAATCGCACCATTTTTGCGATCAATGTTTGCGACGATATTAAATTCTTCGCCATATTTGTGTTTTGCGATTTTTGCGATTGCCGCCTCTAACGATTCAATAACAATTTCGCGATCAATAATCTTTTCCTGGGCCAGGGAATCGATGGCAAGCAACAAATCCTGGCGCGGCATTGAAACAAAAGACATTTGTTTAACTCCTTCTACTTGTTTACGTGTCTTATTAAAAGGCGGGGTTCTTTCAACCCCGCCCTTAAAAACTGTTTTAAGAACAAGTTTATTCTAGCACCGAATCGATTAATTGCAAGGAAAAAGTAGAATATTATTTGACGGTTGGGCTTTTGGGTTTTATACTGCGTAATATGAAGATTCTTAATAAGTATTTTTTACGGCAACTGATTGCTATATTTATTATGTTGCTGATGGTGTTGACGGGACTGGCCTGGATGGTTCAGATTATGTCTATGATGAAGTTCCTGTTGAACTATGGCGTAAATTTAGGCAGTTTTTTAGGCCTGACGGCGTTGATGATACCGTTTATTATGTCGATTGTTGTCCCGTTTGTAACCTTTATTGCCGTGATTTTCATTTACAACAAAATGATTTCTGATAACGAGGTTACCGTTATGGCGGCATCGGGAATTTCCCCACGCCAGATTGCAATGCCGGCGTTATGGTTGGCGGGCGTCCTTACCATATTACATTTGGTGTTAAGCGTGTGGCTGGTGCCGGTCAGTCAATCAAAATTCTATGACACGCAATGGAATCTGCGATATGGTATGGCCCATATGAAATTACAAGAGGGGGCATTTACCGAACTGAATGACGGTTTGGTTGTATATGTTGACAAGGTTTCTGGACACGACCTGGCCCAGGTGATGTTATCAGACCAACGCGATGCCGGGGCCTGGCAAACGATATTTGCAGAAAAAGGAAAACTGGTATCAACCACGCGGGGTCTGTCGATTGTTATGACAAATGGTTCCCTGCAAGCAACCGGGAATGCAATGGTTACGGGAACATTTGATACATTTGATATGGACCTGAATGTCGTAGACAAGGGTGGAAACACGTCATTTCGGGTACGTCGCGTACCAACATTAACGCTTATTAAATCTGTGCTGGATTCGCCCGATATTAAACGACATAAAACGGTGCTGACGGAATTGGCCAACAGAATACTGATGCCATTTATGAATTTAATATTGGCGGCGTTGTGCGTGTGTGTTCTGTTGCGTTCGTCATTATTGCGTCGCCGGGCCAGCGTTGCACCCGCAATTGCGGTTGGGTTGATGGCGGTGGTTATGGCATTGTTTATGTCGGGCGCAAATATGATTGCAAGCCTTAGTGGTTTGTTTATTCTGGCGGGGCTGGAATTTGTATTACTGGTTACCATACTGATTATATTGGCAAAAAAATGAGAAAGTTATCCGCATTTTTATCATTCTTGCTGGCAACATATGGGGTTGCCGTGGCCAGTATGTCGGTTGGCGTTGACGAGCCTAAAACAATAACCGCTGAAAAAATTGAATATGATATAAATAGCGCGACAATAAAAACATCTGGCCAGACGGAAATTGTAAACAAGTCGGGTCAGCGAATGACGTTGGTGGATTCTTATATTTCCCAAGATGGAGAAAGTTTAACGGGCGACGATATCAAGTTATGGATTGGTGAACACGTATATATTGAATCTGCGAATATCGAACGTACAGGAAACACCACCGTGGCACGGAACGCACTGTTTACGGCGTGTGATAACTGTGATGGATTTGGGGATGCGTGGGAAATTTCAACGTACAAGATTGTCTATAAAATGGACGAACGTATGTTGCGATTTTACAGTCCAGTTTTATGGGCATACAATATTCCAGTGTTATGGTTGCCATATTTTGAAATGCCGGATCCAGGCGTAAAATATAAGACTGGTTTTCTAACACCAGACTTTGAATCAACCAATAAAATGGGAACCCAGATAAACATCCCATTGTATGTGAATTTTTCCGAAACACACGATGCGACTTTCAAACTGTCGTATTTAACCCAGGAAAATCCGCTGTTCCAAATTGAACATCGGCTAAATGCAGAACATTCCGAATACAGAACCCAGGCATCGTATACATACAACAAGGCCGGGGAAAGTCGTTGGCATATCTTTAACGATGATATCATTGAATTGGGTGATAATGCACGGGCGACAATATTCCTGGAACGTGCATCGGACAGAACATACCTGCAAAAGTACGGATTTTACAGCGACCAACCATATTTGGATTCGGGGGCAAAACTGGAATTATTTGGCCAATCTGCGTATGCGGTGGCCGATATGCATATATTCCAAGAAATGCGTTCTGAATATGGCGGAAATTCTACAATCCCCAGCGGAAATATTTTACCAAACATTCGTGGTGTATATCAAACCCAGCCATTATTTGATGAAACATATATGACATTTATCACGGATATCTTGGGCGTGTCTGGTGATGGTATGTCATCCCAGCGTGTAACCGGGGATGCAAGAATTACATCGCCGTGGACATTGTGGGGCGGGAACCGATTGACGTTAAGTCTGGATGCACGATATGATTTATATCATTTTGATAATACCGATTTGGTCGATACGGCCGATTTTTCGGGATATAAAAACCGCTTTCTGCCAAGCGGGTATGTCGAATGGGGATTACCAATGTTTCGGCCAAATAAAACCTGGACCCAGGTAATTGAACCGCGGGCGCGCCTGACCGTTATGCGACAGACAGAAGAAGAACAGTTTAGTGATAACACTGATTCAGCGGGAACATTTTTGTCTGATTCAACATTGTTTTCCGACAATCGTTTTTCTGGCTATGATTTATGGGAAAATGGAACGTTCGCAGACTATGGCGTGCGATATGCCGCGTTTAACAATGAAGATGGCACCAATGCAGAAATATTCTTGGGTCAGGCATACGATTTAACAGATCGGGCCGAGACACTTGATATAAACAGCGGTTATCATCACGGGGCGTCGGATTATGTGGGGCGCGTCGGATTTAATAATAACAAATGGATGGACGTGGCGACGCGTTTCCGTCTGGACCGTAACGATTTTTCATTGCGGCATATGGAAACATCGTTGCATATTGGTGGGGTAAAAAATTTCTTGAATGTCGGGCACATATGGTCACAACAATTTGAAGAAACACTGGCCCGCGAAGATAATATTAACGAGGCCGTTATTGGTGCCGGCATTCAGTTATCTAATCGTTGGGCATTGCGTTGGAACGGTATTTACAATATGACATTCGGCGATTTTCAGCGACATACGGGGGGACTGTTCTATGAACATCCGTGCTATTATTTATCAATCGAATATCGTCGTGATAATGCGGTCAAAGAAGACTATGAGGGGACAACAACATTCCAATTCAGATTCGGTATGAGCATTGACGGCCAAAGATATTAAAAAGCGCAAAGGAAAGAGAAAAAATGAAAAAAGCACTGATATTTTTATCAATGATGATTGCAATGCCGGCATATGCGGCATCTGTGGTTGCAACGGTAAACGGTAAACCAATTACGGATACCGACGTGACATCGCGTACAACACTGATGGCAAAACAGGGAAAAACATCATCGGACAATCGGCGGGTTGCGCTGAACGCCATTATTGATGATGCTGTTAAATTGGCACATGCATCAAGTGTTGGTGCCGCCCCAAGTGATGAAGACGTTGACAAGGAATTAAAGAAAATGAACCTGGGGGAATTGACGGCGGCTGAAAAAGATATGGCGCGCAGTGCCCTTAAATCTGAAATCGCCTGGCAGGTGTTGGTTGCACACACGATTGTGCCAACGATTGACGTTACCGCAGATGAAATCAATGCAGAAAAAACATCTCTGGCGACTGAACACGGATTGCCAATTGAAATGACGATTGTACGCCTGGTTGATATTCCGGATGCGGTTGCAAAAAAACTAACCAAACCCAAATCTTGTGATGACGCAATCAAAATGGCCGAAAACTTAGGTGGTGCGCCACAAAAATTTACCGCAATGCAATATGAATTGGCGGCGGATGTGCGTGAGCGTGTGGCGGGGTTGAAAAAATTAACCTGGTCGACGCGGGTGGATGGAAATGTTTTGCTGGTATGCGATGCAAAAAAGACAAAAGAGTATGGGGACCTGGACAATATTATAAAACAAAACGCGATATTTAAATCCGCTATGTTCCAGGCAGACCAGCAACTTAAACAATTACGTCGCAAGGCGGTAATTGTTATTAACGACGACAGATACAAGTTATAAATATGACAAAACCGATACTTTTTAATTTAACTGATGCGGAATTAACCCAGTTCTTGGGCGATATGGGGCAACCAAAGTTTCGTGCAAAGCAAATTCGCGAATGGTTAATGCGTGGTGCGCCCGATGCGGCATCTATGAAAAATATACCGGAAACATTGCGGCGGGACCTGGATTCGGTTGCACAAATGTTGCCGGTAAAAATTATAAAAAAACTGCAATCGGCCGATGGCGAGACCACAAAATTCTTGCTGGAACTAAATGACGGGGAAACCATTGAATGCGTTTTAATGCGCACAACATATGGCAACAGTGTCTGTGTCAGTTCCCAGGCCGGCTGTGCGATGGGGTGTCGTTTTTGTGCCAGTACGCTGTTGGGGCTGAAACGCAATTTAACCGCCAATGAAATCTTTGCGCAAATTTTAATCGCACAATGGGAATTGCGTGGCGATAAATTTAGCGATAAACCAATTCGGCCGAATGGCGATGCGAATAATAACGATGTGTCTCATATCGTTATTATGGGTACGGGGGAACCATTACAGAACACAGAAAACGTAATCGATTTTATCGAACGCGCAAATCGCGATATGGGTATTGGATGGCGCCGCATAACGGTTTCAACGTGCGGTATTGTACCGGGCATTGAACGATTGATTGAATGGGGACGACCGATTAACCTGGCGATATCTTTGCACGCACCAACGGACGAATTACGTTCGCAAATTATGCCAATTAACAATAAATATAAATTAAGTCAGGTTCTGGATGCGGCGTGGCGTTTTACCGATACACATAATCGTCAGTTGATGATTGAATACATACTACTGGGGCGTCGCAACGAAAATGGCGACACAGAATTGTATAATGCGACCCCGGAATACGCCGAAAAACTGTCCGAATTATTGGCGGGAAAAAATTGTATGGTAAATCTGATTCCGTGGAATGCGGTTGATGAACGTGATTTTGCATCACCATCGGGGAACGCGGTACATCGTTTCCAAGATATCCTTATTAAAAATGGGATTCATACACGCATTCGTCGCGAACGCGGTACGGACATCGGTTCGGCGTGTGGTCAATTACGCCTTAATAATGCAAAATAAAAAATCCCCCGTCTGGGGGATTTTTATTTCTTAGAACCCTTTTGGGGTGTCCATTTTTACCTTGGATACTTTTTTATCAAGTGCTTTGACAATCTCGTCTGTGATGTCCAGATTTGCCGCATCGGCGCCCGTACGTGCAAAACGACCATCGACGACCAAAGACAATTTCTTTTTCGCGATTGTACCCTCAATAATCGGGTCCAGATGTTTGGTTTGAACATCATTTAAGGCCTTCTGGAAAGACATTTCAATGCTCTGTGCACGTTCGGTCAAATCACGCTGTAATTCATTTACACGACCTTGATAATCGACAACGCGACGTTGCAAGGCCTCGCGCGATAAAACGTCCTGGGATTTTTCAATTTCCGCCTTTTCTTTTTCTAATTCTTTCTGGCGCTTGGTTAATTCATCACGTAATTTTGATTCATAATTTTCTTTCTGTTTGCGCAGGTCTTGTAATGCAACAGCATCATTTTGAATCGCATCCATACGAATAACCGCGATTCGCAGGTCAGACGCATTTGCCGCATCCGTCGATACCATTTCCATTGATTCTTCGACCGATGCACCCGAATTACCATTCAGGCTTGATACCAGCCATACCCCACACGCAGCAACCGCAATAACAATCGCCGCGATAATACCGGTTTTTGCATAACTTTTTGCCGCCGGATTTACATTTGTTTTTGTTGCCATTTTTCCATCCTTTTTGTTTTTTATGTTTTAGCAATTCAACTATAACAATAAAAAATATAAATGAAAAGAGAAACTTGTCCCAGCGCAACATATGCAAAAAAATCCCGCCAATTGGCGGGATTTAAACACCTATCACAACACTATTATTTAACAGTTGTTGTTGCGTTACGATTCCATTTCCAGACTTCTTCGCCAGAACCCTGAACCAATGGGCGTTCTTTACCATAAGAAATGGTCGAGATACGCTTTGCATCGATACCGTCTTTTACCAGAACTTCCTTGGCGGCGTTGGCACGTTTTGCACCCAAAGCCAAGTTGTATTCTGTGGAACCACGTTCGTCGCAGTTACCAGCGATTTGGATTTTAACATCTTCGTGGTTTTTCATATACAAAGACTGACCCAACAGGTTGTTTTCCGCATCTTCGGAAATTTCAGCAGAATTGAACGCAAAGAATACGCGCTGTTCGTTTAAATCAGCAGGTTCAACGATGCTGGAACCACCACAAGCAGCCAACAGCCCCGCAACACCAGCCAACATAGCAAAGTTTTTAATTTTCATGAAAATACTCCCTTGAGTTTCTGTTGCTCGTCGTCTATTGTATAATAAAACTTATGAAATATCAAGGAAAAACAAAAAATGACAGATGGGACTTTGCGGGATTTATATTTGGCGGGAATTCGTTGGGAAATAACCGATGTGCCATTGGTGCGGGCGAATCTTGTCACGCAATCGCAAACGGTCGCACCAATCGTCGATACCGCGGGACGGACGGCGACGTGTGTGGTCCCACCAATCGCCCCAACAACACCAATGACGATGGAAACCGCGATGTCAATGGCGGCACGCCCGACGGATATAGATGCACTGAACCGTATGATTGGCGAATTTAATCACCCGTTGCGCGCGGGCGCAACAAACACGGTTCCCATTCATATCGCAAAAAATCCAAATGGTATGATTATTATCACAGATATGCCATCGGCCGATGATGATGCGGCGGGGACAATTCTGACGGGTGCGAACGGTGATTTAATGGACAAAATGTTGGCTGCAATTGGGATGAGTCGCGATAATGTATCAATACTGCCGATGCTGTTTTGGCGGACGCCGGGGGGACGCACACCATCGCGCGAAGAAATTGATTTAGCGCGCCCATTTGTAAATCGCGCGATTGAATTGCTGGGGGCGCGTGTGATTTTAACGTTGGGTACCCTGCCGGCGGCCGAGATTGCGGGGATTAACCTGGGGCGGGCGCACGGCGTACCGGTACAGACAGAAAGTGGTGCAACAATAATGCCGATATATCATCCAAATTATCTTATACTGAAACCGGCGGCCAAGCGTGATGTGTGGAACGCGTTGCAAAATGTACAAAATTTGTTGAAAAACGTGTAAAAATAAATAATAATTCGCCCATAGTGTATCAAAGGAGCCTACTATTAAACCAACAATGAATCGTGATAACCGCCGCGATGCCGGCCCACGTATGAACAATCGGATTACATCTAAATCCGTTCAGGTAATCAGCGCAGATGGCCAAAATCTGGGCATTATGTCAACCGCAGACGCAATTGCAATGGCGGCGGATATGGGACTGGACCTGGTCGAAATGAATGCAAATGGTCCAACACCTATTACAAAGATTATGGACTATGGCAAATTCAAGTATGAACAGAAAAAACGCGCGTCCGAGGCCAAGAAAAATCAAAAAACCACCGAAATGAAAGAGGTTTGGGTAAAACCGTTTATCGAAGAAAACGACCTGAACATTAAAATGAAAAAGGTTCTGGAATTTTTAGGTGACGGGAACAAGGTTAAAATTGCCGTTATGACCAAAGGTTCTAAAAAAGTCTTGGCACGTGGCAAGGATGCGGTGCCCGAATTATTTGCACGTATCTTGGAAATTATCGGGGAACGCGGAACACTGGAATCTAAATCAAAGCCCGACGAACGAACAAAATCTATTATCGTTGCACCGGCCAAGGCCGCAAAGTAAAAATAACAAAAAACTGGCGGGGCCAGTTTTTTTATTCTATAATCGGGCTATGTCAAAAATACTATCTTTTTTATTTGCCCCAAAAGCCGCGAAAACGACGGCGGGGGCGTTGGCTGAAAAATTCGGCCTAAAATTACAAGGTGATAAAAACGCACCGGTACGCGGTGTTGCACCAATTGCGGATGCACGCGCGGGACAGCTGGCGTTTTATTCGACGGAACGAAACAGTGCGGCGTTTAAAATCCTGCCGATAGAGGTGCTGAAAAACACCCGTGCAACCGTGATTTTATTACAGCCCGATCAGGTGGCGGACGCACCGGCGGGGGCAACGTTGTTGATTACGGACAGCCCACGTGGAAATATCGTAAAAATCCTGGGGGAAATTTATCGCGAGAAGCCACGCTTTGGCGTTCATCGTAATGCGGACGTTGCGCGTGGTGTTTTCTTTCGTAAAAAACGCACGGTCTATGTTGGACAATTTGCAACGGTTGAACGTGGCGCCGTGATTGAGGCGGATGTTAAAATCTATCCAAATGCGTATATTGGACGCAATGTTGTCTTGGGGCGTGGTACGGTTGTTCAAACCGGCGCACATATTGAAAACGCGACAATTGGCGCAGACTGCGTGATTAACGCCAACGCCGTTATTGGCAAAGATGGATTTGGTTATACCCGTCAAAATGGTAAAAACGTATTTATTCCACACGTGGGACGCGTTGTTATTGGCGACCGGGTATCGATTGGCGCAAATACCTGTGTTGATCGTGGCGCTATGACGGACACACGCATTGGGAACGGAACAAAAATCGATAACCTGTGCCAGATTGCACACGGCGTGGTTATTGGGGACGAATGCTTTGTTGCGTCGGGCGTGGGCCTGGCGGGTGGTGTCGTGGTTGGTGACCGCGCGTTATTGGGTGGACACGTCGGTGTTGCCAATGGGGTAAAGATTGGCAATGACGCATCGGTCGGCGCAAACAGTGGCGTTTTCAGAAATATCCCAGACGGACAATCACATATGGGTTATCCGGCGGGACCGGGAACAGAATTTATGCGTCACTATGCCTGGCTAAAAAAGAATTCAAAGAAATAAATATAGGGGGACACAGATATGATTGACGCCAAGGGGATAGAGGCCATTATTCCACACCGTGGGAATATGCGCCTGGTGGATGAAATTCGTGAATATTCGGATACATCCGCGGTTGGTATAAAATATGTACGCGATGATGAATTTTGGTGCGCGGGACATTTCCCAGACAAACCAATTATGCCCGGTGTTTTACAGATAGAGGCATTGGCACAAACGGCGTGCTTTGTCGCATTCAAGCGTATGGACCCGGATGAGGCCGCCCAGACATTGGGTTATTTTACCACAATGGAGAAAATTAAATTTTCACATATGGTGCATCCCGGCGACAAATTGGAATTACACGTTGAACTGATAACCAGCAAGATGAAATTATACAAATTCCACGGCATTGCAATGGTGTCCGGCAAAAAGGTAGCAGAGGCAACGTTTACCGCCGTCTTGCAAAATCGTAATTCATAAAACATCCCCCATTCGGGGGATTTTTTTTGAGATATGTGATATGAGACAAGAGATATGAAGTTGCTTATATAAACCAAGAAAAAATTCTTATGGTAATTTTTGTTTGATGGTATATAATCCCATTGTACTGATGTTTTGTCAGTATGAGGTTTCAAAGCCTCTAAAACGGGTCTTATGGACCAAAAACTCCAACCAACTTGGTTGGAGGCTGATGGAATAATCAATACATCAGACTATTTCGTTTTAATAGCTTTGAACCTCCAACCACTTAAATTTTCTTTAGGTGGTATTTTTTTAATAATTAAAAGGGGGGGGCGATGACAATCGATATAAAAAATTTACCACTGGAATTTATTGTGCCGGATAACGCGCGGGATTTTTATGTATATCTTGGCGATATTATCAAGTCTGTACGTTGTGACCGAAATTTATCCATTGCACAAATCGCAGAAATGCTGCATATAGATGCCGAATTTGTTGATGCGTACGAACGTGGGGAATTGGCCATACCGGCGTATCATTTTTTCGAACTGGCCGCGCGTTTGGGATATCCACCAGAATTTGACCATATACATACAAAGCTTTTTGGTAATTAAAAATCCCCCACATTCGGGGGATTTTTTATAAACACGCAAATGCGGCGCTGTTGTTTTTAAGCACAAACCACCCCATTCGATAATCTGTGGCGTATACGGTCACCATAAACATCGCAATTATCGCAATCACCATTGCAACGTTGGCGCGATTGCCACGCATCGCATACAGCGCAATGTTATAAAACAAAAATAAAATATAGGCGTCTACCAATATACTGATAATCCACAATGACGTACAATTAAACGCCAGCGCATTAACCCCCAATATCACCGGATACATAAAGAATACAGACGCCAATGCCTTTATCGCAATTTCCCAATCACGTTCACCACCCGTGATTTCAGACACCAACATCAACAATCCGCCCATAACAAACAATACGCCAACCGCCATAACCGGGGCGATAATCAATGCACTGAATAACGCGCCAACCGTAAATGACGCACCGGTCAAAAGGTTAATACCAAACACCAACAAACCACCCAACAACCCCCACAGGAATGCTTTGAACATAGCCTCTTCCATATTGCCGTCGGCGACAATCTTTGTAAAAAAGCGACGTGGGTTTATAATTACATCACGAACGTGTTTTATTGCGCGCTTGAACTTTTTTATCATTTTGCACCCCCAGATTTGATTATTTATATTTTTGCTTTATAATTACAAAAAATCAATGGAAAAAGTGATGTTAAAAGTAACCATAGCTGGACGTCCCAACACGGGCAAGTCCACATTATTTAATGCCCTGACGGGGACACGTGATGCACTGGTGCACGATCGCCCGGGTGTAACACGCGACTGTATCGATGGAATGTTTTCAGACCGTCCATATAAACTGATGGATACGGCGGGCCTGGAAAACGCAAAAAATGGTATTGCGTTGGACTCAACCAATATGGCAATTGACGCAATATGCGCGGCCGACGCGGTATTGTTCGTCGTTGATGGGCGCGTGGGCCTGACCAATGCGGACTTAGACTGGGCGCGCCTGGTTCGTCGCAAGACCAAGGCACCCGTATTATTGTTAGTCAACAAATCAGAATCCGGCAAACGTATGGCGGATGTTCATGATTTCTATAAGTTGGGCTTTGGCGAACCGCAAATGATTTCAGCCGAACATAAACGCGGTTTTGACGCAATATATGAATTTCTGGATAAAATTGCGGGTGACGATGCGAATGCCCCCACACCAGAAAAGGCGGCCGACACACGTGTAAAAATTGCAATTATGGGTCAGCCCAATGTTGGTAAATCAACCCTGGTTAATCGTGTATTGGGACAACAAAGACAGATTGTTATGGACGCGCCGGGTATCACGCGTGACACGGTCAAAATACCAACAAAATTCTATGGTCGTGATATCGTTTTGATGGATACGGCGGGCCTGCGTCGCAAGGCCGGTGTCAAAGACGATGTTGAAACACTGTCTGCATTAAAGTCACTGGATGCGATTGGAAAATCAGACGTTGTAATATTGGTTGTGGACGCAACAAAAAATATCGAGAACCAGGCCCTGGGGATTGCGGGACGCGTTTATGATGCGGGTAAAATTTTATGCGTTGCGTTAAACAAATGGGACTTGATAGAGCCGGCCGAACGCGATGAAAAACTGTTAAAGTTAAAACATCAATTCTCTAATTCTTTCCACCAGATTATAAAGCCGTTAATCCTGGCGATATCTGCGGAAACGGGCAGTGGTGTTCAAAACCTGTTCAAGCGCGTTTATGAACAATGGGATATTTCATCCGCCCAGGCCCCAACTAGTCTGATAAACCGAATTGTCGAGAAACTTGTCGCAGAGCGCCAGCCACCTATGTCACGCCTGAAACGTCCAATGAAGATTAAGTTTGCACGTCAAACGGGGCGTCATCCAATGCGCATAACAATAAATGTCGGCGGGGCGTCTGATATCCCAGAATCTTATACGCGGTATTTACGTCGCGGAATTGCGACGGCGTTAAAGTGGGAACACTTGCCCATTGTAATTGAATATGAAAAGTCTGATAATCCATTCGACTGACATAGATAAAAATCCCGGCGTTTGCCGGGATTTTTATTATAAACCCATTTTATCGCGCATTTCGCATAACACGGGCGTTGGAACATTTAAGGCACGCGCACGCGCAATCAATCCCCCCAGGGCAAACAGCCCCTCGACCGTGCCGGCCGGTGGCAAACCACGGGCAATTGCCACGCCACCCGAATAATTACGACTGGTCGGGGATGTCGCAGACAGGAACAAGTCCCCTATTCCGCATAACTGTAAAAACGTACGTGTTTTGGCCCCCGATGCGATTCCTAGATCAACCACCTCGTTCCAGGCGCGCGTGAACAACATTGCACGATCATTTTCGCCACGGCACGCAACCGAATTATAACCACAAATCAATGCAACCGCATTTTTACCCATACCGCATAATTCTGTGCCAATGATGTCGTCGCTGGGTTCTATGTATAATTGATTCAAGATTTGTTTGCCAATGTTTACAACCGCCTTATCCCCGGCCAGGGTTGAACCCGTGGGGATGCCTTGGGCAACCTCGGCGGCGAATTGCGGGCCGGATAACACACCAAAAAATTTACATTCCGGCAATTCATCGCGCAGCATTTCAGATGTAAATGCACCGGTTGAACTTTCCGCGCCCTTGGTACAAATAATTATTGGTTGGTCCATATAAAATTCACGCGCTTTACGCAGTGTTTCCCGGAAAAATGCCGCCGGTGTCACAATCAACCACGCATCACTGTCACGCATTTTTTCCATTTCTGGCGTTACGGTTATATTAGATGGCATTTCAACATCATCAAAATGCTTGTATTCACAATCATAAGACCATAAAACAACATCCGCACCGCCGCGCGCAACGGCAATCGACAACGCAGTGCCCCAGGCCCCTGCCCCAATTACAGATACTTTCATTTTAATTTCCTTAGTTTTCTTTCTATTTGCGGGACAACAACCATACCGTCATCAGACAATTCTATTGCGCGATTGTATGCATCGCGTGCACGGTCGCAATCCCCAACCTGTTCATATAAATCACCCATAATATCAAATAATGATGAACAGGTGTTTGATACCTCGCCGACCCGGGATAATAATTCCAGGGCCGCATAGGCACCCTCGCGCGTGGCAACAACCCGCCCCAGTGTGTCCCACGCAAACACATCTGATGGATTTTGACGAACCAGTCCCATCGCATAATCATATGCGTTTTCAATTTCACGGTCCTGGGCCGCCCAAATTTTTGCCTGTAACGATAATATATCCGCGTCCGCCCCCAATGTACGCGATGCCGCGTGCAAATCAGATTGCGCATCGTCATATCTGCCGAACGCGTAATTTATCTGGGCACGCGTTTTGTATAAAAATGACCGCCCTATTTCGCCAAGATTTTCCACATCCAATGCACGATTTACAACACGCAATGCATCACGACGATTACCCTTTTGAATAGAACGCGAAACCGCCGAATTTATTGCCGGTACAAATAATGGATTCCTGTCCAGGATAGAAATCAATTTCCGAACATCACCATCACGTTCCGCAATACGTAAATCTGCAAATAATTTAAATGGCGAAGACGATGAAATCTTGTCAAAACAAGCCTGATAATCGCCACTGTTGGTATAAAAATATTGTCCCAAATAATAGTTTAAAGCATCACTGTTTTTTGCATCCGGTGACGTTATTTCAGCAAAGCGCAAAAACAACATCGCCAAATCTGAATACATCATAATTTGCGTATGCGATACACTTTGCACCAGATTGAACGCCAATTGATTTTTATACCCTGAAAATGTTTCCCAGGCCGGAAAATCTGTAAAATCGGCCATAAACATTCCGCCGGGACGTGCAACAAAATCATCGTGCAAGATACGCGCATCCTCAAACAATTCGAAATGATTATAAAATGACATCAAATACATATAATCATTTAAATTCATAAAGTCTGGATGCACCTTGGCAAATTCGATGTTTGCACGGTCTATGTCACCCAATTCCGCATATATTTGTCCGCGGGCAAACGCCTTCCAAGAATCGTTGGTCGAAAGCCGGTCGATAAACTTAAATGTGTTTGTGCGCCAATCATTCGGTATCGCAGACCATATACGAAATGGCGAAGAAAGTGCGGATTCATCCGTTTTGTGACGATTATGAAAAGCCTTCCAATCGTCTTGGGTGACAAGATAAGCATCATAAATTATCTTGGCGGCGGCGCCCTTTTCTGCCTTTAACAGTTTTGCATCGGATGGCATTTTACCGCTTAAAAATTCAGATAAAAATTTTGTATTCTGAACCGTCGTGTATTCGGTATGCGTCAAGACATCCGAAAAACGCGCAGCATTTTCAAAATCATTGACATAAATTGCGTGCTGGGCCGCCAAAAACGCACCGTACTGGGTCGTTGGAAACGTTGCCTGGGGTGCCTTGGATTGTTTTGACATATGTGAAAACATTGCCCCACCCAGAACCGCAACAACCGCAATTAAACCCACACCAATAAATATTTTTTCGACTTTCCTCATAATTGTGTTAGAATACCGCTTATGAGCAATAAAGTCAAATTTGAACAATATGAAAAACTGCTGCGTGAATGGTCAACGCGAATGAATCTTGTCGCCCCCAGCACTTTGGGCGATATACAAACACGTCATATCGCCGATTCCGCACAGTTGGCGGACGTCCTGCCACGGGATGTTAAAATCATAGATATGGGCAGCGGCGCGGGATTCCCGGCGGTTGTTTTGGCAATTTTGGGTTGGCACGTGACGTGCGTCGAATCAATCGGAAAAAAGGTTTCATTCTTGCGCGCCGTAAAAGAGGAACTGGGGCTGAACAACCTTGAAATTTATCACGGCAGACTGGAAGATTTTGTCCGGCAAATGCCGGCCAATTCGCACAATTTTGTATTCACCGCACGCGCATTTGCATCACTGACCAAAATTATGGGCTATGTTGCACGTACAAAATGCCGGCTTTTTCTATTAAAAGGCCGGGAAATTGAAACCGAAATTAACGACGCAAAACGCAAATATAAATTCAATCACGACCTGACCCCATCTAAAACAGGCGATGGATATATCATTTCGGTGCGTTTTGACCGGTAATTTCATATGAAATTATTAACAATTTATTGTTTCAAGTTATTTTTTACGTTTTTGCCGGCATTTGCCGGCTTTTTCGTACATTTTCCATACACGAAACAAAAAAACATCCATTTCATATGAAATCACTAATAATTTATTGAATATACGACGTTTTGTTGTTTAGATTTAATATCTTGACTGAATCGGCGGTTTTTTATAATCTTTAAAGGAAGTTAAATTAAATTCTTAGGAAAGGGAAAATGGTTCAAATTATTGCATTTGCAAATCAAAAAGGTGGCGTTGGAAAAACAACAACCGCAATCAACATCGGTTCTTCTTTGGCGGCAATCAAGCGCCGAGTTTTGTTAATCGACCTGGACCCCCAGGGAAACGCCGGCACAGGATTGGGATTTGTTCGTGCCGACCATCGCCAAAGCGCATATGGCGTTATTATGGGCACCGCAAACATCGCGGATAATATTTTATCAACCGCGGTTCCAGGGTTGCATTTGCTGCCCTCTTCCCAGGCTTTGGCCGGGCTGGAAATTGATTTATTGGGGATGGAAAATCCAGAATTTCGTCTGCGCGATGCAATAAACACTATCGCAGAGCATTATGATTATATTCTTATCGACTGTCCACCGGCATTGGGGTATTTGACCGTTAACGCACTAACGGCCGCAAACGCGGTTATAATCCCGCTACAATGCGAATTTTACGCACTGGAAGGATTGACCCAATTAACAGACACAATCGCCGCTGTGCGTCAAAAATGGAATCCAAACCTGGAAATCTTGGGCGTACTGTTAACAATGTATTCGAAACAATATGGTCTGACCCGTGCGGTCGAAGATGACGTACGCAAGGCATTTGGCGACACCGTATTTAAAACTGTTGTACCACGCAATGTCCGCGTGTCCGAGGCCCCCAGCCACGGCAAACCCGCCCTATTCTATGATTTTAAATCACCCGGTGCCCAGGCATACCTGTGCGTTGCAACCGAAGTAATTCAAAGAACCGAAGGAATCGAAAATGGCAACAAATAAATTTGGATTGGGACGCGGTTTGGCCGACCTGCAATTAGCAAAGGGTGCAATCCCAGATATATCCGTTTTGACAGGCGCTGAACGCGTTGTTGTAAAACAAATCCCGTTGGCGCAAATCGGTGCAAATCCCGACCAGCCACGAAAAACATTTAGCACAGAAGAATTAAACGAATTGGCGGCATCTATTCGCGAAAAGGGTGTATTACAGCCAATCTTGTTGCGTACGGTTACGGGGCGTCCATATATGTACGAAATTGTTGCGGGCGAACGCAGATATCGCGCCAGTAAATTGGCGGGATTGAACGAAATTCCGGCATTGGTAAAATCGTTAAGTAACGAAAACGCAATGGAAATTGCACTGATTGAAAATGTTCAACGCGAAAACCTGAACCCAATAGAAGAGGCCGATGCTTATAAAAACCTGATGACCGAGTGCGGATATGAATTAGGCGATGTCGTACGTTTAATCGGCAAATCCGAGAGTTATATTCGCAACATTATGCGCATAAATAATTTACCAGAATCAGTAAAGACATTGGTTGCGTCGGGCGAAATATCTGCATCACACGCACGCACAATTGCGGTTGCCGATAATCCAGAAGATTTGGCACATAAAATTATAAGTGAAAAAATTTCTGTGGCCGATACACAGCGACTGGTAAATAATGGCAAAAAGGCCGGTAAATGCCGGGAAAAGATTTCCAAAACAATTGATCCAAAAATTGTTCGTGATATGGAAACCAGTGTCACTAAAAACATCGGCGCACCGGTAAAAATCATCGAACGTCGGGGTGGGGCGGGGCAGATTGTTATTTCATTTGCAACGCGAATCCAACTGGAAGAATTGATAAAAAAATTATCATAAAAAGGCCGGCAAATGCCGGCCTTTTTTAAACTTTTTATTTAACAAAAATTTTCTTTAAATTTATCATATTGTGTCGCAATTGTTCATATCGGGCACGTTGCACCAAATCACGTCTAATTGCCGGTAAATCCCGGGGATTTCCATCCTTGTCACGCCAGGGGACCGTTATCTTGCGACCGGAATTTTCACCCAATGTTACATTTCCCGCCCCATCAAATGCCATCAACAGATCTGCATCTTGATTTAGTATTTCAAATGTTGGGTTGGCGGCGGGTGTGGCCTCTGGTAAATTCTGGGCGCGTCCGCCGGCAAAAAGCACCGCACCGAATGATGGGCGCAAGGCCACACAACGATTGATAACGTGCAGAGGTATTGCGTTTCCAGATTTTGCCGCAATAAAGGCTTCTTCGATCTTTATGTTGCGATTTCCAAACAATTTGGCCAGCAATTCTTTGTAAATTTTATCCTGGCCCATAAAGCCGGATATATGCACCAAAATTGTTGGCTTGTTTTTATTGCGTCGCGCCAATTCACAGATTATTTCATATGTATTTTCCAGCGCATTTGGATGATATTTATCCAACGACAAAGATAGTTGATACGGCAAACGGCGTTGACCCGAATTACGTTCATTTATATTGATTAAATCTGGGACAATTTTGGTACGCAGGTCTTTGTTACGAATCCACGCGCCATTTGTTTTTATATCCAGCCTAATCCCACGTTCCGTGATATAGTTCGCCAATTCCGGAACATAGTTTTTCATATCAAATTTATAAGACGCCATTATTTCGCCACCGGTCAAAACCATTTCCTTTGCAAACTTTGGATCTGATGTTGCGGCATCTGTATAATATTTTATAACATCGGCCGGGATAAATTCCGCCGGACGATTTTTGCCCGCCGATTCACAGCAATGCGGGCAATTATACCAACACCAATGTGTGGTCTTGAAAATCATAACGTATGGCAAATTACGTACAACAACACCCACCGGCAAAAGCCGGTCAATCGCATATTCAAAAACCTGTTTTATCTTTGACATAGTGTTTTTATATTATCACCAAATATTTATTTGTCAATTAGTATATAAATCAATTTATCTGCCTTGTTTTTTTATGATATAATATGCGGGAATTACAGGGACAGAGAGTTATGAAAAAATCATCCGAGATTATCATTTCGCTAAAAGATATTAACAAAAGTTTTCCACTGGAACTGGGGGGCGAGCAACAGGTCTTATTCGACATCAATTTCACGGTCAAAGCCGGCGAATTTGTTGCGATTATGGGGCCGTCGGGTTCGGGAAAATCAACGTGTATGAACATCATTGGCGCACTGGATACACCGACCAGTGGGGTGTATGAACTATATGGCAATGACGTGACGGGTTTAAGTACGGATGAATTGGCATTGGTTCGTAATGAATATATCGGCTTTGTTTTTCAACAGTTTAATTTGTTGCCTAAACGCAGCGTGCTGGACAATGTAATGTTGCCACTGATGTACCGTGGTATGACACACGATGAACGCGAACGGCGCGCACGCGAAATGTTAAAGCGTGTGGGATTGGAAAATTTCGAATCTTATTTGCCAACGCAATTATCAGGCGGTATGAAGCAACGCGTCGCAATTGCACGTGCGTTGGCGGGCGAACCAAAGTTAATCCTGGCGGACGAGCCGACGGGCGCACTGGACAGTAAAATGGGTAATGAAATATTGAAATTCTTTAAGGAATTAAACAAAGACCTGGGGATTACAATTGTTATGATTACACACGAATTTGATATCGCAAAATATGCAGACAGACTGATTCACATTCGTGACGGAAAAATAAACTATGACGGAAAAATACCAAAGAACGACAATAATTTATAACATCGGGGCAGGGCACAAATATGAGCATAAATGATATTCTAAAAGAATCTTGGTTATCCATCAGCGGAAATAAAATCCGTTCATTCCTGACCGTGTTGGGGATTATTATCGGGGTTATGGCGGTGGTGATTATGGTGGCGGTTGGCGAAACCGTTCAGCATCAAATCACGGACCAGTTTTCGTCACTTGGGACAAATACTATTATGATTCGCGCCGGCGCCGCACAAAGCGCGGGGGTGCGCACGGGAAATCGTCAAACATTAACCATAGACGATGCCCAATTTATTGCAAAATTACCGGACGTTATGGCGGTTTCACCGGTTCAGCCCGGATCCGTCCAGGTAATTTATGGCAATAAAAACTGGGGCACGTCTATGATGGGGGTATACCCAGACTATACAACCGTGCAAAACGTTGAAATAGAATATGGAACATTCTTTGATATGTCGGCGGTGCGAAACGCATCAACGTATGCCGTTATTGGACCAGAAACCGCCGAAGAATTGGGGCTGCCCGAAAACCCCGTGGGCGAGGTTATTCGTATCCAAAACACCCCCGTCACAATCATAGGTGTAACCAAGGCCAAAGGGGATTCGGCCATGGGCAGCCAAGACGATATGGTAATTGTGCCAATTACAACGTTAAAAAAACGCTTACAGGGGTCACGCTTTCCAAATTCAGTTAATATGATTGCGCTTAAACTGTATCCCGAATCTGATAACGCGTTGGCGATTGAGCAAATTACAACACTGTTGCGGCAACGCCACAGATTAAAAGATGATGTGGTGGACGATTTCCAAATTATGGATATGAAACAGATTATGGAAACGATGAATACCGTGACTGGATATATGAAATTATTACTGATTGCGATTGCGGCGGTGTCCCTGCTGGTTGGTGCGATTGGGATTATGAATATGATGCTGGTGTCGGTGGCGGAACGCACACGCGAAATAGGTATTCGCAAGGCAATCGGCGCACGCGAACGTCATATTATTATCCAGTTCCTGGCGGAATCAATTATGATTTCTTTCCTGGGGTCTATGATTGGGTTAATAATTGGTGTTGGCCTGTCCCAGGGGGTAGGGCGTGGGATACTGGGGTATAATGTACCGTTCAGTATTTGGCCGGTTGTGTTATCGGTATCGGTTGCGGTTGTGGTGGGCCTGGCGTCGGGGGTTATGCCGGCGATGAAGGCGGCAAAATTAAACCCAATCGACAGTTTAAGATATGAATAAAAAACACCGGCAAATGCCGGTGTTTTTTAATACATTGTCTGTAAAATGTGGCGATTTTTATCCAGGCTGGATAACATCTTGCCACTGCCACAGGCGACACAGGCCAGGGGATTATCCACCAAGAATACAGGTAATCCCGTTGCCGCGCGAATTGCCGCATCCAGGCCCCGCAACATCGAACCGCCACCCGTCATTGCAATACCCAGGTCCGCAATGTCGGCCGACAATTCCGGTGGTGTTAATTCCAATGCCTGGCGTACGGTATCAACAATCTTGGACACCGTCTGTGCCAGGGCGGATGCAATCTGGGATTCAGTGATAACCGTTTCACGTGGTGTACCAGACAGCAAATCGCGTCCCTTTATCTTCATTGTTAATTCGTTTGCCTTGTCCTTGGGCATAATGGCGGTGCCGATTTTTTTCTTTATTTCTTCGGCGGTATTTTCACCAATTAACAGATTCTTGTTCTTTCTTACAAAATCGATAATATCGATATCCATCTGGTCGCCGGCGGTGCGGACCGCGTTTGAATACACGATACCACCCAGGGACATAACCGCAACCTCGGTCGTGCCACCACCAATATCCAAAACCATAGACCCAACCGGTTTTTCCACCGGCAGGCCCGCCCCAATCGCGGCGGCGGTTGATTCTTCGATAATAAATACCTTGCGCGCGCCGGCGGCATCGGCAGCCTCTTGAATAGCGCGACGTTCCACCTGGGTTGCGCATGATGGCACGCAAATAATAATCAATGGCGCGGCCAATGGATTTTTATGGTGCACCTTGCGGATAAAGTATTTAATCATTTCTTCGGCCACTTCGAAATCCGCGATAACACCATCACGCAGTGGACGGACCGCAGAAATTGTGCCCGGCGTACGACCAAACATTTGTTTAGCCTCGGTCCCGACGGCCAAAATTTCTTTGCGCCCCAACAGGCGGTTTTCAGCCACCGCAACAACCGATGGTTCATTCAATACAATCCCGCGCCCCTTGACATAAATAAGCGTGTTCGCGGTACCCAAATCAATCGCCATATCTGCGGAAAAAAATTTCATCAGCCAATTGTACATTTTTCGCCCCTAAAATCATGATTTATAAATACGTTCACGTCACTATAAAACGGGGATTGCTAAAAATCAAGATGCGGGCATAAAAAAAGTTTGACTATTTAATTTATGTGTTATTATAAAGACCATGCGTAACACAATTAAAAATCATAGTGATTTTGCCGTATCCCCCGATGATTTGTCGGGCCTGTCGTCGTACTTTATCGTGCGGGCAAAATACGCAAAATACCCCAACGATGCGCGATATGGACTGGTCGTGACAAAGCGGACATTTAAACACGCCGTTGACAGAAATCGCGCAAAACGCCTGTTGCGGGACTGGATTCAATTCCACAGTGATATGATGCTACCAAATATGGACTATATATTCGTGGCGCGTGCGCCGATTCTGAACGCCACCAGGGAAGAGGGACGCATCGCTATGCGCAAAGCGTTACACTGGATAAAAAAAACCTATAAAAATGGACAACCACAAAAATAATCAAAGTATTACAAAGCGTGCGCTAATCGGACTGGTGCGGATGTACCAGGCGTGTATTTCACCATTTATTGGTGGACGGGCGGCGTGCCGATTTACCCCAACATGCAGCGAATACACAAGGCAGGCAATTGAAAAACACGGCGCATTTCGCGGGACCTGGATGGGAATAAAGCGTATTTGGCGCTGTCGACCGGGGGGTGGGTTTGGATATGACCCGGTACCCTGATATGCTTGACAATGTGGTACTTTGTGATAAAATTTATGGGATATGATGTAAAATTTATTAAAAGGATTTATAAATGTCATTTCGTGCAACCGTGGAATCTATGTCAAAAATCATGGATGAAATGGGGATTACTGAATTAAACCTGGAACGTCAGTTCTTGTTCGGGCTGTACCGTAAACATATTCATTTGTCTAAGCAACAGGCTGCAACGGTTGCGGTATCTGCACCGGGTGTTGAAACAAAAAAAATGGGTGCAACGTGCGAAGATAAAATCAATGGATGCGCATTAAAATCCCCAATGGTGGGGGTTGTATACCTGGCACCAGAGCCGGGCGCAAAACCATTCGTTACCGTTGGCGCATCGGTCAAGGCCGGCGATACGGTCGCACTGGTCGAGGCAATGAAAACATTTAACCCGATAAAGTCTGACAAAGACGGCACCGTCAAAGAAATTTTGGTAACAGACGGGGCGGCGGTTGAATTTGACCAACCTTTAATCGTTATTGAATAAAATGTCACAAATTAAGAAAGTTTTAATTGCCAATCGTGGTGAAATCGCCCTGCGCATTATTCGTGCGTGTCGTGATATGGGCATACGCACGGTTGCGATATATTCAACCGCAGACCGGGATGCAATGCACGTACAGTTGGCGGACGAATCTGTTTGTATCGGACCGGCGGCGGTGCGTGATTCATACCTGAATGAATCTGCGATTTTGACGGCGGCGCTGCTTACCAATTCTGATGCAATTCATCCGGGATATGGTTTTCTGTCTGAACGTGCGGACTTTGCCCGCAAGGTTGAACAGCATAAAATGATTTGGATTGGACCGTCACCAGATATGATTGAAAAAATGGGCGACAAGGTTAATGCCAAGCGTACCGCGATTGAATGTGGGTTGCCGGTGGTACCGGGTTCGGATGGGGCAATAACAAGCCTGGAACACGCCATCGAATGCGCCGATAAAATCGGATACCCCGTTATGTTAAAGGCCGCCGCCGGTGGTGGTGGACGCGGTATGCGCGCGGTTATGTCCCAAAATGATATGGCAGAGGCATATCAATTAACCCGGAACGAGGCAGCATCTGCATTCGGTGACGACACGCTTTATATGGAAAAACTATTAACCCATCCGCGTCATATTGAATTTCAGGTTTTGGGCGATCAACACGGCAATGTTGTAATCTTTGGTGAACGTGATTGTTCCCTGCAACGTCGTAACCAAAAGGTTATGGAGGAATGTCCCGCCGCAATTTTAACCCAAAAACAGCGCGACGATATGATAGAGGTTTGCAAAGCCGCCGCCAAGAAAATGGGGTATACAAATGCCGGTACTTTTGAATTTATGTTCGAAGATGGGAAATTCTATTTCCTGGAAATGAACACACGGCTTCAGGTTGAACATCCCGTCACGGAAATGGTATATGGCGTTGACCTGGTTCGCGAACAAATTCGCATTGCCGCCGGCGAAAAATTGGGATACAACCAATCAAACGTTATTCCAAATGGGCACGCAATCGAATTTCGTATCAATGCCGAAGACCCAGAAACTTTTGTTCCAAACCCGGGCAAAATAACACTTTATGCGCCGGCGGGCGGAATGGGCGTTCGCGTAGACAGCGCGGCATACACCGGATACACAATTCCGGCAACATACGATTCTATGATTGCGAAACTGATTGTTCATGCACCAAACAGACCGGCGTGTATTATGCGTGCCACGCGTGCGTTGGATGAATTCGTTATCGAGGGGGTAAAAACAACAATCCCATTGCAACAGAAATTATTAGCCAACAAAGATGTTAAACAATTAAACTTTGACAATAAATGGCTTGAAAAATTTTTGAAAAAAGACGAATAAAAAACCCGGCAAATGCCGGGATTTTTATTTAATTATTTGACATTTTATCAAACGGGTATTCGGTCGCCGCAACCAGCATTATTTTCTGATAAACACTAAGGGGACCACCGTGGGAAATTATATGCATATAATCAGTTTCTAATATATTCAGGGCATTACACATATACACAACCGAAAAGCCACGCAATTTACGAATATATTCGATTTCTTGGCCAAGTGTCATTACCACCCCCATTGTTTTAGTTAAAACAAAAACCACCACAATATGGGGTGGTTGGAGGTTAGAACTTTGCACAACAGTATGCTCAGCGACTTATTCAATATATTCATCGCCCTCCAACCACGGGTTGGAGCAATTAACGCCTGCGCAGGCGACTGTTGGACGAGAGTTCTAATCTCGCATAACGGGTTCCCCATTACAATTGGTATTATATCCCATAGTATTTAATATTTGCAATTAGAAAAAAGTCTGTTATAATCTAGGGGCATTTTGGGTGGTTAGCAAAGTTGGTGAGCCGCGTTACATTGATATCGTAAAGGTCGTTGGTTTCACGGACATAGCCCCATAAAAAACAGTTTTGGGTGGTTAGCTCAGTTGGTTAGAGCGTTACGTTGACATCGTAAAGGTCGTTGGTTCGAGTCCAATACCACCCACCAGAAACAAACAAAAACACCGGCAAATGCCGGTGTTTTTTATTTACCATTTACCGCATTAAATTTTTGTTTACCAACCGTTACGGTTTTATTTTCATATATTGGTGTGGCGATTTTTTCAATATCTGCCGTCCAATATGCCGCACCATCGGTCAGGCGCAATGCATACAATTTTTTATCCGCACCCGCAACAAACGCGGTATCACCGGCGATGGTAAAATCGGTTGGCACACTGATATTCGTGCACCATACGCGCGCACCAGATGTTGCATTTATCTTGCAAAACGCATCCGCCAGGCCGCCCACATATACATATTTGTCCCGAACAATCGGTTCGGCAACAATATCCAACATTGATGCGCCACCGGTCAAGTTACTGGCCCGATAGATATCTGCAATCCACATTATTTTACGGGATTTTGGCTCAATCTTTACCAATTCACCGGTTGTTAATCCGACATAGATATATTTCCCAGCGCACACCGGCTTTATATCAGATGCCACCGCATTGTCGGTTGCGAATCCTGAAAAAATCTTGCGCGATCCATCCCATACAACATTCGATGCATCACGTGTATATGGACAATCTGTGTCATCTGATTTATACGCCACATCCGGCAGGTTCTGGATATCTGTATTCAAGATATTTATACGTGGCGTATCAAAAATTGGTGAACGCGTGCCCGGTAAAATCGGGTCGTGTTTGTCACACGCACACAATGCCAATACCGATAAAATCCCAATGACTGCGCGTTTCATTTTTTATCCTTAGCGCAGGGTGGTTGCCGTACCGACAATAGATGCCGGTGCATCCGCATCGTTCAAGATTTTATCCAACCATTTGTTTGCCGCGTCGCGGTTGCCATCGGTCAGATACTTCTGTGCAACGGTCAGGGTCGCGGTATAATAAAAAGGTGAACTTTTTGTATCTAAACCAGACAGATATTTTTCAACATCCGTTGCCGCCATATCATCACCACGGGCATTTACAATGTGCAAACGCGCCAAGTCACGAAAATCACGTGTATTACCATCGGTGGCCAGGCGTTCCAGTTTGCTTATATCACCGTCCAATAAATACGCCTGGAACAGGGCCAAATCCGCCGTCGCACCCGATGCATCATCGGCAAAGTGGGCCAAATTATTCGCATCAACACTGGCCAAGGCTTCTTCGTACATTTCGGCGGTATGCATTTTTTGCGCCGCAATGTGACGTGCACCAATTTGAAAACCGGTCGCAATTATTAAAATAACCAGTGCGCCCGCAATCAAATGACGATAGTATTTTTTGATAAACTTTAATGTCTTTTCGTTGTTTACGTCTTCCCATACCTCGCGATAAAGGGCGTCTTCGGCATATTCCTGGCGTGTTTTCTTTTTAGGGGCCACTTTTTGATTTCTTGACAACATTGATGACATTTTATAAATCTCCTGTGCTTGATAATTATCAAATTATGATATACTATAAAAGTT
Organism: Alphaproteobacteria bacterium; assembly: GCA_017503725.1. GTDB lineage: Bacteria > Pseudomonadota > Alphaproteobacteria > Rs-D84 > Rs-D84 > Enterousia. The sequence goes on along the minus strand of JAFVSL010000011.1, from coordinate 66,402 downwards.
ATGAAAAAGCAAATCAAGAACGCTTTGCCGGTACAAGCAAATACTTCACTGGTTGCCGCCCGTGGGGTCAGTGATGAATCCGGCCTGGCGCAATATATACAAACGGTACAGAAAATACCCCTGTTGTCCGCCGAAGAAGAATACCAATACGCCACACAATGGGTTAAAAATCACGACCAAAGCGCGGGGGAACGCCTGGTGGCATCACATTTGCGGATGGTTGTGTCGGTGGCGTACGACTTTAAAAACTATGGTATTCCAGTTGGCGATTTAATTGCCAGTGGTAATATGGGCCTGATGCAGGCATTGCAAAAATTCGACCCAGAAAAGGGATTTAGATTTTCAACATACGCAATGTTCTGGGTGCGGGCGGAAATATATGAAACAATTCTTAATAACTGGTCTATTGTGAAAATTGGAACATCTGCAAATCAAAAGCGGGTGTTCTTTAACCTGGCGCGGGCAAAACGGGCGTTGGGGATTATGGATAACAACTTAAATGACGACCAAACAAAACAAATTGCGGAATATCTGGATGTGCCGGAAAATGATGTAAAGCGTATGGCGACACGCGTGGGGGCACGCGATGTATCACTGAATGCGCCGGCGCACATCGGGGACGAGGGGGCATCAGACATCCTGTCTAATCTGGCGGATAATCGTGCAAATATCGAAGAATCATTGGAACGCATAGAATTTCGCCGACGTGGATACGAATTATTGCGCAAGCATCTGGATGCATTACCAGAACGCGACCGCGAAATCTTGAAGGCGCGACGCTTGTCAGATCCGGTGGCAACACTGGAAGCGTGCGCACAAAAATACGGCATTTCACGCGAACGTGTCCGCCAAATCGAAGAACGCGCATATAAAAAACTGCGTGATGCGATTTTAAAAGAAAGCCAAGGATAAAGGGTTATGGGATTTTACAGAAAAATTTATGTCGCGACAATTGCTTTGGTATTGTCTGGGGGTGGGGCGTACGCGATTGAATACAATGCGGGCAAATTCGATTTTAAATTAACAGGATATGGGACCGGTGGTATTATTCAGCCCGATTTTGAAACACCGCTTTTTATTGGGGATTGGCGCGTGCGTGGTGAAATTGATTTGACCCCAAACGACACCCACAAATTTGGCGCGGTCTATTCGTTGGACGCCGCCGCATCAGATGATGGTAAGGCATTTCGAGAAGCCTTTGGATTTTATCAAATGCGGGATTTTGGGCGTATAGAGGTTGGCTTTACCGATTCAATCGCACGCAAATTAGGTGTTGGATTGCCGGATGTTGGTGGCCTGCGGATAAACGACCGACCAATTTTTCATAAAAAAATTGTACCAGATGGGCCGGTTATTTCCGACACAACACTGACCACGGGGCGGGGCGCGTTGCGGGTTAATGTTGCAACAAGCCAGATAAATGGCGCACAATATGGATTGTCTTTGTCGGGAATAACAGACGACTATGATTTTGCGGTGGACGGTGGATTAAAAATCCGAAAATCAGACGGCAAGGTTAAACGTGCGTTTTCTTTGGGTGCGTCTTTTATGGATAACCCACATGGATTCAGTACCGATGTCTATGCGCCACCGGTTACCGCGGATTCGCGTACACAATTTACCGCGGGTATGAATATTCAATACAACAGCTGGATTTGGGGTACCACCGCGCGTTTGATTTATGATAATAATCCGGTTGGTCCGATATCTGATGGAATCGTTGCCGGAACCGGGGTCAGTTACGATTTATTGCAATACAGTGTATCTTTGACTTATATGTTTTCAGACACAGGTATTTGGAATCGTGATGTGGACGATTTTATGGATCATATGCTTATCGGTTCATTCAGATACAAATACAGCGCAAATGTTGATGGGTGGATATCGTTGGGAATAACATCCAAGACGCCATTTGTATCGGCTGGTATGCGATTGACGTTCTAAAAATTGGGCAGCACCCAATTTTTTGAGACATGAGATATGAGACACGAAATAAGATTTATTTGTATTTCATATTTTTTTGTTTAGAATAAATTTGTTAAAGAAAAGGAGAAAAGATGAAAAAGTTAGTTTCAGTATGTGCAATAATTGCATTAACCGCGTGCACAACCGTTAATCCATATACGGGGCAAAGCCAGATTTCTAAATCAACGTGGGGTACCGCAATCGGAACAACCGCCGGCGCACTTATCGGCAGCCGCAACAGCAGCGAAGGCGCCCTGGTCGGGGCATTGGCGGGCGCGGCCGTTGGTGGTGGCGTTGGGTACTATCTGGACGTCCAGGCCGCAGAATTACGCCAAGAATTGGCATCAACCGGTGTTCAGGTTGTTGAATCCGATGACAGTATCCGCCTGATTATGCCGGGCAATATCACATTCAGAACAGATTCCGCCGATATAAATTCGTCGTTCTATCCGGTATTAAATTCCGTTGCCAAGGTTTTGAATAAATATTCAAATTCAACGGTTATGGTTTCCGGTCACACCGACAGCACAGGATCCGCAGATTATAATCTGGCCCTATCAAAATCACGTGCACAATCGGTTGCGGCATACCTGCAAGGGCAGGGGGTAAAATCATCACGATTTGAGGTATTGGGTATGGGCTCGTCCAATCCAATTGCATCCAATGCAGATGCGGCGGGACGTGCACAAAACCGTCGTGTGGAAATTAAAATTATTCCAAATAAATAATTACACAAAAACACCGGCAAATGCCGGTGTTTTTTACTTATTTTATAAATATTGATTTATGCAAAATATGCTTTATAATTTGCAGGATAATAAAAAGGGCACAAAAAAATGGCAAAAAAATATTTAATTACGTCTGCATTACCGTATGTAAATGGTGAATTACACCTGGGGCATTTAATTGGTTGTTATTTACCAAGTGATGTTTATGCACGTTTTTGTCGTGCGCGTGGACGTGATGTTTTATTTGTCTGTGGGGCCGATGAACACGGAACGCCCGCCGTTGTTGGTGCCGCCGCCGAGGGTTTGCCAATTATCGAATACAACAATAAATATTATGAAAAGCATTTGCGGGCGGTTCGTGATTTCAACCTGTCGTTTGATTTATATGGTCGCACACACACAGAAAAACAGGAAAAGTTAATTCACGAATTATTTAAACGCCTGGACGAACAGGGGTTAATCGAAGAACGCGAAACAATTCAGCCGTTTTCTGTGGATGATGATATGTTCCTGGCGGATCGTCAATTGGTTGGAACGTGTCCAAAATGCGGATATGAAAATGCACGTGGTGACCAATGCGATAAATGCAGTGCAACGTATGAGGCAACAGAACTGATTAACCCACGCAGTGCAATTTCCGGCAGTGATAGAATAGAGGCACGCGCCACAAAAAACCTGTTCTTCTTGGCATCTAAAATCGAAGATAAATGGAAAGAATGGTTGTCAACACACGCACCAAAATGGTCTAAATCGGCGGCGGCAATTGCACGCGGCTGGGCGAACGAGGGGTTGCGTGACACATCCATCACCCGCGATTTGCCGTGGGGAATTCCGGTTAACAAACCCGGATATGAAAACAAAGTTTTCTATGTTTGGTTTGATGCGCCGTGGGGATATGTTTCGATATCACAATACGCAAATGAAGACTGGGCATCTTGGTGGAAAAATCCGGATGCGCACTATGCACAATTTATGGGCAAGGATAACGTTAAATTCCATTCTGTGTTTTTCCCAGAACAACAGTTGGCGATGAACGACAACTGGAAAACGGTTGATATGTTAAAAGGGATGAATTTCCTGAACTTTGAAGGGGGAAAATTTTCTAAATCGCAAAAGCGCGGCATATTCCTGGACAGTGCTATTTTAGAGGCGCCGGCGGACACGTGGCGTTATGCCCTGTTGGCAAGTGCGCCCGAAACCGACGACACAGATTTTACAATCGCTCGTTTTGCAGACATTGTGAACAAAGACCTGAATGGGATGCTGGGGAACTTTGTATCACGCGTGTGCAAATTAACCGCGAAAAACTTTGGCAACAATGTTCCAAATGCAGGTGCGATGGATTCAGATTTAGAATCACAGATTAACGAAAAATTGTCGGAATTAACCGCGGCATTAGACGGCTGTGAATTCCGTGCGGCAATTGCAGCATTGCGTGGTCTGTATGCGATTGGGAATGAATATATGACCGCACGCGAACCGTGGGCGTTGGTTAAAAACGGTGATATGGATGCGGCGGGCGCGGTGTTAAATGAATGCTTTCAGTTGATTGATTTATATGCACGCGTGTCGGCACCATTTATCCCGACGGCGGCGGAAAAAATGCAGAACGTATTTACAACAACCCACGATTTATCTTGGCCGGAAAAATATGAACACCGCGTGGCAGACGGTGCGGAATTTGTGGTGCCTGAAAATCTGTTCAATCGTATTGATGATGAAACGGTTGTGCGTTTGACCGAAAAATACGCACCAAAAAAGGAAGATAATACCCCAAAACCTGTTGTGGCCAAGGTGCTGTCGGTTGAAAACCATCCAACACGTGATGATTTGCATATCTTGTCGGTGGATTTTGGTGGCAACGCGCCAGCACAGGTCGTATGCGGTGCACCGAATGTACGCGCCGGTATGATTGGCGTCTTGGCACCGGTTGGGGCGCAATTACCAACAATGAAAAAACCAATTACCCAACGCACCGTTGCCGGAACGGAATCATTTGGTATGATGTGTAGCGCGGTTGAATTGGGGATTGGTGATGATGATAAAAATATCATTGAACTGAGCTATGATGCGGTTGTGGGTGATATTTTTACAAAATAAGGCTATGAATAATGTCTGAAAAAAAGTTAACTATTTATATAAAAACATCTTTGACAAGTGACGGATACATTCATAAGTTCGATGTAAAATGTCACTGTGGTCGGTGTGTGATGCCTGAATGTGCCAAATGTCAAAATTGTAATAAATGTAATATTGTTGACTTTTTACGTAGACGCAATGAAAATGTCGAATACAATCCAACAACATCAAAAAATCGGACGGCAACAATTGTTGCACAAAACATACGCGCATTAGGGCGCGCCTATGAATACGCTTGTGTGGCCAAGAATATGTGCCAATGTAAACCAAAACAGAAAACAAAATAAATGAATAACGATAAATTGCGCGTTGTATTATTGTCTTGCTGTGCGCCATGTAGTGCGGGCGCGATACAGCAATTAAAAGACGGCGCAATTGACGGTGTTGATGATTTTATTGTTCTGTTTTTTAATCCAAATATTTTCCCAGAATCTGAATACACAAAACGTATGGACGAACAGATAAAATACTGCGAATCAATCGGCGCAAAATATGCCGTTCTGGAATACGATCACGATGCGTGGCGCGCGGCGGTGCGCGGTTTCGAAGATGCACCCGAACGCGGCGCGCGGTGTTCGCTGTGTTTTGAATATCGTTTCCGTCGCGCGGCGCGATTTGCACGCGAAAATGGATACAACGCGATTGCAAGTGTGTTGGGTGTTTCCCGCCACAAAGACCAGACCCAGGTGGACCGTGCGGCACAGGTCACGTGTGACAATATTAAATATTTACCAATTAAATGGGATGAAAATTTACGCGTACAGATAAACCGCGGTTCTGATTTTTATCGCCAAAATTATTGCGGTTGCGAATTTAGCATTCGCAAAGTATAATTTAAATATAATTTAACAAAGGGCAAAGTATGTCATCGATTTTTGTATTCCCCGGTCAAGGCGCACAAAGCGTTGGTATGGGAAAGGAACTTTATGAAAACAACGCAGATGCGCGGGCCGTTTTTGATGCAGTGGATGCGGCATTGGGCGAAAAATTGACAGATATTATATTTAATGGTCCGGCGGAAACACTGACATTGACCGCAAATGTTCAGCCGGCAATTATGGCCACATCCATTGCAATGTTGCGTGCGTCGGGTTGTGCGTTGCCCGAATATGTTGCGGGTCATTCACTGGGTGAATATACCGCGCTGTGTGCGGCGGGCGCATTATCCGTTGGGGACGCGGCGAAATTATTACGTGTACGCGGAAACGCAATGCAAAGTGCGGCACCGGCGGGTGCGGGATTAACCGCGGTTATTCTGGGGCTGGATATTGATGCGGTTCGCGAAATTTGCGCGGAAACGGACTGTGATGTTGCAAACGATAATAGTCCGGGCCAGGTTGTAATTTCCGGTCTGCGTGATGTGGTGGAAAAAACAATGGAAATCGCCAAAGAACGCGGTGCAAAACGTGCAATGCCATTGGCATTGTCTGTGCCGGTTCATTGTCGTGTACAAACACCGGCCGCCGATGCAATGCGGACCGCACTGGAAACGATTGAATTTAAAACACCCGTTGTGCCGATTATCTTGAATAAAACGTGCACACCAACAACCGATATAGATGAAATCAAAGATGCGTTGGTATATCAGATGACACACGGTGTTCGTTGGCGCGAAAGTGTTTTGAATATGGCAACGCTTGGCATCACAGAACAGATAGAGGTCGGACCGGGCAACGTCTTGACGGGCCTGTGTTCGCGTATAACAGATAAAATAACCGCAAAAAAATTGGAGATATAATATGTTTGATTTATCAGGTAAAGTTGCACTTATCACGGGCGCAACCGGTGGAATCGGTGGCGCAATCGCACATAAAATGAAGGAAGCCGGCGCAACTGTTGTTGTATCTGGTCGCAACACTGCAAAAATGGATGCCGAATTTGGTGATGAATACATTAAAATTCCGTGTGACCTGGCGGCGGATGGTGGCGCGGTTGAATTGGTTATGAACACGATTGAAGCCGCCGGAAAAATTGATATCTTAATCAATAACGCCGGTATTACACGTGATACATTGTTGATGCGTATGACTGACGAACAATTTGACGAGGTTATAAACACAAACCTGCGTTCTTGCTTTAAAATGTGTCGTGCGGCAATTATGCCAATGATGAAAAATCGCTTTGGCCGCATAATCAATATGGCATCAATCATAGGCACAATCGGTGGTCCCGGCCAGGCAAACTATGCCGCAAGTAAGGGTGGTATGATTGCAATGACAAAATCCATCGCCGCCGAGGTTGCATCACGTGGCATCACCGCGAACGCAATCGCACCGGGCTTTATCAAAACACCGATGACGGACGTTTTGCCAGAAGAATTAAAGAAAACGTACCTGAGCCAGATTCCGGCCGGTCGCTTTGGCGAACCAGATGATATTGCAAACGCGTGCGTATTCTTGGCGTCAAACGAGGCATCTTATATCAACGGACAAACATTACATGTAAATGGTGGTATGGGACGGTTCTAGGCAATGCAAAATTATGATGTAATTGTTATTGGTGGTGGACACGCCGGGGTAGAGGCCGCATCGGCATCCGCCCGACGTGGTGCAAAAACATTGCTGATGACAATGGCGGAAAGTGATTTGGGTGCCCTGTCGTGTAACCCCAGTATTGGTGGCCCCGGCAAATCACAAATGGTGGCGGAAATATCGGCACTGGGCGGGGTTATGGGGGTTGCTGCCGACCGGGCGGGTATTCATTGGCGTACACTGAACGCATCGCACGGAGCCGCAACCCAGGCCCTGCGTGCACAGATTGACCGCGATTTATATCATAATGCAATTGTTGATATTTTATCAGAATACGAAAACCTGGATATAAAATATGAACCGGTCGTCGATTTAGATATCGAAAAAAAGACCGTAAACAATGCGTATACGGCAAAATCAATCGTCTTGACAACGGGGACGTTTTTACACGGTGTTGTTACGCGCGGGGACGAAAAAATATCATCGGGGCGCCTGCAAGATGATGGCACATACCAGGCGGCGGATAAAAATATTTCAGATGTTCTGCGTGCGGCGGGATTTAAAATTTTACGCTTAAAAACGGGGACCCCGGCACGAATTTATCGTGATTCAATCAATTGGGACGTGTGTGAAATCCAAGAGCCTGATACCCCACACGACTGGTTTGATATGGGGGATAAAAATAACAATTATCATTCGGCGTGCTATATCACACATACAAACGAAACGACGCATAATGTTATTCGTGAAAACATAAAAAACGCGCCAATGTACAATGGCGACATTGTTGGTACCGGGCCGCGTTATTGCCCAAGCCTGGAAGACAAGGTTATGCGTTTCCCAGAACACACATCGCATCACGTATTTCTGGAACCAGAAGGCTACAACAGCGATATTATTTATCCCAATGGCATTTCGACCAGTTTTGGTCGCGACATCCAAGACATTTGGATTCGCACAATACCGGGGCTGGAAAATGCACGCATTGCACGATATGGATATGCAATCGAATATGATGCGATTGATGCGCGCGCCCTGAACGATAAATTACAAAGCAAAGATTTGCCACATATGTTTATGGCGGGACAAATAAATGGCACCAGTGGTTACGAAGAAGCCGCCGCCCAGGGCCTGGTTGCGGGGGCAAACGCGGCCGCGTATGCGTTGGGAATTGATTACCTGGAACTGGATCGAACAAACGCGATGATTGGCGTATTGATTGATGATATAACAACGTTGGGGGTTGATGAACCATATCGTATGTTCACATCACGCGCGGAATATCGATTAAACCTGCGGGCGGATAATGCAATTGCGCGGTTGGGAAAAATCGGTGTTAATTTGGGATTGTTATCCCCAGAAAAATACAATCAATTATATAATTTAAAACGCGATATTATTGCCGAAAACGATAAATTCTATGCCGGATACATTGCACGTAATGAACGTGAAATTGCGGCATATAAACGCGATGCAAAAATGAAAATACCGGTTGATTTTAAATATGACAATCTGCCGGGACTGACAAACGAGTTAATTGAAAAACTGAACACGGCACGTCCTGAAAATATCGCGGATTTATCACGCATACCGGGTATGACCCCGGCGGGCATTATGGTTGTATTGCGAAAAATAAAGGCATAAAATGAAACACGATGAAATTGTGAATAAAATTTTAAGTGGTGATATTTTATCTGAATACAATCATGCAAATATTATAACGCGCAAAGACAATCGTGATTTTATGCAATTTGATTGCAGTGGGTTTGTCGCATGGTATATCGGCACAAATGGTTATTTACGCGCGCTGGCCGAAATCAGGGGGTATTTGCGCGCGACAGATTTCTTGAAAATAAATCGTTTTTATTGCCAGGATTTTGAACGAATTTACAATCATCCAGAAAATTTTCGTTACTGGAAAATTCATAAAAATTTTTCTGATATTGACACGGATGATATTTTAATAATTGTATATGATGACGGTAATGGTCATATGATGATTGTTGATAAAATTATCAGTCGTTCAAGTAACGATATAGAATTAAGAATTATTGATTCAACACGTTTGTTACATAAAAATGACACACGTAATCAAAGCGGTATTGGATACGGCGATATAAAAATAACAGTTGATAATAATGGTATTTTATATGACCCCCAGAATCCGCAGCGCACACCAACATATGTTAACGCATATATTGCCAGACCGATTAAGTAAAAAACCACTGGAAATTGTCTTAAATATGTTTTATAGTCGGTTGCGACGCCGGTGTAGCTCAGCTGGTAGAGCATCTCATTCGTAATGAGGGGGTCGTAGGTTCAAGTCCTATCACCGGCACCAGAAATAAAAAAACAAAAAATGAAACAGGCAACAATAATTATTATTAAATAACTGGCAACTGCGCTTCTGCGGTGGCTGGGGCGCGTACGCGCCTTTTTTTAATAGTAAAAATACGGAGTATAGTTATGTCATATCCAAAAACCGACCCACGTGCAAATTTCCCAGAACAAGAACAGGGAATACTGTCTTATTGGCACGATAACAATACATTTCACAAAAGTTTAGAAAAAACAAAATTGGGCCATCCGTTTTCTTTCTTTGACGGGCCGCCCTTTGCCAATGGTAAACCACACTGGGGACATCTGGGGGTTTCGGTTGTAAAAGATATGGTTTCCCGTTACCAGACAATGTGCGGCAGACACGTTAACCGTGAACTGGGGTGGGATTGCCACGGATTGCCGGCGGAAAACTCGGTTGAAAAAAAGGTCGGAAAATCCGCCAAAGATATCGTCGCAGAGAATGGTATTGCGGCTTTCTGTGATATGTGCAGAACCGACGTTATGACATATACAAATGAATGGAATCGCTTTATCACCAGAATGGGTCGCTGGGTCGATATTGGCGATGGATATGGCTATAAAACAATGAACAAAGACTATATGGAATCGATGCTTTGGACATTGAAATCGTTGTATGAAAGGGGCCTGTTGTATAAAGATTACAGTGTTAATCCATTTGACTGGGTCAATGGTACGGTTGTATCTAATTCAGAAGCGTCCCAGGACTATCGCGAAATTGTTGATGATGCGGTAACGGTTTGGTTTGAACTGGAAAATGGCGACCGCGCCATTGCTTGGACGACAACACCGTGGACGTTGCCCGCAAACAGTGCGTTGGCGGTTAATCCAAATATGACATATCTGCGTATGGCGGACACCGATGGCGCGGTTTATGTTGTTGCGGAAAGCCGCCTGAAAGCATACGAAAAACAATTCGCCAACGCAAGCGAGGTTGGACGTATCAAGGGTGCCGATTTGGTGGGCCTGCATTATACGCCATTGTTTCCATATTATGCGGGGCAATCTGATTTATTGTTCCAGGTAATACCGGCGGATTATGTTTCAGACTCTGATGGTACGGGTATCGTTCATATCGCACCGGCGTATGGGGCAGACGATTTCTGGGCGGCAAAAGCAATCGATCCAAAATTCCCGGTTTTATTAAATGTTGATAATTATGGTAACTTTGATGAAACGGTAACAGATTTTGCGGGCGAAAATATCTTTGCCGCAACACCAAAGATTCTGGATTGGTTAAAGGCAAATGGACGCTTGGTTAAAAAGGAACAATACAAGCATTCATATCCGTTTGGTGACCGATCAAAAGAAAAACTTATCTATCGCGCAACGGATTCTTGGTATATTGACGTGCCAAAAATCAAAGATAAACTGATTGCGAATAACAATCTGGTTAATTGGACAAGTGCCGGTGAACGTTTCCGTATGTGGATTGAAAACGCGCGCCCGTGGTCGATTTCACGTAATCGATTCTGGGGGATGCCATTGCCAATCTGGGAACGTGACGGCGAATATAAAGTGTTTGGTTCAATCGCAGAAATCGAAGAATTCTTTGGCGCGAAAATCGATGATCTGCATCGTCCAACATTAGATAAATTGGAAAAAGATGGTTGGAAACGTATTCCAGATGTTCTGGATTGCTGGGTGGAATCTGGTTCTATGCCGTGGGCATCTTTGCACTATCCGTTTGAAAACAAAGAACGTTTCGAAGCAACATTCCCCGCAGATTATATTATCGAGGGCCAAGATCAAACACGTGGTTGGTTCTATGCGTTAATGGTATTGGCAACCGCATTGTTTGATAAACCAGCATTCCGGGCCGTATCTGCAAACGGTATGATTGTTGATGAAAACAAAAAGAAATTCTCGAAATCATTGCGTAACTTTGTCGACCCAAGCGAACAGATTGAACAATATGGTGCAGATGCAATTCGTCTGTTTATACTGGGGTCTAATTTTATGAAGGCCGAACCAGTTCCAGTTGACAAAGAAGGCAAGGTGTTTGTTGAATCCACAAAAACAATTCAAACACCACTGTGGAATGCTTATCACTTCTTTACGCTTTATGCAAATGCGGGTAATGTGACGGCACGTGAAATTCAGAATCCAACAAATGCGCTGGATGCATATATCCTGGCGGAATTAAGTGTGTTGATTGGCGTTGTGCGTCAATCACTGGATGAATATAAACCAGATGTTGCCGTCAAAGAATTTGTTCGTTTCTTGGATATTCTGAACAACTGGTATATTCGTCGTGGACGTGCACGTTTCTGGGACGAAGAGCAGGCGGCATTTGATACGCTATACACTGTTCTGACGACGCTGTGTCGCGCACTTGCACCATTTGCACCGTTTGTATCAGAATACATCTATCGTGCATTAACGGGCGCAGAATCTGTGCATTTAACAGATTTCCCAACCGCATCCGAATTTGACACAAAGATTGTAGATGATATGCGTCGTGTACAATCAGTTGTATCCGTCGGCAAGCAATTACGTGAACAATATAAACTGCGTAATCGTTTACCGTTGGCCAGTCTGACCGTGGCGGGCACAGATTTAAGCGCATACGCCGATATTATTCGCGATGAATTAAATGTTAAATCGGTTCAGTTTGTTGAAAACATTGGTGACGTGGCGGATTCTTTTGTGTACCTGATTACACCAAAGATTGGTGCGCGTTTGGGCGGGGCATTAAAAGAAATCATCCCGGCCGTCAAACGTGGCGAATATGAAATCAATGGTGATAAGTTGGTTGTTGGTGCACACGAACTGAATGCGGATGAATTTGAAAACCGCCTGACGGTGCGTGACGGGGTGACGGGGGCCGCGTTGCCAGACAATACCGCCGTTGTTGTTCTGGATACAAATGTGACCGCAGATTTGGTGGCCGAAGGGTTGGCGAATGACGCATTGCGCTTTATCCAAGACACACGCAAGGTAGCAAACCTGGATGTATCCGACCGTATCGTATTAACATATTCGGGTGACCCGGCAATTGTAAACGCAATAGAACAACATAAAAAACGCATTATGCGTGATGCACTGGTTGTGGAAATGGTTGCGGGCGATGGCGAATATTCAACCGATATCGAAGGGTATACGTTGGCTATATCTGTGAAAAAGGCATAAGAAATAAATGAAACTGACCCCGCAAAGATATTTTGAATTAGTGCCACAGACTGTTGATATGACAATCCGGTCGGAACTGTACCATACCAATGAATTTAACTTTGCGGTGGCGGTGATACTGTCCGCCCAGGCAACAGATAAAAAGGTGAACGAGGTCACACCCGAACTGTTTCGTGTGGCACCGACCGCGGATAAAATGTTGGCGTTGGGAATTGACGGATTAAAAGAGCATATACGGGTTATTTCATTCTTTAATAACAAGGCGAAAAACATAATCGCGTTGGCTTCAACCTTGGTGGATGAAAACATAACCGATACTTTCCCAGAAAAATATCATAATCGTGATGCCTTGATGCAATTACCGGGCATCGGGCAAAAAACCGCAAATGTCGTTTGCAATGTTTTATGGGGCGCGCCAAACATCGGTGTTGATACGCACGTTTTCCGCAACGCACACCGATATGGCTGGGTGGATGATACAGACAACACCCCAGAAAAGGTTGAGGCAAAATTACTTGAAAAAATTCCACGCAAATATCACCCAATTGTAAATCACGTGATGGTTTTACACGGTCGATATGTGTGCAAGGCGTTGCGCCCCGAATGCGAAAAATGCCCGGTCGCAAAATGGTGCCCCGCAAAGAAATAAAAACCGCCAAATGGCGGTTTTTTTATTCCAGTATTTTTATTTCCTTGGTTGCGGGATAATAAATCCGTGGCGTACCCGCAAACCCCAGCGCACGATGATGCGACGGCACCAAGAATTCTGGCAGTGGTGGTGCCTCGCCCATAGCCATCAACTTTGACAAACGTGAATCTTTAAATGCCATTTGTTTATCCGCCTCAATCGGGCGATGATACCATCCCTGGAATATGACTAATTGTTTGTCATTTGATAATTTCATAATGTCCATTGGGGTATAAAGCAATGATTCCTTGGTAACTTCTTTGCCGTCGGCACCCTTTTCCTTCTTCATCTTCATTCCCATCATACTGGAAAAACGTTCCGCGGTTTTTGGATCATTTTGTCGCAATACGATTTTAGCGGCAGTGGTCGAAATAATTGTATCGGCGGCTTCGTGACCGTATTTTTCAGAAATCTGGTTTAAATCTTGTCCGATTAACAGGTATGAAATCTTTTGCCCACGCCCCAGGTCTGGCCCCTGAATAACGGCCTGCATCTTTTGCATTTTTGGCATTTCATCCAATACAAACAATACTGGATACGGTCCCAGTTTTTGACCATTATGCTCATCGTCAGGCTTGTTCGCCAAAAGAAAGTTTGACATCAATTCAATAAATATGGCGGTAATCGGATTTAACGCCTGGGCATCAACCATATTTATGGATAAATAGACCGTAACGGGCTTAACCTTGCCATCGCGTGGGTCACGCATCCCGCGCAGGTCTGAAAAATGAAAGTCTGAATGTGATGTACGATTACGCACCGCGGCATTACGGAAAATCGTTAACCCAGACAAAGCCGTTGACATAATAGACCCACGTTCCTTGTCCGGGGTATTTGCCAACTGGGTTAATTCCTGGACCGCACGGTGTGCATAGGCGTATTGACGTGCCTCGTCCACGGCGTTTTGAAATAATTCTTTCATTGGATCGGCCATCATAACCATTTGGTCGCCGGCTTTTCTACGTTCATCCATTTGACGGGCAATTTCAATCTGACTGCTGGTTAGCCAGTCCAGAATCATCGGCAAGGATGCCTCTTTACCGCGCCACGCATCCGGAATATTTGCCCAGGTTCCAACGTGTACATAATTCATCGCGTTTAATTCGCCACGTTGCAACATTGCGTGCGCGGCATACGCGTTTGGATCGGTCATCATTGATAAATAATAATCCGACAGAACGGCCGCATCTTCGGCATTAAATGTACCATTTGTCATACGGGAATAGAAATAATCATCGGCCTTGGCACGTTCAACCTTGGACACAATATATTGAACAAACCCGGTCAATGCCGCACGCCCAGTTATTGTCCAGTGCGGGTCGGCGGACGACCCCGAACGATCCGGAATCAAAGTGTTACAGATTGAATCAATGTACAAATCACGCTGTTCGGTATTAAATGGGACGTGTTCAGGCGACAGCGGATTCCAAGATGGATAGTAAATACCGCGTGCGGGGTCATCCTGGCCCGCCCAGTTCATAATAAACACCGGCCCAACCGTTGCGCGATACGCACTGGTTGTTTGTTTAAGTTCTGGTTTTGGGTCGTTAATAATCATTGAAACTTCGTTACAATCCAATATCGTCGGTATAACAACCCCCTGTGATTTACCGGTTCCGGGGGGCGCAACACATAACGCCGATAAACATTCATCCATCATCAATGGTTTTTTCTTGAAATACCCCAAGACCATCATAAAACCGTTAAGCAATCCCATTTTTTTGATATCGGCCTCGCTTGCCTTGTTTGATGATTTTTCATCAAACTTGTCCTTGCCGTGGGGGTTAAATTCATCGGTAAAAGTACCATCAGATAGAAAATAGTACGCAATAATCGGAAACAGTGGCACCATACACGCCAAATCCGTTCTAAATACACAGCGCCAAACCCAGGCCGGCAATTCCGCAATCGCAGATAAACCGCCACTGGTCACCAGGTTCATCAAATACGTCTTGGTCCAGACGGTTGTGGCCGGGCCCCATCCATATCGCCAAATATGTTCTATTATAAAAGAGGCACCAAATGCCAGCGCACACGCAATCCATATGCCACATCCCCATCGGATTCGCCAGAATATTTGCGCCATTGGGGTCTTCTCGTGTTCTTTGTATGAACCCGATTTAAATATCCCCAGGCCTTTGCCCTTGCCGGATGCTGATAAAAAGTTGAACTTCTTGGCCATTGTGATATGATTATATCAGAAAAAAGCATTCGGATAAATCAGGAAATATGAATTTATGAAAAATATTCCAAGAATTTTTGTCGGCAATGACATTCAACCCGGTATTAAAATACCACTGATGCGTGAAACCTTGCATTATTTGACACGCGTTATGCGTGTGCGCGAATGTTTGGCGTTTGGTGATGGATACGAATACAACGCAACCATATCAGATGATGATAAAAATCTGATTATCGGCGACAAAACATCACACATTGACCCATCAAACAATATAACCCTGATGTTTGCACCGATTAAGCATACAGATGATTTAATAAATATGGCAACCCAGATGGGTATCGCACGTTTTGTGCCCGTTATAACCGCACGTACGGTTGCGCATCATATAAACTGGGGACGGATGCAAAAAATAGCGGTCGAGGCCGCCGAACAATCAAATCGTAATTCGGTGCCGGAAATTTTAGAATCTGTAAAATTTTCAGACCTGGATTTATCAGATGTTGTTTTTGCAGATGAACGTGCGGCATATGGGGCGGATGTGTCGACCGATTTTAACACAACAAAAATCCTGGTTGGGCCCGAGGGTGGCTTTTCCGATGAAGAATTCAATGCGTTGGACGTGGCGGGTGCGCGCGGTCTGGGGTTGGGGAAAACAATACTGCGTGCTGAAACGGCGGCGATTGTTGCGCTGGCAAAAATTATAAAGTAAAAGATGACGGTACGAATTGCAAAGTTTTTATCAGACAATGGCGTCGCGTCACGACGCGTGGCGGAAAAACTTGTCACAGATGGCGCGGTCGCAATAAATGGAAATATCATCAACAGTCCGGTAAATTTTGTAAACGACGGCGATATCGTTACGGTTAATGGCAAAAAAATAGAATCTAAATTAAATACTGAATTGTATGCTTTCTACAAGCCTATTAACACAATGACAACTGTGCGCGACCCATTGGGCCGAAAAACAATCTATGATGTACTGCCGGAAAAATACAGACATTTAAAATATGTTGGGCGCTTAGATTTTAAAACAACTGGATTATTATTATTAACAAATGATGGCGATTTGGCGCGACGCCTGACGTTACCGTCATCAAAAATACCACGTGTTTATATTGCAAAGGTTTCGGGAAATACAAAAAAAATCGATATGGCGCGGCGTGGTATAACGGTTGAAGGTGTTCATTATGTACCAATGAAAATTACCGAGTCAGAACCAGGTGTTTTACGCATTGAAATTACAGAAGGAAAGAAGAACGAAATCAGAATTGTAATGCGTGCGTGCGGATGTCCGGTTGTAAAATTACATCGCACTTCGTACGGAAAAATAGAGTTGGGAAATTTAACCCCCGGACAAATTAAAAAGATTTCACAGAAAACAATTGACGAAATGATAAAAACTCTCTAATATTCCATTAAACGGAAGGGAGATTTTTATGAAAAAAACACCACTTAAAAACACAAAAACAACAAAAAAAATCCAGAATTCTAAGGTAAAAGCAGCAGACAAACCAGTTGCAAAGAAAGCGTGCACAGGGTCGTGGTCACTGTCTATTTATGTGTATTGGTTTATAATTTTATTCTTTATTGCAGCAACATTTTATATCTTGGGTCGCAGTCACGATGCAATTTATTCACCGTCCACTGCACAAATTAGCGAAGAACAATTATTACAGGCAAACGACTACTTTGAAAACGGCAAAACCAAGTTGTTGGCCGGAAATATTGATGATGCATTGGCAGATTTAACAACCGCAATCGATAGTGGTGCCGCATCAATCGATACATTCATCCTGCGCGGGGAAGCATATATGCAGGCCGGCGATTATCGTAATGCAATGGCAGACTTTGACAAAGCACTTGAAAAAGATTCCCAGAATGCGGTTGCATATTATGACCGTGCATTGTTGAATATGCGCCTGGAAGATTATAATGCCGCATTAAATGACATCAATAACGCTATGGCGGCAAATACAACAAATCCAACACCAGTGTTACAGTTGCGCGATTTGTATGCGAAACGCGGTCAGTTAAACCTGTGGTTAAAGAACTGGGAGGGGGCAGTTGCAGACTATACAAATTCCCTGGCCAGACCAGAGGGTGTTGTTAACCCAACCGTATATGGTGAACGCGCAGAAGCATATACCGCAATCGGCAACTATGTTGATGCAATCAACGATTATTCATCGGCGGTTCGTGTAATTTCTGAACAAATTCAGGGTGCACCAACAATGTCGGAACGTGAAAGCCTGTCTACGCGTGCAATGGATTACTTTGAAAAATCCGCGGCCTTGAATGTAAATTTGGGCAATATGGACGCGGCACGTTCGGACCTGGAATCGGCACGTACAATTGGTGCGGCATTGGGTGATGGTGAAACGGTTGAAAGACTGGATAAATTGTTGTCGGAAATTGATGCCGCACAACCGGTCGAACCAACACCAGAAGTACCAGTTGAAACAACACCAGAAGTACCGGTCGAAACAGCCGTTACAGAATAATAAAAAATCCGGCAAATGCCGGATTTTTATTTGCAAATCTAATATTGTTTTTGTACCATTTGTCCTGAAAAATTACGGGGGTACATTATGGATGAAAACAAACCAACATTTGAAGAAGCCTATAAACAATTAACCGAATTGGTAAAAAAAATGGAATCCGGCGAATTGCCATTGGCGGATTCGGTCGCAGCATATGAACAGGGTGTAAAATTAAAAGCATACTGTGAACAATTATTAAAAGAAGCCGAATTGAAAATCGAAACCCTGAAAGTAACCAATCAATAATAATTTTTATTAAACGGATTTTATCGTGGCGGAAAAAAGTAAACTGACCCCTGTTATGCAACAATATGTTGATATGAAGGCGGAAAACCCAGATGCATTATTGATGTTTCGTCTGGGGGATTTTTATGAATCTTTTTTTGAAGATGCAAAAATAATAAGTTCTGCCCTGGGGTTGGTATTAACCGC
This sequence comes from Alphaproteobacteria bacterium, assembly GCA_017503725.1. Lineage (GTDB taxonomy): Bacteria > Pseudomonadota > Alphaproteobacteria > Rs-D84 > Rs-D84 > Enterousia. The sequence continues at coordinate 47,767 of JAFVSL010000011.1, read as the reverse complement.
GCGCGGCACCGATGGTGATGGGGACACAATTCCAATGTGCGGTATTCCGTGGCACGCGGCGGATAATTATTTTGGGCGCCTGGTGCGGGCCGGATTTTCGGTAGCATTGGTTGAACAAATGGAAACCCCGGCTGAGGCCAAGGCACGTGGTCACAAATTTATAGAACGCAAGGTGGTGCGTGTATTAACACCGGGAACCTTGACCGATGAAAATTTATTAACACCAAAAAATTCTAATTTCTTGGTATCAATTATGCCGTTATCAAACGGTGAATTTGATATCGCGGGGTGTGATATTTCAACCGGTGAATTTTTTATCGGAAAAACATCTGATATCATTGATGATCTGGTACGTCTGAACCCGGCCGAGGTTATATATCCGTCATCCGCCGCCGAAAACGATAAAATTATGCAGATTCGCGATATTTTCAAGACAACGGCTGTATTTGAAAAACTGTACCATCGTACCGACATAGACCAAATTGTATCACGTGTATTTGGTGGTGTTGTGCGTATGGATTCAATTTCCACCAATATCGATAACGCAATATGTCTGTTGGCGGGATATTTATTCAACACCCAACGTGATGCCAAAATAACATTTCGCGCACCACATCAATTTAAATCGGGCACACAATTATTGATTGATTCGGCCACGTGGAAAAGTTTGGAAATAGATGCGCCAATTAACGATGGTGGGACGTGTCTGATTGATGTTTTGGATAACACCAAGACGGCCGCCGGCGCACGAAAATTACGTTCTTATTTGCGCGCGTTATCGGCGGACACAGACGAAATTCACACACGCCAGGGACATATTGCGCATCTGATTACAAACACAGATGTTATGTTGTCTTTGCAAAAAATATTGTCATCTGTGCCGGATGTTGGGCGCTGTCTGTCACGCCTGTTGTCGGGACGGGGAACACCGCGCGATATGCGAAATATTTCGGAATTTATTTCATCATTGCCGGGCGCGCGTGCGTTGTCTGTACGCCTGGATTCCGGGATGGGGGGACGTTTTGGTAAAATAAACACTCACGATGAATTATGCATAAAATTACGTGACGCGTTGGCGGATGAATTACCAACTTTTTTCAGGGATGGCAATGTTATTCGTGATGGCTTTGATGTGGCGTTGGATGGTATGCGAAACCTGGCCAACGGGGCCAAGGAAACAATTGCCGCACTGCAATCTGAATACGTGTCAAAGACCAGTATAAATACATTAAAAATAAAATATAATAATATCCTGGGGTATTTCATAGAGGTCCCCAGTTCCCGTGCCGAAATTATGATGAATCCAGACAATGGTTTTATACATCGTCAAACAATGGCGGGTAATATGCGTTTTACAACCGCACGTCTTATTGACCTGGATAACGATGTTCGCAGTGCGGCAGAAAAATCCGCCGGATTAGAGGCACAAATTATCGCGTCTTTAATCGAAGAAATTCGTAGCATTGCGGACGATTTGTTGGCAACGGCGGACTTGCTGGCGGATGCGGATGTTTGGTGTTCGTTGGCCCAGGTTGCAGACTTGTATAATTGGGTGTGTCCAAATGTAACAAACGATCGTGCATTTGATATCGTTGGCGGACGACATCCGGTAATTGAATTTGTTTTGCGTGCACGTGGTGATAATTTTGTTAAAAACGATTGTAATTTGAATGCACGTGCAATTGCATTACTGACCGGACCAAATATGGCGGGTAAATCAACATACCTGCGCCAGAATGCGATTATAGTAGTGCTGGCACATTTGGGGTCTTTTGTGCCGGCAACCCGTGCAACCATTGGAATATGCGACCAGTTATTTAGTCGTGTGGGTGCATCTGATAACCTGGCGGCGGGGCAATCTACGTTTATGGTTGAAATGGCGGAAACAGCAAATATCTTGAATCGCGCAACAGAAAAATCGTTTATTATATTTGATGAAATTGGACGCGGGACGGCAACATATGACGGTATGGCAATTGCCCAGGCGGTTCTGGAATTTTTAAATGATTTACAACCACGAACATTGTTTGCAACACATTATCACGAATTAACACACCTGGTGGCAAATGGCGTGTTGGGAAACATATCCTGTTTAACAATAGACGTTCGTGAACATAATAATGAAATTGTGTTTATGCACAAAATTGTACCCGGTGTTGCAAATCGTTCTTATGGTATTCACGTTGCGCGTATGGCGGGTATGCCGGCATCTGTTATTGCGCGTGCGGAAAGTGTTTTGGCATCGCTTGAATCGCATACAGTAACCGCCGCACCACAACAGGTTACAGAAAGCGCACCTATAAAAAAAGTAAACCTGAATCCGATGCGTATTGAGGCATCGGCACGCGCACAATTAAATCTGTTTGGGGAATAAATATGGCGGATGGATTTATAATCTTGGACAAAGAATCTGGCCTGTTTTCCCGTACGGCGGGCGGGCGCGTGGCACGTATGTTTGAAACCAAAAAATTTGGGCATATTGGCACGCTGGACCCGATGGCGTCGGGTGTGTTGCCGATTGCGATTGGTGGTGCCACAAAAATGATTCCTTTTATCGAAGATATAAATTCTAATAAAAAAGAATATTTGTTTTCCTGTCAGTTTGGATTTGAAACAGACACCCTTGATATAACCGGGCGTGAAATTGCGCGTGACAATATTGTGCCGACGGTTGATATGGTTGTGTCTGTGATACCGAAATTGATTGGCAAAATTATGCAGACACCCCCGCTTTTTTCGGCGGTACACGTTGATGGTATGCGTGCATATGATGCGGCACGTCGTGGCCGGGAAATCGAAATCCCGGCACGAGAGGTTGAAATTTTTGAACTGGAATTTTTGGGTGTACGCAATGATTCCTGGCATTTTCGTGTGATGTGCAGTCGTGGTACATACGTACGCAGTATCGCCCGTGATATTGCAAAAATGTGTGGGTGTATGGCAACTGTGGATATGATAAGGCGCACCCAAACCAATGGTTTTACGATAAAAAATGCGGTAAAACTTGATTTTTTAGAAAATCTGGTTAATAATGGGGGCGATTTCAAGAAATACTTGGAACCAATTGATTCGGGACTGGGGGACATTCCGGTTGTGAATCTTGACGGCACGGCGGCCACTTTGTATAAAAATGGCGGCTTTGTCGAGACGGGGGGTGCGAACGGTCTGCGCCGCGTATATTCAGATGACGTGTTCATTGGAATTGGTACGGTTGCAGATGGAATATTGCACCCAAAAAGAACAATTTAAAACAAAGGAAAAATACAATGTCCGTTACAAAAGAACAAATTGCCGAAGTAGTGGCAAATTTCAAAACGACTGAAAAAGACAATGGTGGTTCTGCGGCGGCCCAGGTTGCCGGTTTGACATTGCGTATTCGCAATTTGACAGAACATATGAAGGCCAATCACAAAGACAAACATTCTAAACGTGGTTTGTTGTTGATGGTTAACCGTCGTAAAAAATTGTTGGCATATATCAAGAAAAATGATGTTGCCGAATACGAAGAACTGATTAAGAAATTGGGTCTGCGTAAATAATAAAAAACACCGACAGTTGTCGGTGTTTTTTTGTTCTGCCTTTTCATTATTTGTCACGGATTTGTGCATTGCATTTCTTTTCAACAGATTGAATCACAGAATCCTGGATTTTTAACAAATCTGTATCAGACATATTTTCCCGTGGCTGAATTGTAATTGTAAACGCAATGGATTTTTTGCCATCTGATAAATCAAACGCATCAAACACAACCACGTCTGTTATACGCGCGTCCGCCGCAAGCGCCGCACCCGTTAATTTTTCAGCCGGCATATCCATATCCACAATAAACGCAAAGTCACGTGTTATCGGTTGGAATTCAGATGGTGTGATATTTTTTCCAACGCGTTGTTGTGGCATATTGTTAATATCATCAACAATCGCAATTACAACGTTTGTTTTAATACGCAACTTTTTCGCAACAGATGGATGCAGTTCACCAAATTCGGCCAAGGTGCGTTTACCCTGAACGATTTTTCCATATCTGTATGGATGCGCCCAACGTGGTGCATCATCGGTTGATACGGTATATTTTTGACCGTTTAACATTGAGACTATATCCGATTTTACATCATAGACATCCACATCACGCGTGCGTGATTGCCAATGCTTGGGCCCGTTACGACCCGTGCGAACAATACACAGTGATGTATGTTGCGCCCCCGGCATATCGCCATCAAATACCGTCCCCAATTCAAACAGGTTTAAATCCGCATGCCCACGTTTTTCATTATTAGATACCGTTTCCAGCAATCCGCCCAGCAATCCATTACGCGCCGTATCCATATCGGTTGTAATTGGATTTGCAATTTTAACAATCGGTTTGTCTGACAACAATTGTTCAACCAACGCATTACCAAATGCATATGAACAACATTCATTTAATCCACGCGATGCCAGATGACGCTTTAAATATAATTCGTGATTATATTTTTTATCCACGTCCCCAATAGTATGCGTGGCAGACAATGCCAATTTTTCATACCCATGTATACGCAGTAAATCCGCCACAATTGTTTCAGGAATTTCAACATCAACACGACGTGTTGGCGGTGTTACCAACCATTGGTCACCCCCGACTTCAAGCGTATATCCCAATTTTTCTAAGATATCGCGCTGAATTTTTTCATCCATATCGGCGCCCGTCTTTTGCGCGAATATATTTGGATTGTATTTAATTTGCACGTTTGGTGTTTTATCATTACCCGCCACATATGCCGTTGTAATTTTACCACCACACGCGTCCATTATTATATTCGCCGCCATCATTGCAGCCACGCCGGTTATCGTCGGATCGATACCACGTTCATAGCGATATGACGCATCGGTTGACATACCAATTCTTTTCGCGGATTTACGAACAGATACCGGGTCAAAATACGCAGATTCTAATATAATATTTTTGGTATCATCGGTTGTTGAACCGCGCGCACCACCAACAACACCCGCCAATGCCAAAATACCCATATCGTCGGCAATAACCATATCCGCGTCCGTCAATTCGTGTTCGCCACCAAACAGGTCTGTGAACTTTTCGCCAGATTTTGCCATACGAACCACGATATCGCCATGAATTTGGTCCGCATCAAAGCAATGCATAGGCTGGGCCATATCATAACAAACATAATTTGTTGCATCGATTGCCGCGTTTTTAGGATTGATACCAATCGCACGCAAACGCGATGCGATTTTATCCGAACTGGGGGCGATTTTTACACCACTGATTTCAATCAGTTTATATGTCGCACATTTATCTGTTTTAATAACCGCACGACGATTTCCCGCAATTGGCTTAAATTCTATGTCACGTGGCGTGATATATTTACCCGCATTAGATGCCGATAAATCACGCGCAATACCACGCACCGATAAATAATCAGGACGATTTGGTGTAATGCCGGCATCAAATACCGTTTTTACATTCAATACAGGCGTACCAATTTTTGTATCATCTGGTAATTCTATAATACCGCTGTGGTCGTCGTTTATCCCCAATTCTTTGCCGGAACACATCATACCATCAGACATCACACCACGCAGTTTACCAGATGTTATTTCGTGTCCATCAATCACACATCCCGGCACCGCCAGCGCAGATATCAACCCCACACGTGCATTTGGCGCACCACAGACAACCTGGCGCAATGTACCCGTTCCATCATCAACCATCAACACGTGTAAATGGTCACTGTTTTCATGTGGTTTGCATTCAATAATACGCGCCGCAATTGGTGCGATGGGTGCAAAAACATCTTCGACCTCTAAGCCGATACGTGTTAATTCGTCCGAAATTTGTTCGGGTGTTAAATCCGTATCTAAATAATCTTGTAACCAATCATATGTCCATTTCATTTTTTTGCCCCCATTAGAATCCAGCACTTTTTAACCATCTGACGTCATTACCACGAAAATCGCGCAAGTCCGGCAAATCATATTTCAACATTGCCAATCTGTCCCAACCAAAGCCGAATGCAAACCCCTGGTATTGGTCTGGGTTAATACCACAATTACGCAGAACATTTGGGTGAACCATACCCGCACCCATAATTTCCAACCAGCGTCCGTTTTTCCATTTCATATCAACCTCTATTGATGGGTCGGTAAACGGGAAATATGATGGACGAATACGCAATTCAACATCATCCATTTCAAAGAAACGTTTTAAAAATGCACGAATATCACCAATTAAATCCGACATTGTGATGTTTTTATTAATATATAACCCTTCAATCTGGCCGAACATAGGTGCGTGTGTTGCGTCCATTTCCTTTCTGTATGTGGCACCAATACCAAACATTTTTACCGGTGCACCTGTACGCTCCATTGTGCGAATTTGAATCGCAGATGTCTGGGTACGCATAACATTTCCATTTTCTAAAAAGAAAGTGTCTTGCATATCACGTGCCGGATGATAGTCCGGTGTATTCAAAGCGGTAAAGTTATGCCAATCATCTTCGATTTCCGGTCCGGTGTGTGGTGTATAACCAAAAGATTGTAAAATTTCTGAGATTTCAATTAAACTTTGCGTCATTGGATGCAGTGTGCCACGATTTTCGGGCGCCGCATTTAACGACATATCTAACTTCTGTTTTTGCAGGCCCGCCATCAATACCGCGTTTTCAATTTCCGCCTGGCGTGTTTTAAACAATTCACGCAAGGTTTGGTTTTCCAGATTTAATGCGATACGCGCATCATTGTCCAGATTCTTCATTTCCTTTAACCGCGCGGTCATTGTACCATTTTTACCGAACGTTGCGGTATATAAAGCCTGTAATTCTTCAAGTGTGTTTATGTTTTTAATTTGTTCCTGCATAACTGTTACCTTAAAAATTCTATTTAATACGAATAAAGGTCGTCAATTGACGACCTTTATATTACAAAACAAATACCCCGCCGACAAGGGATTATTTAGATTCCCCGGCGCTAAATCGTTTTGCAGTATCAACCAATTTAACAAAGTTTGCATCGCCTGCATATGCCATTTCGGCCAAAACCTTGCGGTCCAGAGCGATACCAGCCTTTTTCAAGCCGTTCATAAATTGGCTGTATGTCATACCATTTTGACGTACCGCAGCATTAATACGGACAATCCACAAACCACGAAATTCGCGTTTTTTTACACGACGATCGCGATATGCATACTGACCCGCCTTTTCCGTTTTTTCACGGGCGGCACGATATGTTGAATGATGGCGGCCCAAGTAACCCTTGGCACGCGCCAAAATCTTGTTATGTTTTTGTTTTACGGTTGTTCCGCGTTTAACTCTTGCCATAATCGCCCCCTATTATTTCAAACCATATGGCGCCAGGATTTTTGCCTGACCCACCATGTTATCGTTCAAATACTGTGGTTTAGAACCCGCGTTGTTTGCACGAGCGGACTTTTTACGCAACAGTTTTTTATGGGCGTTACGGGCAACACGGATTTTACCGGTTGCAGTCATAGACGCACGCTTTTTCAAGTATGACTTTGTCTTTAATTTTGGCATTTTATATCCTTTTATTTTTTCTAGGTTTTTGATGCCTGGTGGCAATGCCTGCCACTTTGGCTAGGGGTATTGTGGCATATTTTATGGAAAAATCAAGTTTTTATTGAATATCGGATTTTTTACGTATAAAGTATCCGTGATGAACCAGAATAAACTATCTTCCAGGGTATATACGATTATAAAATCTGCGGCCACCGCCGCGGTATTGCCGATTTTATTTATATACATTATGGTGGCAAAGCCAGATTATGCAATTTTAAATGGTTTGGCACATATTGTGTTGCCGGTTGCAAATACCATTGGGGATATTGTTACGTGGCCCATTCGTGCGGTTGGAAATTCTGTGGATGGGATTCGCGAATTATCCAATTTACGCGATGAAAACGAAGAATTACGGGCGCGTCTGGATGCGGCATTGGCCAATAAATACGCGTGTGATATTGCGTTGGCGGAAAACAAAAAACTGAATCACGAATTAAATATGGTATCGGCCCAGCCACATAAAACGATAATTGCAGATGTCCTTTATGATAACAGCGCGTTTCACAACGCAACGTTTGTAATAAATCGCGGTACCGACAACGGGGTTGCGCGTGGCAATGTGGTTGTGTCTATGGATAATAAATTGGCCGGGATTGTTATTGATGCGGGGGGTAACTTTGCACGCGTGCGCGCACTGACGGATGCGGATTCTAATATTGCGGTACGCGTGGCGGGAACGCCCGTCTATGGATTTTTGGCCGGCAATGGCAGTGGTACAACATCCATTGGATTTTTTAGCGACCCGCAGTTTCAACCATCTGCCGGGGCGCGCCTGATTACCAGTAACATCAGTGGCGTTTTACCAAACGGGATATTTGTTGGCGAAATAATCAATGACACAGATGTTAAAACAATCACACCACGTGAATTATCACGGGTAATGGTCTTACAATTTGATAATCTGGGCGAATATAGATAAATGAAAGACAATATTATTAAATTTTTGCGCGATGCAACGCCTTGGTTGGCGGTAATAATACTGTGGCGATTATCAAATGCGTTTTGGAATCCGGCCGGAATATTGGCACTGATTCCGATATTTTATTGTTCTTTTGTGCGACCTGTGCCATATTTTACAGCGTATGCCATACTGTTTTGTTTTTTAATTGATTACAAGTTTGAAACGTTGGCGTTTTGGACGGCGTGGTATTGCCTGTTTTATGCGATTAACGGGTTTCAGACATTCTTTGATTTAACAAAAATAGACCGCGCGGCAATTCATATTTTCATTGCATTTTTTGGTGTTGGAATGCTGGTATTGTTATTTGCTAATTTTAGTTTTATTGTTATGCTTGAAACACTGTGGATTATATTGTGGGCGGGCCTGCTTTATATCCCGATGGTACGAATTATAAAATGGGCACAAAATGATAGATAAAGAGGTTGCACGCACCTTTGACAGACGCAGCGCACTGTTTTTAACAGGTGGGGTGGTATTGACGTCTGTGTTGGTTATGCGTATGTTGCAAATGCAACTGTTTAACTATCGCGAATACACAAAGAAAAGCCAGAATAATTCTTATCGTATGCAATTAGATATGGCAATACGTGGCCAGATTTTATCCGCAAATGGAAATCCAATTTCACGCGATGCACCAATTTATCGAATCTATATAATTCCCGAAGAATCAGATGATATTGAAACACTGGTTAAAACGGTTGCCACCGATTTAGGGTTGCGGGAAAAATCTGTTAAAAACATACACAAGAAAATACAAAAACAACCAAAGTTTCAACCGGTTCTGGTCAGTGAAAATGCAAAGTGGGGTACACTGGCACGATTACAGGCAAAAAACCTGCCGGGGTTACACGTGGAAAGTGGATATGGCCGTGTATACGAACTGGGGCCGGCGGGGGCACAAATTTTTGGATACGTTGGCGCACCAAACAAAACCGTTCCAAACGCGCCGTTTTTCACAACGGGGATTACGGGACTTGAAAAAAAATATGATGATGATTTGGCGGGCACACCGGGGCAAACCGTTATGATTACAAATGCGGTGGGACGTGTTACCGGCGAAGATAAAACACAATTTATTCCATCGATTCCGGGCGGGGATATAAAGACAACCATTGATGATAATATTCAACGAAAACTGTATGACGCATTAACCCAGCATCGTGCCGGTTGTGGTGTTGCGATGGATATTAACACGGGTAATATTCTGGCAATGGTTTCAACCCCCAGTTTCGATCCAAATATTTTCCGCACCGCCGATGGTGATGAATATATAAACACACTGCGCGAAGATTTTGCAAAACCATTTATGAATAAAGCGATTGAGGGGTTATATCCGCCGGGATCTACCTTTAAAATTGTTGTGGCGTTGGCGGGTCTGGAATCGGGTGCAATCAATCCAAAGGAAAAAATATATTGTCCGGGACATTGGGACTATGGCGACAGACGTTATCACTGTTGGGAAGAAGAAGGGCACGGCAAAGTCGACCTGTATGGCGCATTAAAGCATTCGTGTGACATTTATTTTTATCAAATGGCGCTGCGTATCGGTATCGATGCAATTAAATCTATGGCGTTACGTCTGGGCTTTACGGAAAAGTTTATGGATGATATTCTGGCACGTGAGATGGGCGGTGTTATCCCAGACAGAAAATGGAAAGAAAAACAAATCGGTGTCAAATGGGTGCACGGGGATACAATTATTTCCGGTATCGGCCAGGGTTTTATATTGTCGAACTGCCTGCAACTGGCGACAATGATGGCACGTGTGGCGTCTAATCGTGTGGTGGTGCCAAAAATTATCAACAACGGTCGTGGCCCAAGGTTTTCGCCACTGCGATTAAAAGACAAAAATATAAAGCACGTGTTAAAGGGCCTGGAACAGGTGTTACAGCGTGGTGGTACCGCCAGTGGCAGTGCCGTTAATGTCAATGGAATGAAAATGGGCGGTAAAACCGGTACATCCCAGGTACGCAGTATTTCCAAGAAAGAACGCGAAAGTGGTGTATTAACCAACGAACAATTAAAATGGACTATGCGTAACCACGGACTGTTTGTTGGATATGCGCCGTTGGAAAATCCAAAATACGCCGTATGTGTTGTTACCGAACATTCTGGGTCCAGTTCGCCCGCCGCACGAACCGCCGCCACCGTTATGCGTGAACTGTTAAAAAAGGGAATATAAAAAATGGCCAAACAGACACGTGTTTCAAATGCATCTATGATGAGTTTTAATGAAAAACTGTCCCGTTTTTCGTGGGGTCTGTTTGTGCCGATGTGTATTGTGTTGGCGATATCTATTGTTGTTCTGTATTCAGCGGGCGGTGGGGCGTGGCGACCATTTGCATTGTCGCAATTATTAAAAATTATTGCGGGGTTTGCGGTTTTCTTTTTTGTTGCGTTTACAAATATAAAAACCTGGATTAAGTCTGCATATGTAATCTATGCTATTGCGTTGATTATGATTGTGTTGGTGACGTTTGTTGGGCATACCGGAATGGGGGCCCAGCGTTGGTTAAACCTGGGGTTCTTTCATATTCAACCGTCAGAGTTAATTAAAATCGCGTTGGTGTTGGCCTTGGCACGATATTTTGCGTGGATGAATTCGGTGGAATTGGGACAATTTAAAAACTATTTAATACCCGCATTGATGTTATTGGTACCATTTGGATTGATTGTTGCACAGCCAGACTTAGGTACGGCGTTATCCCTGGGGATGATTACGGTTGGGGTATTTTATATCGTTGGTGCAAACAAAAAATGGTTTATTATTGCGGCAATATTAGGGTTAATGGCGGCGCCGGTTGTTTGGTATGGGGGCCTGCACGATTATCAGCGTGGGCGCATTATAACCTTCTTAAACCCCGACAGTGATGTCCAAGGGGCAGGGTACCAAATTAACCAGGCCAAGATTGCGTTTGGTTCGGGCGGAATGCTGGGCAAGGGGTATATGTCCGGCACACAATCACAACAATCTTTTTTGCCGGAAAAACATACAGACTTTATATTCACAATGCTGGGCGAAGAATTTGGTTTTGTTGGGGCATTTGGATTATTATTTATTTATTCTTGGATTATTATCGTGTTGTTTTGGGCCGCAAAAACGTGCCGAAATCGATTTGGTCAATTAATCTGTTTTGGTTTTATGTTGAACTTTTTCATTTATTATTTTATAAATATCGCAATGGTTTTAGGGTTAATGCCAACCGTTGGGGTGCCGTTGCCGTTGATGTCTTTTGGTGGCAGCAGTCTGCTTTCCCTGATGTTCGGATTCGGTTTGGCCCAAAACGCACACATTCACAAAGACCAACAATTATCGGCCAAGGGGAGTTAGAGATATGAAACTGCTTATTGTGGAATCACCATCAAAAGCCAAAACAATTGAAAAGTATCTGGGGGCGGGGTGGCGCGTTATTGCGTCTGTTGGACACGTACGTGATTTGGTTCCAGAAAACGGCAGTGTTGATACAGAAAATAACTTTAAAATGCGCTGGCAAATTATGCCGGGCAAAGAAAAGCAAATAAAACTTATTACAGATGAACTTAAAAAGGCCGATGCAGTATACCTGGCAAGCGACCCGGACCGCGAAGGGGAAGCCATTGCGTGGCATATATTGGATATTTTAAAGGCAAAAAAGTTATTGGCGGATAAACCGGTATATCGTGTTGCTTTCCACGAAATTACAAAAAAAGCCGTACAGGCCGCAATTGAAAACCCACGTGAAATTGATAAAAACCTGGTTGATGCGTATCTGGTGCGTCGCGCATTGGATTATTTAATTGGATTTGGTATTTCACCATTGTTATGGCGGCGAAACCTGGGGAAATCGGCCGGGCGTGTTCAGTCGGTCGCGGTAAAGTTGGTCGTTGATCGCGAAAAAGAAATCGAAGACTTTAAACCAGTGGAATATTGGTCTGTTGAATCCGTTTGCAAAGTGCAAAGTGCAGAATTCAAAGCAAATCTTTCAAAATTCGATGGGCAAAAAATTGAAAAAATGACCATTGAAAATCAGGAACACGTTGATAATATCCTGGCAAAAATTGGCAGTCCTGAAATCCGTGCAACGGTTATTGATATTGAAAAGAAAAAGACACAGCGTAAACCCGCCGCACCATTTACAACATCAACCCTGCAACAGGAAGCGGCGCGTAAACTATACTTTGCATCAAAACGCACGATGAGCGCCGCCCAGCACCTTTATGAACAGGGGTTAATTACATATATGCGAACGGATGCAACAAACCTGAATGCGGATGCGGTTAATGAAATTCGTGGATTTATTGCAAATACATATGGGGCGGATTTTGTGCCGTCTTCGCCAAATATTTATGCAACAAAATCCAAGAACGCCCAAGAGGCACACGAAGCAATTCGTCCAACACACTTTGATGCACCGGCCAAGGGACTGACCGGGGACGAAGCAAAACTGTACGATTTGATTTGGAAGCGTACAATCGCGTGCCAGATGAAAAATGCTGAATTTGATTCGGTTGCCGCAGATATCGAAACCGAAAACAAGGTGGCGGTATTTCACGCGGTTGGTTCAACCCGCACGTTTGATGGATTTATGAAAGTCTATACCGAAGACAAAGACGATGATGACGAAAAGAAAGAATCTAAATTACCGGTGTTAAACGTTGGTGATAATATCAGTATTACAGAAATTATCCCCGAACAGCACTTTACCCAAGCACCACCCAGATATACCGAAGCATCGCTGGTTAAAAAACTGGAAGAATTGGGAATTGGGCGACCATCTACGTATGCGACAATTATGTCAACAATCGTTGATCGTGCATATGTTGAACAGGATAAACAACGTCGTTTCCATCCAACAAGTGGCGGTTGGGTTATTGCATCATATTTGAATAAATATTTTACAGATTTGGTTGATGTAAACTTTACCGCAAAAACCGAAGATACACTGGACGACGTTTCAAATGGCAAGGTGAAAAAAATCACCGCACTGGAAAACTTCTGGCGGCCAACAAATGAAATGATAGAGGGCGCGCGTGGCGTAAAAACATCCGATATCATCGATGAAATCAACGAATTTATGCACAAACATTTATTTGCAGAAACGGGTGATGTGTGTCCCGAATGCGGTAAAAAATTGGGTATTAAATTATCCAAGTTTGGGCCATTTATTGGTTGTGAAAATTATCCAAACTGTAAATACACAAAACAACTAAATAAAAATGAAAAACCGGTGGACGCCACAGAATCCAGCGTACAGCGCAATATTTCAGACGCCGTTGAATTGGGTGACGGTATTGAATTTCGTGTTGGAAAATTTGGTCCATATGTGACCGACGGTGCAAAAAATGTTGCCGCAAAACAATATACATCGGAAACAATCACATTGGAAATTGCACGCGAATTATTAACAAACGCCGGCAAAAAAGCTGAGCCTGTTAAAATCGGCGAAAACCCAGAAACCAAGAAGATGATATTCTTTTATCCAACCGGTCGTTATGGCCCATACATATCATCCAATCGGGTAAATGTATCGGTCAAAGAAATGCCAGATTTGGAAACGGCAATCAAACTTATTAACAATAAAACCAAAAAGAAGTAATGGCAGAATTTAACCGCAACTTTACCGATGAATTACGTGAACGCCTGTCGGTGGTGGATGTTGTGGGGCGTGTGGTGCCACTTACCAAAAAGGGGCAAAATTGGTGGGGGTGTTGCCCGTTTCATAATGAAAAAACCCCCAGTTTTTCTGTGAATGAAGACAAGGGATTTTACCACTGTTTCGGTTGTGGTGAACACGGTGATATTATTTCTTTCACAATGAAACACAATCATATGGATTTTAAGGCGGCGATTGCGGAACTGGCCAATATTGCCGGTATAAAGATGCCCGATTATAAACCACGTGATCCAAAAATTGTACAACGCGAAGATTCTTTGTTTGAAATTTGCGAAAAAGCCGCCCAAACATACACCGAAAAACTATTTACACCCGATGGTGAACAAGCATTGCTATACGCAAGAAAACGGGGATTTTCAGACGAAGATATAAAAAAATATCGCATCGGTTATGCACCAAAAAATAATATAATTGCGAATAAATTTGCAAATTCTAAATTCTTGATTGATTCAGGTCTATGTCGTCGTGGCGATTATGGAATGTATGATTTTTTCCGTGATAAGTTAATGTTTCCAATCTTTAACGCACGTGGAAAAATTGTTGCTTTTTCGGGACGCTCGCTGGATGGGTCGGAACCAAAATATATAAATACAACCGATACCGAAATTTTCCACAAACGTAAAACTGTGTTCGGTTTAAATTTTGCACGTGATGCAATTCATCGCGCCAATCGCAGCATAGTAGTCGAGGGACAAATTGACGCAATAAAAATGCAGTTGGGTGGATTCCCAGAAACGGTTGCACCATTGGGGACGGCGTTAACCGAAGATCATATTGCAATTCTTTGTAAATCAAACAGAAATATCACGTTTTGTTTTGATGGTGATAACGCCGGGCAAAAGGCCGCCTCGCGTGCGTGCGGTATTGTAATGCCGTTTCTGCGTGATAATTCTGATGTAAAATTTGCATTCGTTAGTGGTGGCAAAGATCCGGATGAAATCCTGAAAACCGGTGGCGCGGATGCTATGAAAAAAATCATAGATGATGCGATGCCACTGGTCGATTTCCTGTGGGAATTGGCAAATAAAAACTTTGTTGTATCAACGCCGGGGGGGCGCGTTCAGGCGGAAAAATTCCTTAAAAAAGAAACTGATAAAATTACAGACCCGGATTTAAAAAGCGAAATTAACAAAGAATACGAAAAACGTAAATTTGAATCCTGGCGCAGGTGGAAACGTGACCGGGTCGATATTAAAATTAAATTACCAGATATCGACAATGTTACACAAAATACATTGGTTTATATTGTGAATACTTATCCAGAAATCGTTGAACGATATGGCGAATTTTTATCAACATTAAATATTGATTTTGACGGCGCGGCGGCGGATTTGGATTTAAGCCTGGGGGATGCGGAAAAATATATTGTGTCGCTTAAACTGCAAAGATATCTGGATAAATTAAACATTCAAAAGAAAGAATTAACCGCACAATTATTGGCCGGTGATGAATCCGTACGTGATGAATTAAATCAAATAAACGAAGACCTGGCCAAAGCGCGTGAAAAAATGGAAAAATTAATTTCTTTGTAGTGAATTGATTCTTAAATTTGACATAATTAAATTTTGTGTTATATTACATTTTATGAAGAATATTTTATCGCGTGCGGAATTTTGTTATTGGTTGGATAATAATTTCGTATGGTCGCCATTTTTTAAAATTACAAATCTGTGCAATTACTGTTGTGCACATTGTTGTGAACGCAGTGGTCCAAACGCGGAACCGACATTTATTCCAATTGCCGATGTGCGTGCAATCGCCGAAGATTTTAGATACACAAAAAATAAAATGCCCATTGCTGTTATTAGTGGTGGCGAACCAATGATGGCTTATAAATACGCACCGTATTATATTCCAAATATTATGAAGACATTGACACGGGCCGGATTTACAATTGAATTAAAAACTAATGCAGGTTGGACATTAACTGAAAATGCATCGGTTATTTTTAATGACCTGGAATCTTATTTTTATAAAAATCCAAATGCATATTTTTCTTATCATTTGTCACTGGATAAATTTCATCCACAATCCGCCACAACAACTATTGAATTTTTGAAATGGTTTTATAACAACGATAAATTGTCCCGACGCGCTAATGTGCATATATTTTATGATTCACCGGATTTTTTAACTGATACATTTGTACAACTGGCAGAAAAACATAAAATTATGTTAGACTTGAAAAACAAGCCTAAAAATGAGTTTGCTAAGATTGATGCAAACCTGTTCTGTGGTAAAGAAAAATATATTGTTATAGAACCATATCATGGAATTGATAATCTTGGACGTGCTTTTGATAATAAAATCGCAACAAAACAAAGTTCTTTTATAAAATCTTTTTCAAAACCAGGAGACGTACATACAATTACATTTGATAGTAATGGTGATTGCTATTTTGATTGCGCAAGTGAACGCGTTAAAACCCCATACAGAAATGCGCGCGGAAAAATTAAACCAATTGAACAATTAAAGAAAGAACTTTTTAACCTGTTATACGATAGGTATCTAGCAGAAGAAATGATAAAATAAATTTCCCGGCTTTTTTAAACATTTTTATCAAAAAGGCCGGGAATTTTTTACAATTAAAACAGTGAAAAATCTTTTTTAAATGATTCAAATGCCACATCTCGAATTTCAGTGGTTGAAAGACCCGCCATTCTTAAAAACTGAATTTGTGCCGGTGTTTGCCGGTAAATTGACGCAGAATGTTCGGCCGATTTTGGTTCTGATTTTATAAATTGTGCCGGTAAAAACTCTATTTTTGCCGTATCATCAGCAATGGCACAAAAGCCAATATCTGATGTACATTCCCGGCAATTACCGGCAATTTTGGCATTTCCCGTTAACTTGGAATATGTATTTTTATGCGCAATCAGTTTTGTATGCACCAAAATACCGGTGTTTTCGCACAAATGGCCGGCATTTATATCCAATTCCAACCGGTCAAAGTTTTCAACAAAAACGTGACCACGTAATTCAGAATTTTTCCCGGTGTTTTTGATAAAAATATTCAAAAATGCCGGCTTTTTATTTTTTACATCAACCGATAAAAACACCGGTTGATTTTCAATATTTATTTCAATATTTAATTCTTTGTTTTCTGAAATTTCACCAACGTATATTATATGTACCGGCAAATCGTATTTTTTATCAATTTGGCCGGCTTTTATCGTCGACAGGTCTGGACAATATTCGCCATCACGGTAAACAATTGTTTCCGCGGGAAAGGTTTTTATATTGAATTCATTCCACATGTATGACATATTATCCACATTATAAAGGATTTAGTTATGGGATTCAATTGTGGAATTGTTGGGTTGCCAAACGTTGGTAAATCAACACTGTTTAATGCATTAACACAAAGTGCGGCCGCAGACGCACAAAATTATCCATTCTGTACAATCGAACCGAATACAGGGCGCGTTGTTGTGCCGGACGCGACGTTGCACGAATTGGCGCGTGTTGCGGGCTCTCAAAAAATTATTCCAACACAACTGGAAATTGTTGATATTGCGGGTTTGGTAAAGGGGGCGTCGGCCGGCGAAGGATTGGGAAATAAATTCTTGGGTAATATTTTATCAACAGATGCAATTATTCACGTTGTTCGTTGCTTTGAAAACGATGATATTGTGCACGTTAATGGAAAAATTGACCCGTTGGGCGATATTGAAACAATTGAAACGGAATTGATGCTGGCGGATATGGAAAGCCTGGAAAAACAGATTAAAAACCTGGAAAAAAAGGCACGCGGGTTGGATAAAGATGCGGCAAAATTATTGGCGGATGCAAATGCAATTAAATCCAATCTGGAAAAATCAATTCCGGCACGCGATGGTGATATTGATGCGGCGCCTTTTAATTTATTAACCGCAAAACCGGTTATCTATGTTTGCAACGTCGAAGAAGCGGCCGCGGCCACCGGCAACAAGTATTCAGATATGGTTCGTGAAAAATTTGGTGCGATCGCCGATGTTTTGGTTATATCTTCAAAGATTGAAATGGAAATTTCACAAATTGTCGATGTGGACGAAAGAAAAATGTTCCTGGATGATTTGGGATTGACCGAATCCGGCCTGGACCAGGTTATTAAGACCGGATATAAAACATTGGGCCTGCAAACATATTACACAATCGGGCCAAAGGAAGCACACGCCTGGACCATCACGGTTGGTATGACCGCACCCCAGGCGGCCGGAAAAATCCACACCGATTTTGAAAAGGGCTTTATCCGGGCCGAGGTTATTTCACCCGCAGATTATATTGCCCTCGGTGGCGAGGTTGCCGTAAAAGAAGCGGGTAAAATGCGCCTGGTCGGGCGTGATTACGTTATGCAAAACGGCGACATTTGCCATTTCTTGTTTAATAATTAAGTGGTTAGTGAAAACACCGGCAAATGCCGGTGTTTTTGTTTAAAGCCTGTATTTTTTTCGATGGATAATTTCCCTGATACTTATGTCTGAATCAGCCTCTTTAATTTCAACAATATAACGTTTTGCACGAAGAAGGTATAAAGCAACCTGTTTATGAATAATATTTTGTAACGTCAGCAGTGTTAGCCCGTCTATTTCATAATGCGGGTGTAATCTGAAAAATTGTTCCAATTCATGTAAAATCGCCCTTAATTCGTAATCATCGTTCATATCCAAAGCCCTTTTTGATTATAAATAAAAAAACATCTGTAAAAAACAGATGGGGCTGGACGTTAACAACTATCATAGCAATAGCGTCACTTATTCAATATATTAAGTGACCATCCAACCCCAGAATTTCGGGTTTGGATATTTGTCCTTTCGGACGACTATGCGGGTTGTTAAGCCCCATCACGGCAACCACCGTAACAGTGTTAATTATATAATAAAAATCAGTAAAATCTATAAAAAAAGCAATATATTTACGTTTAGACTAGATAGAATATGCTTTTGAGAGCTCCGAACCCACATCCCTGTGAATTCAAGGTGAATTGTATAGTAAATACTAGATTTATTCAATGGATAAAAATGTGGGGGTTAAAATCGTTGTCATCCCGTGGCCAAGCCACGGGATGACGGGGGTGGGGGTTAGGGGGGGCGGATGGGATAATAAAAAAACCCCAATCGGGGATTTTTTATCGGTCTTAATTCGAACTTAATCTTATTTTCTTTTGAAACCCTGTTTCGCTTTGAACTTTGGATTATCTGGATCGATTAAGATTACCTGCTTGCCACGACGGATCTGTTTTACGTTTCCGCGTTTCTTCCAAGCCTTTAATGAACTTAAAAATTTCATGTCTTAATCCTTTGGTACGGTGGGTATTATAAACACTTTTTGTGAAAAATCAAATAATAATATTATTTTTGTTGTTTTTGTAGGCCCTGTTGAAAATGTTGAAAACGGTTGTTCACTTTTTATCAACCGATTTTTAACAAAAAAATCCCAGTTTTCCGCGATGTTTTGTGGCGGGTGTTGAAAAATCCCCCTGTTAATTTAACAGTTGAAAAATACACAGTTTTCAACACAATTAACAATTTTTTTGTGGATGTTTTTATGCTTGTTGAAAATTGTTGAAATTGTTATAATTCAAATACATAAGGGATAAGAGAGATGAAACAGCAGGTTTTAAAGGCTTTGGCGAACCCAGCGCGCATATTTTATGTGCCGTATTCGTTGGCCGTGCTTAACTTTGCGGTTCAATTCATTATTTTTATCGTTATTTTCGTGGCCAGTTTGTTGATTTACGGCACTGATTCAGAGGTTAGTCCGCTTTATTTCTTAATCTCGGTTATTATTGTGCATTCTATATTGGCGATTTATTCCAAGCGTGACCCACAAATTGGACAGATAATTTCGGCAAAAATACAATTGATGAAGAAGAAAATCCCTAACAAATTGGCGGCATAGGTTTAGAAAAATGAATAATTTCTTTGAATATTTTGCAGGCGGCGAATTTACGGTTACCACAACCATTATGGTTATGATGGTGTTGGTGGTATTCCTGGGGCTGATGATGTATGTGCCGGCATTAACGCGAAAGATATTTCCAAAATTTGGATATGCAAAATATGCAAATTATTTGCCGTTTAAAACCGTGTATTCAGATAACTCGATTGAATTGACGGATGGGACACTTATTCGGGCATATCGGGTTCAGGGTGTTCAGACCAGTATGCAAGATGACGAGACAAAGGCAAAATTCCTGGATTTGCGGACGCAACTTTTTAACCAAATTCGTGACCCAAATGTTACGTTGCGGTTCTATACCGTGCGTGATGCGGTGGATGAAAATACAAACTATGAATTTGATCAGCCGACATTACAGCGGATTTATAACAAATGGAAAAGTCAGGGCCTGCGCATATTTTTAAATAATTATTATATTGTAATTTCGGTTGCAGGTAGCGACGCGCGTGCAAAATTAAATCAATATGGAAACTATATTGAATCAATTCTGGCCGCGTATAAGCCAACGGTTCTTAAAAATAATACGCCCGATAATATGGCGCGTTTCTTTGGCCGTATTTTATCCCCAATCAGTAAGCCGCAACCAAAGACCTGTAATAACAATATTTCCAATCTGGTGACGGTTGATGATGTTGAATTTTTGCGTGATGGTGTTATCAGATATATAAGTGGTGGGGCGCAATCTTTTGCCGCGGCAATGTCTTTTAAGATTTCACCAGACTATCTGGACGAAGAGTTTTATGACACCATATCAACTATTCAGACAGAAATGATTTGTATGAATGGATTTGGAATTATGGGGGCGGCCGATGTAGAGGCCACAATTCGTCAGCGTCGTTCAACCGCCGATGAGAAAGTTCAAAAATCAACCGAAGAACAGATTTATGCGGTTGAATCCGCAATGGATGAAAATATTTCCGGAAATCAGACGTTGGTAAGTTATTACCCGATGTTCTTGATTTTTGGGGCAACATTGGAAGAATTGCAAAAATATGTCGCAGAATTTAAGAAAATTGCGGCATCTTTTGGTATTTCGCCGGTTGTGGAAACATTTGCGGGCAAGGTTGCCTGGTTCTCGCAGATTCCGGGATTTGATGTGTTTCCACGCAGTTTCAAGTTATTGTCCCGTACCGCCGCAATCAGTATCCCAATGTCCAGTACGCCACGCGGTGTTGCAAATTCAGATTGGGGTCCGGGGCCCCTGGTGATTTTCCCAACCGCACAGGGGACACCGTATCAATTCCAATTCCATGTATCTGACAAGCCAGCCGCGGTGGCGCATACCCTGACGATTGGGCCAACGGGGGGCGGTAAGACGACATTGTTCTCGTTCTTGATTGCGCAAAGTTTGCGTTTTCCGAAATTAAAAGCCTTCTTCTTTGACCGGAACAAAGGGGCCGAGATATTTACCCTGGCGGTTGGTGGAAAATATATCACAATGCAGGGCAAAGAGAAAAATTCAGACCCGATGGCGAATTCTTTCCAGACGCATCTGAACCCGCTTAAAATGCCGGACAGTGCGGCAAATCGTGCATTCTTGCGTCGGTGGTTTTCAATTATTACGGGGCAAAATGATGCGGCATCAATGGATGAAATTGCGCGCGCGGTATCGGTTAATTTTGACTATCTGGGGGATAAAGATAGATTATTAACCAACCTGTGGGAAAGTTGTTTTTCGTCTGCGGGAAATATGCGGCCGGCACTGAAAAAGTGGGTTGATCCGTTGCAATATGGTTTTATGTTTAATGAAAAAGAAGATACTTTGGATTTGCAATCTCGCCTGACTACGTTTGATTTTACAGAAATCTTGCAGGACGAGGTGTTAGCCCCCGCGGTAATTTCTTATATTCTGCATCGTATTAACACAACAACGGTTGCGGGGGGGAATCCGTCACTGATTATGATTGACGAAACGGCGCCAATGCTTGAAAACAAAATGTTCCGTGATAATTTTATCGCGGGTCTGCAAGAGGGGCGCAAGAATCGCCAGGCATATATGGCCGCGTTCCAGCGCGCAAATGTTCTGGATAAGTTAGGTATTGGTGATGTTGTTCGTGGCCAGGCACAAACTGTTTTATTCTTCCGTAATCCGGCGGCGGATGCGCGTGATTATGAACACTGGAATTTAAATCCGTTGGAAATGGCGTTTATCCAAGGGCGGGCGTATCCAAACCTGAAACGTGCGGTGTTATTATCGCGTCCGGTTACGCAAGAATCTGTGATATTAAATACAGAATTAGGGGGACTGGGGAATATGTTGCGCCTGTTTGAATCGGGACGTTCGTCCGTTCTGTTGGCCGAAGAGTTGTATAAAATGTACGGAAATAATTTTGTAAATGAATACCTTAAAAAACAAGGGGCGTTGGATTAGGCTGGTGTTAAAATATTTTGGTATTTTATTAGTTTTTATGTGTGCACCGGTGTTTGCCAATGAATGTGTGTCTTATAAAATAACGCCAAAAATTACGATATCTGTGCCAACCTGGACCAAAGAGGTTGTTCAACCCCTGGAACCGATGAATTTGTGGCACGGAAACGTTGTCGCGACGATGGTTGATAATTATGATATTGTGGCCGATATTACATCGGTCGAAGATGGTTTTTGTGTCGGTATCAAGCAGGTTGATGCAGAAATAGGGTATTCAAATTTCTTGGTCCAGGTGGATATTAGACACGTGCCAAATACGTGTTCTTATGATGCGGTGTTGGCACACGAAGATCAGCATATTCGTGAATATCTATCCGTTATTGATGATTTTCAGGTGGGGTTACACAACGCCCTTTACAGTGCGGCGGATTCAGTTATGCCGATTTTTGTGTATAATTCATCTGATATAGATATGGCAATCGAAGAAATAAATAATAAAATTCAATCGCATCCGGAAATGGTTATTATCAAGCAAAAAATCAAGGCTGATGAAGAAATACGTAACAAACGTATTGATAAAAATGATAATGGCGATATGTTAAAGAAGTGTTTTATTTAACCTTTTGTTTATTAAAAGTTCTTTTATTATTTTTAGATAAAATTGTAATACGTGCAGATTTAAATTTATCTTTTTTATTGGTATATTTGGCTGTGATTTTATTTATCTTGGCTTCAAATTCGTTAAAGATATGTTCATAATATTTTATATATCTGTTTTTGAATTGTGATAAATTTTCGTTTTGGCGCAATCCGATATATGTTGCATTTTTTTGTGCCCATTGCCAGTCTGTTTCGGTTGCGGTTTTTGTTAAGTTTTTAAATTTTTTATGTACGATTTTAAATGTTTGAT
Organism: Alphaproteobacteria bacterium; assembly: GCA_017503725.1. Lineage (GTDB taxonomy): Bacteria > Pseudomonadota > Alphaproteobacteria > Rs-D84 > Rs-D84 > Enterousia. The sequence goes on along the minus strand of JAFVSL010000011.1, from coordinate 24,366 downwards.
AACCGCGACTGTGTGGCAGTTTTGATATGTCACCCCCTTGTTCGTATAAAAATGCATCAATTCCAGCAAGATTGGCATTTATTTCGGTTTGAACGCCAAAATATCCAACCCAACGAAAATCATCACGCAGAGAACCATTATTTGTTGGTATGATATTATCGTATTTTTGTAGTCGTTCAGAATAAGTGTATTTTTGTTTTTTAGATTTAAAAATATCAGCAACACTTGCAATAATACCGATTGGGTGTGAAATGTGTTTCTTTTTTATTTCATTCCATGTAGTGTATGCGTGATTTAGTTCATGGGCGATAATTTCTACAACCTGGGCCCGGTCAACATATCGGTTGCGTGTGGGAATTACGACATTTAATCCCAGTTTTATTTTATTATCCTTTAATGCCATATATTTAGGCGGGTAAAATGTAGCCGTCATAAATTCATTACTTTCTTTGTCATATTGCTGTTCAGATAATGGGTAAAAGCAAATGAATGCGCGGCCGCTGTCACTGCGCAGAAAATCAGCAAACTCACCACATTCAGATGGGGTTAATTGATAAATATATTCATCACGATGATTCTGGTCAGACTGATACTTATCAATATAACGTTGAACCAGATTTGATATTTTTTGTGGTGTTGCTTTCAAAGACATAAATTTATCCCGTGTTTTATTGAATTTTATATAATTTTTGTTGCTTTTTCAACTTTTTTACGGCTAAGATACCTTATAGGTTCTTTGACTTCAAACGTAAAAGGATTGATTATGAAGGGAATTATCTTGGCCGGGGGCAGTGGTACCCGTCTTTATCCATTAACAAAAACAACATCAAAGCAATTATTACCAGTTTATGACAAACCGATGATTTATTATCCGTTATCAACACTGATGCAATTTGGTATCAAGGATATTCTTATTATATCTACGCCGGTTGATACACCGAATATTGAAAAGTTATTTGGTGATGGTTCTAAGATTGGATTAAATATCCAATACGCAATACAGCCAGAACCAAAGGGAATTGCACAAGCCTTTACAATCGGGGCGGATTTTATTGGTAACGATGATGTGTGTTTGATTTTAGGCGACAATATCTTCTATATGGGTGGACAATTCCCAATGTTTGAGGCCGAGGTTAAAAAGAATGCTGGAAAATGCGCAACCATATTCGCATATCACGTTTCTGATCCGGAAAGATTTGGTGTTGTAGAATTTGATGAAAATTTGCGCGCGGTTTCAATCGAAGAAAAACCAAAAAATCCAAAATCAAACTATGCGTCTGTCGGACTGTATTTTTATCCGGGCGACGTTGTTGAAAAGGCGCGCAATTTAGCACCGTCTGCGCGTGGTGAATTGGAAATTACAGACCTTAATAATATTTATCTGCGCGAAGGGCGTATGTCTGTTGTGCCAATGCGTCGCGGTAATGCGTGGTTGGATGCGGGAACGCCAGACAGTCTTATGGAATCGGGACAATTTGTTCAGATTATAGAGGCACGTCAGGGATTAAAAATTGCCTGTATCGAAGAAATCGCATATAAGCAGGGTTTTATTAACGATGAACAAATGCGTGCATTGATTGATGAATTAAAATCGGGCACATACAAAGATTATTTGCAAAAAGTGTACGAGGAAAAAAATGAACTTTATTAAAACAGAAATAGACGGTGTCGTTATTATTGAACCCCGCGTATTTGAAGACGCGCGTGGATATTTCTTTGAGTCTTATAACGAGGCCGAGTTTATCAAAAACGGTATAACCGCAAAATTCGTTCAAGATAATCAATCAAAGTCATCTTATGGGGTGGTGCGTGGCTTGCATTGTCAATTGGGCGAGTTTGCCCAGGCAAAACTGGTACGTGTATTACAGGGGCGCGTTCTGGACGTGGCGGTTGATATAAGAAAAAATTCACCAACATTTGGTAAATATATTGCTGTTGAATTATCAGATGAAAACAAACGGCAATTATTTATTCCACGTGGATTCTTGCACGGGTTTTCGGTATTAAGTGATACGGCAATTTTTGCATATAAGTGTGATAATCTTTATGCGCCACAGGCTGAATTTGGTATCCGATTTGATGATCCAGATATTGGAATAGACTGGATGGTGCCACATGACAAAATTATTACATCAGCCAAAGATAACATAGCCAAGGGGTTGAAAGATGTACCTGATTACGGGATGTAATGGACAATTGGGGACCGAATTAAAAAAGCGTTTACCAGATGCAATATGCGCCGATGTTGATATGCTGGATATTACCGATAGCGCGGCGGTCCAAAAATTTATACGTGAAAATAATGTTGATTTAATTATTAACTGTGCGGCATATACCGCCGTGGATCGGGCCGAAGATGATATAGATTTGGCTACAAAAATCAATGTTGATGGGCCGCGTAACCTGGCAAATACGGGCGCAAAAATTATACATATTTCCACAGACTATGTCTTTGATGGTATGGGACACGTGCCGTATTCGCCCGATGATGAAACAAATCCGATTTCTGTGTATGGTAAAACCAAGCGTGCGGGGGAATTAGCGGTCTTGGAAAATGCGTCGGTTGCGGTTGTTATTCGTACCGCGTGGCTGTATAGTCCGTATGGAAATAACTTTGTAAAAACTATGCGTCGGTTGGGTGCGGAAAAAGAATCAATAAATGTTGTTTCTGACCAAATTGGAACCCCAACATATGCGGGTGATTTGGCAGATGCAATTGTGCAAATTATTCCACAGATGACACGTGAAAATACGGGTATTTATCACTTCACAAATATGGGGGTGTGTTCGTGGTATGATTTTGCAAGCGAAATTATGGAAATGTCGGGATTGGCGTGCGCTGTAAATCCGATTAAATCAAGTGAATATCCAACACGCGCCGTGCGACCATTTTATAGCGTTTTGGATAAATCAAAAATTCAAAAGGTTTTTAATATAAAAATTCAACATTGGAAAAAAGGATTGGAAAAATGTCTAAAACAATTTTAATTACCGGTGGTGCGGGTTTTATTGGTTCAAACTTTGTACCTTATTTTTGTGAAAAATATCCAGAATACAATATTATCAATCTGGATAAATTGACGTATGCGGGGAATCTGGATAATTTGCGTGAATGCGAAAGTATGCCGAACTATAAATTTGTTCAAGGTGATATTTGCGACGCAGATTTAATTGATAAGTTATTTGATGAAAATGATATTCGTGGCGTAATTCACTTTGCGGCGGAAAGTCACGTTGATAATTCGATAAAGGGGCCACGTGCATTTATTAACACAAATATTGTTGGGACGTTTAATTTACTGGATGCGGCACGCCGTCATTGGATGGATGCGCCGGGTGTGGTAAAGCCGGGGTACGAAGACGCACGTTTCCACCATATTTCCACCGACGAGGTTTATGGTGCATTAGGGGCAACAGGGATGTTCCGCGAAGATACACCATATGCACCAAACAGTCCATATTCCGCGTCCAAAGCGTCGTCTGATTTCTTGGTTCGTGCATATCATCACACGTTTGGTATGAATGTGACAACGTCAAATTGTTCAAATAACTATGGCCCGAAACAGCATAATGAAAAACTGATTCCACATATTATTTCCAAGGCGTTATCATTACAGCCATTACCAATCTATGGCAAGGGGGAAAATGTTCGTGACTGGTTATATGTTCTGGATCATTGCAAGGCAATTGATTTAATTTTCCATAATGGTAAATCGGGTGAAACATATAATATTGGCGGACGTAATGAACGCAATAATATCACAATTGTGAAAACGATTTGCGCAATCCTGGATGAAAAGAAACCACGCAACGACGGCAAAAAATACGAAGAATTGATTACTTTTGTTGCCGACCGTGCGGGTCACGATTTCAGATATGCGATTGATGCGACAAAACTGGAAACAGCGCTTGGTTGGCGCGCAGATGAAACGTTTGATACTGGGATTGTTAAAACTGTCGAATGGTATTTACGATAAAAAAGCCCCATTTGGGGCGTTTTTATTGTAGGTGGTTAGTGTAAGTGGCTAGTGAGTAGTGTATTAAAAATTATACCTAAATCCAATGGAAAATTCAGATAATGATTTTATGTATTCGTTGTTAACGGTCGAATACTGATATTGCCCCAGGATTGATATATCATCATTTGGAAATGTGTACATTAAACCAATTCCAAAGCGTGATGCGGTTTCGGTCATTATGTCTGATTCAGAATATATTTCAAATTCATCAATATATTTTATTTCGTTTGATATGCGATAATTTGCAATTCCAAATGATGTAAAGAAGTCCATATTTTCAACCATTGAATAATATCCAAAAATATCAAATCCAAATGATTGGTATGAAATGTTAATATCTTGGGTAAGTGTGGAAAATTCATATACAAGTGTATTTTCGTTATCTGCGGATTGTGTGAAAAATAATTCTACGCCAAAGTTTGAACCAATACGCATTCCAGCGTTGATAGTGGCGGTGTAATATTGTTCTTCTAGGTCTTGGTCATATGTATAGTCTGCAATATTTAAGCCCGCATCCAGACCAATGTATGGTGTAAAGTTATTGGCAAAAGCGTTTGTTGATAAAATAAGTGGTAAGACAAATAAAATCTTTTTCATTATGCGCCCCCATTGTTTTTATGATAAATATTTGTATCTGGAAAGTAAATAAATAAAAAAAATCCACCACAATGGGCGGATTTTTTATTTTAACTGGTTGCGGGGGTTGGATTTGGCTTCGTTCCATCTGCGCAAATCAACCTATGGTTGACCGGCATACTGCCGTATGCCTTTTGCTGGCTGTGAACCATCTTGCCTCAATGGTTCAAATCCAACACAACACACGTAAAACAAAAAATCCACCACAATGGGTGAATTTTTTATTTTAACTGGTTGCGGGGAATGGATTTGAACCATTGACCTTCAGGTTATGAGCCTGACGAGCTACCGGGCTGCTCTACCCCGCGTCACTGATTAAAAGCCTGCTTATTATATACTATTTTCGGTAATAGTCAAATAAAAAAATAATCGCTTGATTTTACAGACTAATGATTTTTATCACAAGCCATTTCTTGAATTATGTCTTTTTTATTGCTAAACTGCCATAACAAGACAAGGATTTAATGTGATACATAATAAAAAATTCAGAAAAGCGTGGAAAAAATTTTGGAATCCAATACTGGGGTGTGGGGTAATTCAGTGGTTTATTGCGATTTGTATGTCGATTCCAATGTGGACCGTGTATTTTACATCGCGCAAGGAATATGTTGGGATGGAACACTTTGAAAAATATCGTAATAAACCGGCTATTTTTGTGTTTTGGCACGGACGTTCTATGATGTTAAGTCCGATTATTCGTATGCGGGGAATGCGTGGGTATGCCATTGCCAGTCGTCACAAAGATGGGCGTATGATGGCAAAGATTCAGCGACTGTTTGGATTAAAGGCTATATATGGTTCAACAAGTGAAGGGGGAATTTCCGTCCTGCGCCAGGGGGTACGGGTTTTGCGTGATGGACACTATGCGTTGTGTTTGTCACCCGATGGGCCCGGTGGTCCATCAATGCGTGTTCAAGATGGGGCGCTTTATTTTGCAAAAATGACGGGTGCACCAATTATTCCGGTGTGTTATTCGGCCTCGCGGGTTTGGATTCAGAAAAGATGGGATAGATACCTGTTGGCGTTACATTTTTCGCGTATAAAATGTGTGGTTGGAAAACCGATGTTTGTTGCACCAAATGCCACCGCAGAGGAATTTGAACGTGTGCGTAAAAATCTGGAAGATATTATGGTAAAACAGGTTCGTGATCTGGATGCGGAATTTAATTTACCAATGGTTGAACAGGATATGACCGCAAGCGAATTTAAACAAATGATGCGCGATGCGCGTAAAAATAAAAAGAAAGGTAAATAATATGAAAACACCGTGGTGGTTCTTGCGCAAGACACCGTTATCTTTTATTTTATTGCCGGTTGGATTGGTGTACTATTTGATTGGACGTGTTGTTTTTGTGTTGCGTTCTATTCGTCCGTTGAAATCGCGTCGTCAGATTATTTGTGTTGGAAATATTTTAGCGGGCGGGGTTGGTAAAACACCAATCGTGCGCCAGATTGCCACGCGTCTGGATGCGCCGGTTGTTATGCGTGGGTATAAAAAAAGTAAAGATTTTGCCGATGCGGGGGATGAGGCAACAATGCTGGCGCGGGATGGATTGGTTGTGCACGTTGGTGACAGAAAAAGTAATATTATTTTATTAAATAAACAATCAGACAATACACCTATTATTATGGATGATGGTTTTCAAAATCCATCAATAAAAAAAGATGTTTCGGTTCTGGTGTTTGATGAAGGGTTGGGGTATGGTAATGGGTTTTTATTGCCGGCCGGGCCCCTGCGTGAGCCCAAGGGGGCCGTACGTCGCGCGGATGCGATAATTGTTATTAAAAATTCAACACATAAAAAGAATTTTAGTTTGCCGGTTGGTGTTCCAACTTTCTTTGCAAAAAATACAACACGGTCGCCGTATGATGAGCGGGTAAAGTTGGTGGCGTTTGCGGGGATTGGGTATCCTAAAAAATTCTTTCGCTGTTTAAACAATGTTGTGGCAACGCGGTCTTTTGCAGACCATTGGCAATATACAGAAGAAGATTTGAAAAAGTTATTTGCATTGGCGGACAAGCACAAGGCAAAGTTAGTTACAACTGAAAAAGACTGGGTGCGGTTGCCAGAATATGCACGTGAAAAGATTAAATATGCAAAACTGGATACCGAAATAGATGGTGCGTTTTGGAATTGGTTGGGGGAAAAATTAAAATGAATACAGTAACAAAAAGTATAGAAATAAATGGGCGTGGGATTCATTCGGGGTTACCGGTGTCTATGGTTATAAAACCATCGGACAGACCGGGAATTTTCTTTCGACGTGTTGATATGGTGGGAACGGGGTTGATACCGGTGCGTTTTGATAATGTTGGTGAAACAAAAATGCGGAATACAACCGTTGGAAAAACAGATTCTGCACACGTTCAGACGATTGAACATTTAATGGCGGCGTTATTTATGTGTGGTGTGGACAGTGCAATTATAGAAATCAATGGACCCGAGACACCAATCCTGGATGGCAGTGCGGCCGAATTTTACAAGTTAATAAGTGATGCGGTCCAATCAAAAAACAAAATGAAAAAGATTATTGTACGTCGTTCCGTCGTCGCGTATGCACGCGAGGTAACAAAACAATTACCATTATTTGTACGCGCACAAATCTGGATTATGAATAAGATTTCAGGTCGCAAGGCAGATGGATTTGTGAGTTTAAGTCCAAATAATGGGAAATCATTGGATGTTGTTGCAACCCTGGTCTATACGGAAAAAATTATAGGTAAACAAAGTTTTGAATATTCTTTTAATGGAACAAAAAAATCAATCGACGATTTTATTAAAAACATCGCACGTGCGCGCACGTTTGGAAAATATTCTGAATGGGAATATTTAAAGGCGCGGGGGATGGGACGTGGCGCGGATGAAACAAATGTTATTGCGCTAAATGATGCGGGGGATGGGACAATAAATGAACTGAATTGGCCGGATGAATTTGTGCGCCATAAAATTATTGATGCGATTGGTGATATGTTTACCGCGGGTGGAATGATTTGTGGCAAGTTGGAATCATACAAGGGCAGTCACGCGTTGAATAATATCGTTCTTAAAAAATTGTTCAGTGACCCGTCCAATTATGATATAGTTGAATAAGAAATAAAAAAGGAAAGAGAGATGAAAAAAATATTTGCTTGGTTGGCGTTGGTATTATTGGCTGCCTGTGGTGGGTTGATTAAAAACGAGAACGGCAGTGAATATCTGGTACAGTTGGATGCAGAACCGATTGGTTGTACGTATTTGTATAAACTGGAATCAGAAGTATCGGTTTACGATGCGGATGATGCACGCAGATATATGGAAAATCGTATTGTTGACCAGGCGCGCCCCGGTAACGCGTATTGGATTACCAGTCAGCGCACACGTCCAAATGAATGGGTGATTTTTGGACCAGAGCGCGCCTTTATCCTGGTTGCAAATGTGTATGATTGTCCAAATCCACAAAGAATAAAGACCGCAGCGGATAAATAAAAAATTCCCCCACGGGGGATTTTTTAAAACTTTATACAATGGTTTTAGTGTTGCGGGGGTGGGGATTTTTATGTTATAATTTCATAACAGGGCCCAAGTTAGAGAGAGAAATTGGTTAATCAAGTTGTTCAAATTCATCATAAAAAGTACGCAACCGGTCTGTTTTGGCAGCCAATCGGGGCGGGGTTTGTTGCGCGTAATTATGCAAAAAAACTGGCGAAATCGGTTGATAAAAAATTAAATCTGTTCACGGAATATCGTGGAATGATTGGGTTGGGGGCACGTCGCATTGGACATCGTGCGGGTATGCCATCAATCGCCGCCCAGGTTATGGAATCTATGGCGGAATATACGTCGTTCCTGGGGGCGTTTGCAACGGATAAACGTTATGTTGTTATTGCGGTGCGTAATGGTGTTATTCTGGAAGACAAGGTTTTTGATACAGAGGTGGCGGCCCGCGAAGAATATGTTAAATTATCACAAATTCCGGATTGGGGGGCGTTGATTGCACCGGGTGCGTGGGGAATGCCACGTGCGATTGAACGTACGCTTTATGATGTAATAGGGTCGGGAACACACGCGGTTTTACATACAATAAGTCGTTTTGGGTCGCGTATGACCGCCGTTTTAATGTTGGCGGCGTTTGTTGTTTTGATGCTTTATTTTTTGCGTGAACCGATTGGGCAGATGCTGTCGCCACGTCCCCAGGTGGCGGATGTTAATCCAGAATTAGTTGCGGAATATAAGCGACAAATTGAAGAAAAAAATAAAGAATTGGACGCACAATTTGAAATTGAAAAACCATTGCCGCCAGAACCGATAGTTATGCCATTTGAAAATTTACCAGACCCGGTTCAGCGTGCGCAAAGTTGTTATCAGGCGATTGGTTTTGTTATGCAACCGATTGCAGGTTGGAATCAGGTAATGGCAACCTGTGGCGAGACGCACGTTGATGTGGAATTACAGCGTGGTTTTGGAACATTGGCTGAATTTTATAATATTGCGGCTGATTTAATGCCGGGGGTATTGGTATCAGAACAGTCAGAAGATTATTTGATTGTTCAGGCTAAATTACCGGCGGTGGAAACAATCGCATCCCAGGATGAACGCGATGCGGAAACGATTGTTCGTGATATTACAAGTTCTTTTCAGGGAATTGATACAAATATTGAAACAAATATTGTTGTCGATACATTAACCAATGGTGTTGATGTGGCGACGGTAAATGTTGTTGAAATTGCGGCGTCATCAAAACTGGTGCCGATGCAGTTTATGAAAATCTTTCAGGATTTTGGTGGTGTCTATATGACAAGTTGTACGTGGGATGCGGCCAGACGCATCTGGAACTATGAGGTGATAATCTATGCAAAATAAAATATTAGTGGCTTTGATTGGTTTGTGTGTTGTGTTATCTGGGGCACGCGCCGCGGATGATATTGTCATAGACGAGGTTGTCGTCGATGATATTGAACAGGTGTCAGCAGATGCAATTGCAGATTATCAGGTAGAAGGTTCTTTGTTTCAACAAATTACAGACCTGGAACAAGAAAAGGTTTTAATGCAACTGGAAAAAGAACGTGCACAGTTGGATTTGGAATTAGATAGGTTGGCGGCGGAAAAAATTAAACTGCATATGGAAATCGATACCCTGTCGGGACGTGCCGAACAACAGCAACAGCAAATTGAAACAGAAAAAGCAAAGTTAGAGGCAGAGGCGGCACGCCTGGAACGAGAAAAGGAAAAATTGCTGGCGGCAGAAGAAAAACCGGAATCTTATTCTGAATCTTATTCACAGAAAGAAGAGGAAAAAACAGAAACTGATTTATCGAAAAAATATAAACTGGTTAATGTTATTGGTGCTGGTGCCCAATTACAGGCAACAATCACAGATGTTGCAAGTGGGCAAACAAAACGTGTTGGTGTTGGAAAAAACTTGGATGGGTATACGGTAAAATCTATATCCCTGGACGAAGGAATTGTTTTTGTAAAGGATGGTACAACGCAGACATTAAACGTTGGGGCCGCTAAATAAATTGGGGGCACAAATGGATAAAGAAAATAATATCTTGGGCGCGCAAAATGATACAGTGAAATTATCTGTGCCGATTGGGTTGGAAAATTCTGACCCAAAGGATATTATTGATTATTTGTTTGAAAATGGTAATCGTCTGTTGACCGCAACGGGGGCAGAATTTGAATTGCCCCGCGATACCCAGGGAATTATTGCATATTTTTCCGGTGGGGAAATTATTGTATCACGTACGCATCAATATGATGGGCGTGTGTTGGCGTTTATAGATTTGCTTAAAAAACGCGGGCGTGTGGTGCGCGAACCGTTTTATTCAGATTTAGGATTGATATCTGGTATCTATAAAATGTATGAGGCGACATTGGGCGGTATGCATCGTTCGCGCCAGGATTACGATAACCAGATGCAAAAAGACTTTGTTGATATTATCGCACGGGCCGCGGCGCAAAAGGTGTCGGACGTTCATATAGAGGTTGCAGACCAGACAACAATTTATTTCCGTATCGACGGCAGTATGCAACCGGTCTTGGAATATAATTCAGGGTGGGGGGAATCGTTTGTTCGTGCCGCGTTTGCATCGGCTGATATGTCAAACGCGAACTATGCCCAGAATGAATATCAATCCGCACAAAAAGATGGGCGAACACCGCTGCGTGGGACCAAAGATTTATATTTGCCGGCGGGGGTTTTGGGTGTTCGTATGCAATTTAATCCGATTGCATTTGGGTCGCGCTATGTGGTTATGCGATTGCTGTATGATAACCCGTCTGAGGGGATTAAAACCGAACAAGAATTTGGTCCATATGAACAGCGTTTGTTGGCGCGTATGCGTTCTTTCCCGACGGGATTGGTTATTGTTGCGGGCCCAACCAGTTCTGGTAAATCAACAACGTTGGTGCGCAATATGTCAATGATGTTGAAAGAGCGCAACTATGAAATCAATATGATTACGGTGGAAAATCCGGTTGAACAAAAGATTTTTGGGGCACGTCAAATGCCGGTGGTAAATACCACAAACGAAGAACAGCGTGATGAAAAGTATGTAGAGGCCCTGGCGGCGGCATTGCGCAGTGACCCTGATACGTTAATGGTTGGGGAAATTCGTACGTTGGCGGCGGCGGAATTGACGGTGCGTGGCGCACTGTCGGGGCATAATGTTTGGACAACCTTGCACGCGAATTCGGCGTTGGCGGCATTGACGCGTTTATTAGATTTGGGAATTGAACCATTTAAGTTAAAAGAAGAAACATTGATGCGTGGATTGGTGTCTATGCGTTTGTTTAAAAAACTGTGTCCGCATTGTCGCCAGAAATTGTCTGATAACCCACAGCGTTCGGCATATCGTCGTGTGCGTGATGCGTTTGGTGATGTTGGATTGAGTCAGGTTTATATCCGTGGTACGGGTTGCGAACACTGTAAGGGGACGGGTACACTGGGGCGTATCAAAGCCGGCGAGGTTATTATTACAAACAGTGAATTTTTACGTCTGGCGTTGTCTGGGAATACCGATGGCGCGGTGCGTTATTGGCTAGAAGAAATGGATGGACGCACATTGAAAGAGGCCGCGTCCGCGTTAATGTTACAGGGAATTATTGGTGTTGATGAATTAGAACGTTGGGTCGGACAATTAGACCAGCCGGGGGTGTATTAAAATGAATAAACTGGAAATGCTGTATGCAAAACTGGTGTTCAGATTAAATACAGAACGACGTATGGCGATATGTCGAAAACTGGCGTCGTTGTTGCGTAATGATTTTACGTTGATGGATGCGCTGGGGCGTCTTGAAATGATAGAATCTAAAAATGGAAAAAAGCCCAATGAACCGTTCGCAATTGTTATGCGTCAATGGCAAAAAAATCTGGAACGCGGGATGAGTTTTTCGGATGCAACGCGTGGCTGGGTTCCGCCAAATGAAACGTTGTTGGTGACAAGTGGTAATATTTCAAACCTGGTATTGGCGCTGGAAAATGTCGGGCGTGTGGTTGATGGTACGCAACGTATTTCACGCGCAATGCGTGGCGCGATAATGTATCCACTGTTTTTATTAGCATTGACGTTTGGTATTATTTTAATGGTGGGAATTTATCTGGTGCCACCGTTGGCGGATGTGGCCGGTGATAATATTGTGTGGCGTGGGTCGGCGCGTTCTTTGATTGCGTTGTCCGACTTTTCAATTGCGTATTGGCCGTGGATTGTTGGTGTGTTTATTGGTGTGGTTTTAATTGGTTGGATAAGTCTGGCAAATTGGTCGGGTCGTATTCGCGCAGTGTTTGATAAATTCCCCCCGTGGAGTGTTTATAAAATTCATATGGGTGTTGGTTGGATGATGGCGTTGTCTGCGATGGTGGGGTCGGGTGTGACGATACCGGATGCGATGCGAATGCTGGCCGATAATGCGAATAAATATTTACGGTCTATATTGGAAAGTGCGCTGCATTTTATTGCAAATGGTGATAACCTGGGGGTTGCATTAAATAAGACAGAGCGCGAATTCCCAGACGCGGATATTGTTGGGGATTTGACAATTTATGCCGATATGAATGGATTTGATAAAAATCTGAGTCAGGTTGCCAATGATTATTTGGCGGAATCTGTTCGAAAAATGGAATCTATATCCAATGTGATGAACAGTGCGGGGATTTTGTTTGTGTCTTTGATAATTGCGTGGGTGGTTTTGGGAACATTCCAGATGCAAGATCAGATTACAGCGGCACTGTCATAAGGGGTGTTTTTTATCCTTGATTTTTATAGATATGCCCGTATAATAAGACACGTTTTATCGCCCTAATAGTCTAGTGGTAAAACACGTCCTTGGTAAGGACGAGTCGCAAGTCCGATTCTTGCTTAGGGCACCAGAGAAAAAAATCCCGCCGGATGGCGGGATTTTTTATACCATAAATGGCAGGTTTTCAAGTGTCCCCTCAGCCACGCGGACGTTGACGTCAATCATCATAAAGATTGAATCAGGGGTGCGCTGAATTTTTTCAGCAAATATGCCCGCGTCCAACAAGTGGCTGGTGTTAACCGACAATTTTGTAATCAAATGGTCATCGTCCAGCAATGTATAAATCGGACCAATGTCGCGAGGTGTATTTGCACCAATTTCGTGTTCGTTTTGTGGACAACGCAGGCCATCCATAATTGTTTTAACACGGTTATCTATATCTGAACGTGGTACACCAACAATTTCGGGATGTAACATTTGAATATCCAGTTCCGCAATCAATTTCAAGTTTGGTGTGATAATTGGATTCCAATCAATACCGCCAACGTGACGTGTGGTAATTGGACTTTTAGTTGGGTTTGGAACCATATACTGGGTCAGGTTGTTCCACGGGCTGTGTTCAACCAGCTTTTTTAGTTGTGGATGAAACTGCATACGGATGTCTGCAATGTGTTGTGCGCGTTTTTTTGGGTTGATTAAAATGTCACCAAAATAAAGTAATTTAAACTTCATAAAAATCCCCTTTTTTCTTGATAATTATACCAGAAATTGCTATGTTTTACACTGAAAAAAGCGAAAGGATAATTTATGTCTGTTAATAATGAATATACCGGTGATTCGATTAAGGTTTTAAAGGGTTTAGAGGCGGTAAAAAAACGCCCAGGGATGTACATCGGTGACGTGGGCGAGGGTGGTTCCGGTCTGCATCATATGATTTATGAGGTTGTTAATAATTCTATTGACGAGGCGATGGCCGGTTATGCCGATACGGTCTATGTTTCATTAAACCCAGACGGCAGTGCCACAATTCGTGACAATGGTCGTGGTATGCCATTTGATATCAATCACGAAACGGGGCGCAGTGCGCTGGAATTGATTATGTGTGAATTGCACGCCGGTGGTAAATTTGATAACGAAAGTAATGGTGCGTACAAGGTATCTGGTGGTTTGCACGGTGTTGGTGTGTCGGTTGTTAATGCGTTGTCCACGTGGCTTGAGGTGCGTGTATGGCGTGGCGACAAAGAAGCCTTTATGTCGTTTGCTGATGGTGTGCCAACGTGCGATTTGAAAATATCTGAAAATAAATCAGGGCACGAACATGGGACAGAGGTAACATTCCTGCCGTCGCCGGAAACGTTTACGGGGACTGAATTTAGTTTTGATACGCTTGAAACGTGGTTGCGTGAACAATCTTTCCTTAATGCAAATGTGCGTATTATTTTGGAAGATTTGCGTGGCGGTGACAAGAAAGAACGTGAATTTCATTCTGTGGATGGCTTAAAAGGTTTTGCAACGTATTTGGATAAATCCAAAGAATTGCTGAACAAAGAACCAATCCAGATGATAAAGCAATTTGATGATAGTTATATTGAAATTGTTCTGCAATGGACGACGGCATATACAGAAACATCGTTATGCTTTACAAACAATATTCCAAACCGAGATGGTGGTACACACCTGGCCGGGTTCCGTGCGGGTTTGACACGTGCAATCAATAAATACATTGGTGAAAAGGGTACGAAAAAAGATATTAACCTGTCGGGGGAAGATTTCAGAGAAGGCTTGACCAGTATCATCAGTGTTAAAATCCCAGATCCTAAATTCGGTTCCCAGACCAAAGATAAACTGGTATCAAGTGAGGTTCGTCCAATCGTTGAAAGCACGGTATCTGAAATGCTGTATGAATTCTTGGATGAAAATCCAGCAATTGCCAAAACGATTGTTGATAAAATTATAGAGGCCGCCACCGCGCGCGAAGCCGCACGCAAAGCACGTGAATTATCACGTAAAAAGACGGGGCCGGAACTGGGTGGTTTGCCGGGTAAATTGGCGGGATGTTCGGAACGTGATCCGGCAAAATGCGAATTGTTTATTGTTGAGGGGGATTCAGCTGGTGGTACCGCAAAGCAGGGGCGTGACCGCAAGACCCAGGCTATTTTGCCACTGCGTGGTAAGATTTTAAATGTTGAACGTGTGCGCTTTGATAAAATGTTGGGGTCGGATACGATTGGGGCCCTGATTACAACAATGGGTACCGGTATCGGCAAAGATGAATTTGATATCGAAAAAATGCGCTATCACAAAGTTATCATCATGACCGACGCGGACGTTGACGGTCAACATATTCAGACGTTGTTGATGACGTTCTTCTATCGTCATATGCCGGCGGCGATTGAACGTGGATATATCTATGTGGCAAAGCCACCACTTTATGGTGTGACACGTGGAAAGCAACAAATCTATTTGCAAAACCAACGCGAAATGGATGATTACCTGATGGAACAGTTATCAACCGATGGTGTTGTTGAAACATCAAATGGTATGCAGATTTCGGGGGCGGATTTAAAACGTCTGTTGGGATTGGTGTTAAATATGCGTAATACATTGCAGGGATTAAATCATATTATGCCACTGCGTTTTGTAGAGTCGTTGGCTCTGAACAATGTGTTTGAAAGCGAAAGTTCGGAATCTTTTGCGCGCGCTGAAAAAATGCTGGATGCCCAGGAACTGGAATTTGAACGTGGGTGGAAAATTACATCGGATGCGTTTGGTATTCATATCACACGTACGCTGCGCAGTGTGACGGAAACACATACCCTGCCGCGGGACAAGGTTTCCGGACCAGAGGTTCGTGCGTGGATGCGTATGGATGGGCGTGCAGAATTGATTGAAACGTTTAGCAATCCAACAATGCTGCGCGTAAAGTCCAAATCTCAGAAAATCTGGGGTGCGTTGACATTGTTGGAAACGGCGTTTGAATATGCAAAAACCGGATTAAAGATTCAACGGTACAAGGGTTTGGGGGAAATGAACGCCGAACAATTGTGGGAAACAACAATGGATCCAAATCATCGCTCGCTGTTCCAGGTCAGAATTGATGACGCCGCCAAAGCAGACGAGGTTGTTTCAATGTTAATGGGTGATGTCGTTGAACCACGTCGTGACTTTATCGTTGAAAATGCGTTGGATGCAAATCTGGATATCTAGGAAATGGAAAGTCAGATGTCGGATAATGAAAAAGTTTTTGATAATTCGCAAGAGGCCGTCTGGCAACGCGAAATCAATGAATTGGATGAACAATTAAAAAATCCAGAACGTTATTCGGCATCTGATGTTGATTTTAAAAAATTGCGTAGAAAACAACTGCAAGATGCAATCGCAAAGCGCAAGCAGAAAAAAGACTTAACAGGCGGATTTGCGTGTGGACAACAAAACGTCAAAGATAAAGCCGCGATGAATGATATGCAGATGGCACAAATTGCCGGTAACAGGGCGGCGTGATGGATTTTTCACGGCAATGGTTTTTTGAAATTGATTCCAA
Organism: Alphaproteobacteria bacterium; assembly: GCA_017503725.1. Lineage (GTDB taxonomy): Bacteria > Pseudomonadota > Alphaproteobacteria > Rs-D84 > Rs-D84 > Enterousia. The sequence goes on along the minus strand of JAFVSL010000011.1, from coordinate 7,949 downwards.
ATTACGCGCAAGCGGTCTGGACAGTGACGTGCAAAGTTTTGATGAAATATTAGAAAACTTGCGTATGCGTAAAATTTGTTCGGCGGATGAATTTGCGTGGCATTGTTCTTATGTAATTCTGGCCGGTGGTTTTTCACAAAAAACGGCAAAAAAAATTCATAAAAATATTATGGATTTACTGTCACAGGGTGGGGCGGATTTTAATTCCCTTATAAAAATATTTAACAACAAAAATAAAATAAATGCGATTTGTAAAATATGGGAAAATCGTCACAGTTTTTGTGATGGATATTATGCGTGTTGTGATACAGATTCGCGTGTAAAATATTTGGAAACCCTGCCGCATATTGGGAAAATAACCGCACATCATTTGGCACGCAACCTGGGTGAAGATTTGGTGAAATATGATATTTGGATTCAACGTTTAGGGGTGGCGTTTTCAGGGCGGCCTGAATTAGGGTCAAAAATAAATAATGGGAATTTGGTGCCTGAAATAAAATGTGCCTGTGATGATATGTTTGCGCATTTGGTGCAGGAAACGGGATTGCCACGTGGGTATATAGATGTGGTATTGTGGAAAGCGTTACAACAAGGACTAATAAAATTATGAATGTAAAAATTGAACAATCTTGGAAAGACGCATTAAGCGCGGAATTTGATAAAGATTATTTTATCAAACTGACGGATTTTGTGCGCGGGGAATATTTGTCTGGGCGCGCAATTTATCCAGAGCCAAAAAATATCTTTAACGCGTTTAACCTGTGTCCGATTGAAGATGTCAAGGTTGTAATTATTGGACAAGACCCATATCACGAACCCGGTCAGGCACACGGGCTGTGTTTTTCGGTATTACCACCGACACCGGTGCCACCATCGTTGGTTAATATTTACAAGGAAATAGAATCTGATTTGGGACGAAAATCGGTTACAAATGGTGATTTGACACATTGGGCGCGCCAGGGTGTATTGTTGCTTAATTCGACATTAACGGTGCGTGCGCACGCGGCGGCATCGCACGCGGGGCGTGGCTGGGAAGAATTTACAGACGCGGTTATTCGTGCGGTTGCAACACGTGAAAATGTTGTTTATATGCTGTGGGGCTCTTATGCACAGAAGAAGGCCGCATTGGTAAATCCTGATAAAAACCTGGTGTTGAAAAGTGTACATCCGTCACCGCTGTCTGCGTATCGTGGATTTTTTGGTTGTAAACATTTTAGTCAGGCAAACGAATATCTACAACAACACGGACGGGCGCCAATTGAATGGTAAAAATCACGGCCTGCGCCGGGATGACAATAGTGTGTTTCAAGATTTTAAATACTTAACTAAACTTTTATTTATCTAAATATTGAATCTGGGTTTTTTATTCGGTATAATGTATGTGCATTGGGAAACCGGTGTGGGGCTTAACAACCTCGTGAATAAAATATCTCCAACATTGGTTGGAGGGTCGCGAATATCCAATAAGCGACGCTATTGATTCAGTAGTTGTTAACCTCCAACCGCCTTGAATGTGGCGGTTTTTTGTTTAACAAAAAAGATGGAGGAAAAAATGAGTGTAATCTTGGTTGATGCCAGATATCTGGGGCATTATTTGAAACGCGCCCGGCGTACATTAAATTTAACGCGTAATGAGTGTGGAAAGGTACTGAACATATCGCATTCGGAAATAATAAAACTGGAAAACGGCAAGATTTTAATAAGTGAAAGGTTGCTGGAAAAAATAATGGTAAATGGATTAACGATGATTTTGTGCAAAAGGCGTAAATAAAAAATCCCCCATCCGGGCCCCACGCAAACTAATGTTTGCGTGGGTGGACATTTGGGGATTTTTTTTAGTTCTTCTTGCGAATTGTGATATGCACATCACGTAATTGTTGTTCGGTTACTTCGTTCGGACTGCCCATCAGCAAGTCTTGACCACGCTGGTTGGCGGGGAACGCAACAACTTCACGAACACTGTCACCGAAACCGGTAATTTCAGATACCAATCGGTCAATACCGAACGCACATCCGCCGTGCGGTGGTGCGCCATATTGGAACGCGGTGTACAGGCCACTGAAATTCTTTTCAACCGCCTCAATCGGATAGCCGGCGATTTCAAAGCACTTTTTCATAATGTCTGGGTTATAGTTACGCAACCCACCACTGCAAATTTCCAAACCATTTAACACCATATCGAATTGTGCCGCCTTGATATCAAATGGATTTTTGGTACCCAGTTCCTCTAACGTTGCCATCGGGAACGAGAATGGGTTGTGTGTGAACTTTGGTGCGCCACCTCTGTCTTCGTCTGGTTCAAAGAATGGGAACGATTCCACCCAACAGAACGCAAAGTCACGTGGATTTACCAAACCTAAATCCGCACCCAATTTGTTGCGTAATTTACCCGCCGCCTTGGCCGCAGATTCCGCCACATCACAAACAAAGAACAATGATGAATTATCACCCGCGATTTCACGCAGTTTTGCAATACGTGCCGCGTCTAATTTTTTTGCAACTGGGCCCTTGGCTTCGTCGGCAAATACAATATATCCCAAACCGCCCAAGCCCAATTCTTTGACCGCGTATTCGCCCAGTTTATCAAACCAAGAACGTGGTTTATCTGCACTGTTTGGTGCGGGGATTGCACGGACCACACTGCCGTTTTCAATCGCGTTTGCAAAGATTCCAAAATCAGACCCACGGAAAACATCCGTCACATCGTGAATGATAATTGGGTTACGCAAATCTGGTTTATCCGAACCGTATTTTAGCATTGCATCATCAAATGTGATATGTGGAATTTCGGCATACACATTGGCGTCTGGTGCAAATTCACGAACCAGGTTTGGCATAATTTCATCACCAACGGCCTGAATATCCGCCAGGTCAACGAACGACATTTCCATATCCAGTTGATAAAATTCCAGCAATCTGTCTGCGCGCAAATCTTCGTCACGGAAACACGGTGCAATCTGGAAATAGCGGTCAAAACCGGATACCTGCAATAATTGCTTGAACATCTGTGGTGCCTGGGGCAACGCATAGAATTTACCGTGGTGCAAGCGAGATGGCACGATAAAGTCACGTGCGCCCTCTGGACTGGATGCGGTTAAAACCGGCGTCTGGAATTCCGAGAAACCCAAATCCCACATTTTATCACGCAGCCATTTCATCATTTTGTTGCGTGTCAAAATAGTGTTGTGTAATTTTTCACGACGCAAGTCCAAGAAGCGATATTTATAACGCAATTCTTCGCCAACTTCGTCTTCGCCGAATACCTGGAATGGTAAAACCTCTGAATTGGTCAGAACTTCAAAAGACGTAGCCTGAATTTCAATGGCGCCTGTTGGGATTTTATCATTTACCGCCGCGGCATCACGTGCAACAACGTTTCCAACAACCTTGATTACAGATTCTGGACGAACGCGTTCTAAGGCCTCGTTCCCGCCATCAAAAACAATCTGTGTAATACCATAATTATCGCGCAGGTCGACAAACAACAACGCCCCGTGGTCACGCTTGCGATGAACCCACCCCGACAGAGTTACCACCTCTCCAACATTTTTTGCATTTAATTCGCCACACGTATGTGTTCTGAACTTTGATTTCAAAGATAACATTCTTGGTCCCTTTTTTATTTGCGGGCAACGAAAAAGATTTGGATTTTTCGGCACCCAATTTTCCTGTTAAAACATCAGGGGCGCTGGATATTTCCGGCGCGGTGCCACCCTGGCTTGTAACTTGTATTTTGGATATTCTTACTCGGTGGTTGTCAGGCACGTCATCATAACAAATATCACAACGCATTGGATTTTATATCAGAAAAATCAACATTTCAACAAAAAACGCCCGACAAAGGGGCGTTTTTATTATTTTACATTTCTGCCAGTTTTTACCTTTATATAATCTGCAAGTTTTCTGGGTTCAATCCCCATTGATTTTAATTTTGCAACCGCTTTATTAAACTTATCAATTGATTCGTCTTTTAAAACCGCTGGTCCCCCTGCTATGTGTTTCAGTTTTTCATTTCTTAATTCACTGTAAAACCTTCCATAATTTTCCGTCCCATCATACATTGCTAATGCATAGTTCCATACAGTTAAAAAGTCTGAATCATTTGATTCAAAAATCGCTTCTCCCTTTGGTGTACGAACAATATAATAATGTCCATTATCTATTTCATATTCATGCTTTTCGGTTTTATAAAATGTCGGCTTATGGCGTTTACGCTTAATTGAAATACTATCACCTATTTTAATAGATTCTGCATGCATTCTGCTTAACGAAGACGCCCCGTTATACGTATGTTTTGTACGTCTGGTTGGTATTTGTGGTGTTTTTTCAAACCCCATCGCCCAACCATTATCCCTGGCGTTAAGAGTTTCAATTATGACCTTTTTATTATAATCTCGCAGTGCGGCAACAACCTCGCCCAGAATATCGTATTTATCTTTTACAACCCTTGCCATAAAAAAACTCCTTTGTTCTCAAGGTGTATTTTATCACAAATATCCAAAGAAAATAATTAAAAACTGTAAGTTAAACCCAATCCATAAAATGCATAAGAATTATTTTCCGGCGCCGTATTGCCATTTGAAAAATGATGTGCAAAAACCTCGACCGATGTGCATTCAGATATATGGTATCCCGCCCCCAGTTTAAAGCCAAAAATTAACTTGGAACCAATGCGTTCGTTCTGTTGCGCCTGGAATCCGGCGCCAAACCCGATAAAGGTATACCAATCATCCCCATACAATGGCGATACATCCATACTTAACATTGCGATTGGAATAGTATATTTATCCCAATGCCAACCGTACTTTGATCCGTGCCCCAGTGTCTGGATAACGTTCAATGATTGCCGCGCCGCCACACCAAAGAATGTCGCGTTTTGCGAATATTGTAGATGAAACATATTAAACGGCACAAATTGCGATGGTGCCGGGATTAGGAAGCCGTGATTTACCCCATATCCAAAATTAAAAGCAACCTGATTTTCGTATCCATTAAGGAATGGATTAACACATTCGGCCTGTGCGACATTTGTCGCCATAACCAATCCACACAAAGCGTATAAAATTTTTCTCATAAAGCCTATGATAGCATATTTTGAGGCGCCTCTCAATTAAATTTATTAAAATGAATAATGATTGTGAATTTGAATATAATCCTGTGTTATTTTGTTGCTTGCAATCCTAAAAAAGTCTGTTATAATGCGTTTCGCTTGGCAGCGTAGCTCAGTGGTAGAGCAGAGGAATCATAATCCCCAGCCCTAGATTTGTATTGAGTGCTGTTGAGTATGAATAACCTAGGTTTTCCGCAACATTGACCGAGGTTAGGATTTGTAAAATTTTGTTGCGAGAATGATTAAGATTGTTCTAATCTGTTGGATAGTTTTACATAGACTAGACATAGAAATGGACACAAGTTTTGGCAGCGTAGCTCAGTGGTAGAGCAGAGGAATCATAATCCTTTGGTCGGGGGTCCGAATCCCTCCGCTGCTACCAGAATTCAAACCGCCCGTTTGGGCGGTGTTTTTAACAGCAACAGTTCCAGTGCCAAAAAAATCGGCTGTAATACGCAGAAATCAGGGGTTTTTATTGTGTGCTGTTGTGTAAAAATGGAAAGTAGTATGCAAATATGTAACATTTTTTGTAAATTTCTATATGATTTATCGTTATAACAAATAAATTTGTAATCTAAAACCGTTGATGCATTGTGAATTCAGTTGTATATTTTTCATATTCACGATTTGGTATATTGGAATCTCGTTTTGTATAACTGAATGTGAGTGTGGGAACAAATCCCCAAATGTCTATTTTATTGTTTGATAAAGACACAGAATAACGTTGCGTAAAATCACGTTCTGCCAGTTGCGTAAATGTTTCGTTTTTTACAATCCATCTTTCGCCGTCATAGTTAGACCATATAAAAGACGGTTCCAAGTAAACATGAAAGCCCCAAGGCAATTCAGCTCCAAAACCTATACCTGTGGAATAACGCCAATTTGCATAAATGTCGTCATTTGCGGTATCTCGATCAACCCCACCACGCAATACAATATATTTTGTCGTATCCAGATAATACAATGTTCTTAAATTAGCAGAATACGTTTGCCCATTCATCCAATCGCCATACTCATCATAAGTATTGTCCATTATTCTAAAGGATACGCCTGTTGATAATTTACGTGTAAAGTCATAATTCAAATCTAACTTTCCACCGTATGCCCAGTTATAACGATCCCAGCCATACCAACGTCGTGAAGCAACACCTGCCAACCATATGTCCCCATTTTTCCAAACATATCGTGGTCCGGTACTGGTTGATAAGTATAAATCGTCATAATCGTGTTTATTATAAATATTCGTGTATATGTTGGCATCACTTTTCCAACGCCAATTATCTGTAAGCTTGAATTCGTAATTGCCACCCAGCATTAAATTATACCCAACCGCTGATACAGGGTCAGGTAATTGTCTACAAAAAGTCCCCCATTCATTTGTGACACATTCTTCGCCACCAGCAACTTGATTTATATTATTATCTGGTGCAGCACCAAAGTTAAACCAAACATTCCAGTTTTTGTTCTGACGTGCCACATAACGGTAATATAACATTCGTTGTTTGATTTCGTCCGGAATATCTTTACCTGCCATTGCTAAGCGCAAATGATGGTCGGCACGATACCATTGCTTTTTGTGCATATAACATAAAGCCAGTTCATATCTAATCTTTACTAAATCCGGTTGTTCGTCCAGTATTTTACGATATATTCTAATTGCCTCGTCAATGTTACCCTTGCGTTGCTCTATCTGTGCAATCAAATACCAACGTTCTATTTCAATTGGTGTCTGTCCTGTTTGGGGCATTTGAGTAAGAATTTGTAATGCACTGTCATACTTACCAGCCGCAACCAAATCGCCAGCTACTTGTACAGCTTCTAATTCTGACAAAGTCACTTGCGTTGTATTTGATTTGGCCCATATTGCTATGGGCCAAACCAATATCAATAAAATGAAAATATTTCGTTTCACAGTTATTGCTTTTTCATGCCGTATGCGGCCTGAACTTCCCACTCACGTGTAACGTTAGTATCAAGTTCTTGTTCTGTGTAATAACGAGCCGTACCAGCAGCCTCGACAGGTGTATTCACACCATAATATCCTGGTGTAAATTCTCCCTCTATGCTACTTGGAGTCGGGTTGTCATTCATACGATATTGTGCTTCACTTGGTGTCCCATCAAAATTAACATTTATTTCATTGCTACTATTTTTTGTGATCGTCACGTCATAGAATGTATCCGATGTATCACTTTGCGTATTAAACGGCATGACCAACGTCTGTGTACCATCTGCACCAATCGTCATTGTTGCTTCTGATGTTGTGTATGCTTTGGCCATATCATGTCCTGCATTTTCAGACCATGCATCTGGTATGTTATCATCGTCTGTATCCAGGTCTTTTGGTACATTCCATGCAGTTAAATATGCTGTCCTATCTACATCATTACTTTGTATTGATGTATAAACACGACCAACTGCTTTTCCTTTATACTCTGTGTTGTTTTCTGGTGTTAAAGTATCCAACATATTTGTTCCTGAAATAGCATATCCGCCAGCAAACAATTGATAATCTTCTTTTGCTAACAACGCATTGAATTCTTCATCAGTGCGCTTTTTGTCAAACTCTTCGCCACGATCTAGAGTGCCAGCCCGTGCAGCAAGGATATCTGCATCAGATGACAATTCTTTGTTTTTAGATTTGTATATCGGGTTAAAGTGCCCAAAATCAGAATATTGTAATCCAACATCTGCGCCATTTGTACCGAAAATCATTCTTTCGTCTACACGATTCCAATGACCACCGGATAAATTGTTTTGTGTCGCCAACGCATTCAAAGCAGCCATATCTTGACCATTATCTACAACACGAAACTGTGCATCATCTTGACCATCGAGT
>JAFVSL010000010.1 GCA_017503725.1 Alphaproteobacteria bacterium | reverse complement strand
TATGGAAGCATTGAACATAAAAATATGGATATCATAAAAATAAGACGTTTACGCCGTTGCGGCTAGACATCTAATTTCAATCTGATATAATTAGAAACGCAAGAAAACACGCAAAGAAAGCGTTGCGGCTAGACATCTAATTCCAATCTGATATAATACAATTCAAGAAATTGCCATTTACACAGTAGTTGCGGCTAGACATCTAATTCCAATCTGATATAATCGAAGAAACAGACGAATTAATACATACAATGTTGCGGCTAGACATCTAATTCCAATCTGATATAATTGAAACATCAGTAGCAAATGCAACCGTAAAGTTGCGGCTAGACATCTAATTCCAATCTGATATAATCAACGTTAATTTAACGATTGCACCTTCGTGGTTGCGGCTAGACATCTAATTCCAATCTGATATAATACATAACATAAAAGTCCCCATATTCCTGGGGCTTTTACGTTATGTATAAAATCAAAAAACTATCAAATTTATTCAAAAAATCGATTCGATTTATTATTTTTTTCTTTACAAGAAACTCCAAATAATTGACAAACCAACATTTTGTGTTTATATAATAGATATGCAAACGAACATTATTGAAATTTCTAATAACAATCGCGAACTGACGGCACGCCGTGGATTCTTGTGCATCAAAGAACACGGTATCACATTGGCCGAAATTCCAATGGATTCTATTTGCGCCGTAATAGCAACGGGACGTGCCATTTTATTCACACAAAATCTTATGAGCCAATTATGCAACAATGGAATCCCTTTAATTATCATCGGTGACAACTATAATCCGGTGGGAATAATGACGCCACTGATCGGACAAACACGACAAATGGCCGTACAACAAACACAAGTCAATTCATCCAAGCCATTACAAAAACAATTATGGAAAACGATTGTTCAGGAAAAAATTCGAAACCAATCACGCGTATTGGATTATTTCGGACTGGACAACAAAATCAAAAATCTGCCAACCGTTGTCCAATCCGGCGACACCAGCAACATAGAAGGAATCGCCGCCAGAATGTATTTTCCCGCACTGTTCGGCGATACATTCTTGCGTATTCACACGATGGGCGGCATCAACAGTTTCTTGAACTATGGATACGCAATCATACGTGGCGCTATGGCACGCTTGGTGGTTGCAGCGGGTCTAAATCCATCATATGGTATACAACACCACAACCAACTAAATCCAATGTGCCTGGTCGATGATTTGATGGAGCCATACCGCCCAATCATAGATGCAATTGTATATCGGATATTTCAGGGTTCAGACAATCAAACACGGGAATTAACACCAGATGACAAACGCCAACTGGCGATGATTTTAGAATCCGAGATTAAAACGCGCACTGGATTTTCACCATTGATAAATATTATGCAACGTGATGTTTGGAACTTTGTAAATTCCCTAAGCGAAAAGAAAAACAAATTGGACTTTGAAAATGTCATACAGAACTGAAGGATTAAAATATATGTGGATGATGGTTATGTTTGACCTGCCAACCGAGACCAAACAAGAACGTCGCGCAGCAGGCAAATTTCGCAACTTCTTGCAAGATCTGGGATTCTCTATGGCGCAATACTCTGTATATATGCGCTTTACAGGCACACGCGAAAATTCGCAAAAATATATCCGGGCCATAAAGAAAAACAACCCCTGTACAGGCGATGTAAACATACTATTCTTTACAGACACCCAATTTGGGGACATAATCCACCTGGACAAGACCGATGCACCACGTGTATTAGCACAACGGCCCAATCAATTACAATTATTCTAATATTTGTCCGGTTGGGCTGACACGGATTTTACGCGCCTTATGTTCTTGCAACGACGTTGCAGTAGCACCCCAAGATTTTGTATCCCCGTCTTCTTTGGCAATTGAATGTGGCCGCAGATAAATTTGCCCGTTGCTACTTATTTTCTTAACCCTGAATATAATATTTACCACATCTTTGTTTTCCACAAAGCAACGATGGTTAACCGTTTCAACCAAGCCCTTGGGTAATTTGGGATCATTTTTATCAAATTCGGCCATTACCATATCATTTATACGCAGACTCATCACACGACGAGCGGTTGCATACTTGCGCCGCCACATCGGCACCCCTTGATTTAGTTCCGCATTAAAGTTAGATACGATTTCAGCCAACCATTTCCCACGTAATTTTGGATAACGCTTATCATCATCACGAATTTCAAATATTTCCGCACAAAAATTATTACCACCAACATACCATTTATACGCACGATTTGCGGCGGACTGATATTGCGCCAGCAAATGCATCTCTTTTTCTTGTTGTAACTTTTTCTGCTTCTTATCTGTTATTCCCTTGGAAATACCATCGGCAATATACCAAGCCATATACGCCCGACGATACGCCAAGCGATCCGCACGATTACGAAATACAGGTATCCAGTTTGTTGTATCCACATCCGTTTTCAAGACCCGAACACGCCTAATTCCACGCGCATCGGCCCATTCAAGAAATCTTTTATATATATTTGAATCTTCATTGGATATACCGGTATCATTTAAAAATTCGATCAATGTCCCACGATTTACGTTTTCAAAATCCTTGTCCTTTAGCGGCATATTCATACGACGCGACATTGTTGCGGTTGTCCCATTCTGAAAGCCTTCCAAATTATATGCGGTATCTTCGTGCAATTGACCCACAGTGCCTTTATCGCTTGGATTTTTTATAGAACGACGATATGACGTTATCAGATTTTCTGTCTTCATCTTAAAATCATAAAAGTCAAATCCCGCGAACGGAATATCCATACCACTAAAAAGTTGCTTGCGCTTTTCTTTTAATGTTCTTCCAAAATAATTATCCAATCGTGTTGCATTTCTTGACAATGTCTGCAAATTGCCCGCCCCCATACACGCAATCACAAACGCATCAATTGCATGATGAATATGAGAGGCACGATATGTATCGGCATCTTCTTTTGTTTTCCACCAATCAAGATGCCACATATCACGAAACAGTGCCGTCATTTGCCCCGGCAGTCCAATAACCTTGCCCTTATTTGGACAAATATGCCGCAGGTAATCCACCGCCATACGCGACATAAATCGTGTATCATTTAATGCACGAGCGATACAATCACTGTCGCGCAAAAACAACTCTAACGCCCCCTGTTTAAAACGCCATTTACTGGCATCTGGCAGACTTTGTGCCCGTTCCCAGACCGCCTGATATTGCCACGGCGAATCCGACGAAGAAAAGGCATCGTATGGCGTACGATTCCCTTTGAAGCGATTAGCCTCTATGGCAGAAATTGTTTTATTGGCCATTGAATCATCCAATGTCTGGGCATATGGCAAAATATGCTCTATTTCAAATTTGCCGCTCTTAAACAATTCCGTAACACTGGTTATTGCCTGTCCAGTATATACACATTTACGATTTTGAGGCTCTTTGGCAAGCGCCTCCCACAATTTATATTTCTGAAAATCTTCACGTGACGGATTCATAATCCCTATTTCCGCAAGGACAGATTTTATTTCTTCATTTTTCTTTTTGTTATCATTTTGCAACTTGTCCATTCTTTTTAATTCTTCGGCACCCGCACGCAATTCACGCCCCATCTCGACATTTATTGAATAGGGCTGACCAAAACGTGCAATTAAATCATTAACAACCGCACGTATCTGATTCATTGCAATATGCACCGTTGCATTCATTGTACGATAATTTCCATCCCCCGTCTGTACCAGAGAGGCTCTTAAAACATCTAAATCACCATAATATGGCAACACATCAAGCGTCGAAATATCTCGCACAGAATGGTGATATCCCGCCAAATGCGCCGCATCATGATACATTTTTCCCGCATCTAAGAACGGCAACATCTTACGAATTGCAACCAAAGAAACGTTTGCAACATCTTCTTCCAGTGCAACCTGAATTATATTCTGCGCCTGCGCTTCTGTTATCCCGTAAGACGCCACTAGAAAATCTATCAAATCCGCATCTTCTATCTGCTCGTCATTTATTTTAGCAAGCAGTTCGCTTTTGTTTTCAATACTATTATAAAAATCTAATTCACCAATTTCAAAAAATGCGAAAGCGGTTTTATCTGCATCTATATCCTTGCGTTTTTCGGATTCTAAATTAAATTTTATGGTGCGCGATATTCCAAGTTTTTTCTTTATTTCCGCAAAAGTCAGTTTACCCCTTTTTATTGAATTTGATGGATTTATCGCCATATCAATAACTAATTGACGTTGAATATCTGTCAGTGGAATATTTTTTCCATCTTCAATCAAAGCCAATTGGTTAATCTGTTGCAACGAACGCCATTTTTGAAATTCGGGCTCATATTTATACGCACGCTTCTCATTTGGCTCAAACAAACAGGTACCGCGTTCCGGCACACGCAATGGCCGCTGATAAAAAATAGCCTTTTCAAAATCATTGCGCATTTCATCAGGGATATTCTGGGCCATACAAATGCGCAAAAATTCTGTATAATACATTTCCCGGGTTGGATAAAGCGCCCCATCCTTGATAACAGATCCATCAAATTGATTCGAAAAACGATATTTTCCAGACAAAACCTGAAATTGTGCCAAAGTGCCATCACCCAATGCATTTTGCAAAGCGGCCGTCGCCGCTTTTAACTTTCCGCCATCTGCACCACGCATTTCTTTGCGATTGCTTTTAAACCCACGCCGCAAAGCCATATGAAAAAACACACGCCCCAATTCCGCAGGCTGCAACTGCTCTGTCAGGGCCCGAACCCGCAACAGATATGGATTTTCCAGCGACGGTTGCTTACGCAAATCGAATCCTAAATTATATTTATCAATCAGTTTTAAAACCAAGCGTTTACGCATCCGAACGCGATCGCCCCGACGGCGCATAGAGCGCGCATTCCGGCGTTCTACGTTTATAGGCGTATGCGTTTTTGCGTCACGGCCATCTGGGAATATACGAACCCCCATATCAATCAAATTGGTAATATTATCATCTTTATCCAGTTCTAACACCGCCCACCCCAAAGAAGTACTACCTAAATCCAAGCCTAATTTGTATTTCATACGCCAATCCTTTTTACAAATCTTAGAGCAACACAGGACAAAAATCAAACCATTTGACATTATACAGGCAAATGATATAATCAAAACGGTGTAAGATTTAACGCTAAAAATTAAATTGGAATTAGATGTCTAGTCGTTAATAAGGAAGCATTCTTTGTAATGCAGACACCATTTCAAACAGACACTTCGGTGTCTGTTTTTTTACCAACTATATCACAGGTAACAACCAAAAAAAATGATGTGTTCACCGGAATTGGCAAACACATCACACGGCAATAACCACACAAATCAAATTATGGCTAGTCCCTTTTCACACCGAACGCAACATCCACCTTGTACCCCCAATCAGAATCGCTCTGTGCATCTATGTCACGTTCTACATACTGAATAAATCCGACGGCTTCGGTTGGGGTATCTGCGTCCGGCCCATAATATTTCAGCCCCGCATCTTCAAAGTCCCCATTCCCGGTTTTATATGCGAAATCAGGATTTTTCGACGTACCACTAAAATGAATATTGGCGTTATTCGTTGCCCCCATATCATCAACAGTGATTGTGTACCAACCATCGCCCGAGAAGTCTGTGGCCAACTTTTGTGTCAAAACATCATCCGCGGTACTTACAGACAAAGTCGCCACACCATCATATTGCGCCAATTCCGGCTCTTGATAATCATCGGTCCCCGTCCAGTCATTACGCTTTGTGGTCACACCCGCATATGCCAGCCCAGAAAAGGTCATATCTGTTGTTGGTGTATTTACTTCATTCGCCTCGTACCCGCCGGCAAAGACATTATGTTCGTGATATGTTATTTCTTTGTCTATTTCTGTAACATCATCCCCGTCAACATCAACGTGTCCCGGATGCATTATCGCAGATTCTATAAGCAAACCAAAATCAGAATATTTTAACCCTAAATCCTTGCCACGACTTTCAACCAAAAATGTATCAGAATAGTCCACCGGCGCAGATATAATGCAATCATCACACCAATTGTCATAGCCAACTATATTCATCCCATCCAACGTTGCCTTAATCTGGGCACGAACGGCCCCATTTTGATCATTTTGCACATGTTCACACAAGGCATCCAATAAACGTTCCTTGATTTCGGCCTCGCTCGGTTTTTCATTTTCCGCAAAGAAGACACCGGCATCGATTGAATTTCCTTGTTCGTCCATCAGAACTTCACATCTGTATTCCGTACCTTTCTTTTGCTGTTGAAAGCGTCCACCACCAATTGTAGCAAAGGTTTCTTCTGCGCCATCAATTTGTTTCATACTTTCTATATCACCGTTTTCATCGAACACAAATGTAAAATATCCACCACTAAAATTCCCCCTGAACTTGGCGTTTTCCAGTGTGGTTTTAAATTCTTTACCGAAATCCTTATAGACATACGTCGCACGTTCAATAATCTTGTCTATTTCGTCTGTTTTTTCATCTTCGGACAAGATTTCCACAAAACGTCTAATATTTTCCACCAGATTAACATTGCCGTTATTGACAGATTTTAACAAATTGATGATATCAGATTCCGTCATACCACTTAACGCCAATGCAAACAAAACATCGTGGTTGGTTCTGTTATCTAAAATCCCCCCGACCAGAATATCGTGCATTGCCTGGTACGCAGAATCAATATCATCCGTTGTATAATCTGATAATTTTGCCATATTTATCGACTGACGTTGGGTTACAGATGCCCTGGAAACCGTCACGGCGCCTGTGATATCGTGCCCCGCCTCTATTGACTGAACGGTTTCAAGGGCCTGTTTATAGTTGGCCGCACGCGTTGCGTTAATATCAACCATTGTCAATCCAGAATCTTTGGCAACCAACGCCACATTGTCCGTTGGCGTAACAATCGCACCCGGGGCACCACCGCCCGAGCCACCACCACAGGCCGCCAATGCCAATACAGAAGTCAAAATTGCAATTTTTTTCATATCCTTACCCCTTTATTGTTTTGCTACACCAAATGCCATATTGGCACGAATGCCGTCACCCGTTGGCCGTTTTTCTACATATTGCAGGATACCTGTCGCCTCAACCGGTTTGTCGTTATTGCCGTAATAGTTAATGTCTATTTTCCCATAATGATCAACCCCATCTTCTACAACTTTGCCTTCATAGTTGCCATTTAGGAAGTTGTCGGTTTTTAATTCGTTTCCTGCTGCAAATTTATATTCATCGTTTGTTATAACATCACCGTTTGTAAAGTGAATATCGCCTTTGTCGCCTGTTTTTTCAATTTTTACATCGTACCAATCATCAAATGCCAACGATAATATTTCTGTACCATTATTAAAGTTTAATGTTGCAACACCGTCCAGTGGTAAACCATCGCCATCTCCGCTTTTCGGTTGAACAGTACCGACAACACTACCCACAAAATTCATTTCGCCAGATATTTTTGAAATGTCTTTTACCTCTTTCGTTGTATAGCCACCGGCAAAGCCTTCATTTGTTGCATCTCCATTTATTACCCCAACAAATGCACCAAAGTCAGAATATTTTAATCCGACATTACGGCCATATGTTTCAATTGCCACATTGCCTTCCAGGATTTCACCTTGGCGTTTTTGGTGAATAAAAAATTCTTTTTCATGATCGTTGCGTTCTGCAAAAAAAGCCCCTTCGTCTGCCTCGACCAGTTCGCCCTGCTCATTTGGTGCGTATGTTTTGAAATAAACACCTGTGATTTGACCATTTTTATCAACATCAAATGTCAACTGGTCTTTACCACCCTTTTCATCACCAAGTGATGCCGACGACATTGTAAACACAACATCCTCAAGATTAAATTCTTCGTGTTCACCCAATTGGTCGTATACATCTTGGGCCTGTTGTTTAATTGCGTCTTTGTTATCAAAAAACCAGTCCTTGATATCGTCCCAGTTTCCGGGCAAGTTATCTTTGAATCCCGCTAAAATCAGCGCGTTGCGCAAATCAGCAGAATTTTCAATATTGTTTTCATCCAAAGAATCTATGTTTTCAATCAACCAATCTTTCATATTGTTGAAAGCCAAATCATTACAGTCTTTTTCAGATTTACATATATTTTTTCCGCCCCCAGCGTTGGCACCAGAACGGATTACGGCACTACGACTTGGGTTAATTGTTCCCCCCGACATATCGGAATAATAACCGTCGCCCAGTGTGTTTTTTATATGACTAGTTCTGATATTTTCATTATCAACAGACAGCATCCCAGTGATAACAAAATTTGAAGAACGCGCAACTTCAGACTCATTTGGCGTAACAATCGCACCCGGGGCACCACCGCCCGAGCCACCACCACAAGCCGCCAATGCCAATACAGAAGTCAAAATTGCAATTTTTTTCATATCCTTACCCCCTTGGAATACATTTTTATATGAATTAAATCGTATAAACAAAACACAAAAAAAGCAACATATAATAACCCTTTTTATCATCAGATATCAGATAAAAACCAGAACCCGATTCGGATTAGAGTATACAAAATCAGCACCCGTTTTAATTGAATCACGGTAAAATTTATAAGAGACTTATCATATTCCAATAACACAAACACCCGAAAAACCGCCATTTTTTTATTCTTAGGACAGCAATCTTAGAAAAATGCCTTGATTAAAATCACAAAATCAATTAAGATTAGAATCTGTTTTGTCACACAAATTATAAACACCAGGAGAAAAAAGTATGCCAACACATTCAGCAATATGGGGTGCAATAGACATTGTCGCCAAAAACAACAATATGTCACGATCTGGGTTGGCACGTTTCAGCGGTCTGGATGCAACAACATTTAACATCAGCAAGCGTTTCGAACCATCTGGCAAACCACACTGGCCCGCGATGTACACATTAAGCAAGGTTTTAAACGCAACCAAAACATCAATGACTGAATTTGGTCGCATTTGCGATGAAATCGCCGCGCATGAAAATCACAAGTCCCGCACATAACCCCGACATACACAATCACATATCTTAATGCGATTTTACCCCCAACGCACGACGCAACACTTGAATCAGATACGGAGTATCTGTATGGGTCACAATACGGGTCAATTTATCACGACTTTCCGGACTTAACACCAGGCACCCCGTATCAACCCCATAATCAGTCATCAGCAAATCTTTAAATTTCAACTGTTCTGTATACCGGGCCTTAAACGCATCCGAACTCAGTTCTGGATTGATATGTCTGATTGCAAATTCGTACACATCATTTGGATGAAATTTGAATCCCACCCCCAGAATGGCCCCAATTATCTGTCCCCAATTTTCATAACCGGGGCAAGTCAATTCTTGGGCCAGTTTGCTACAAACCTGCGGATTACACGCCCATAAATATTGAGCATAATAGTAAGACACCCGAAACGCGTCCTGGAAAAATTGTTCAAATTGTTTCTTGTGTCCCGCACGCGCCCGCACCATACTTGATAAATTTTTAAAATATTCCAGACGGTACGCATCGCGCACAATCTGATCCGACGTCAGTCCCGGCACAAAATAGTTATATGAAAACTTATACGTTGTACGATACCCATTATCACGCAACTGTTTATCCAGATTTACCGCACTAGATTTTATATCATCATAGCATTCAATCATTTTTGTTGCATAACCATCGGGTGTACATTCAAGCATATCGAACACAATATCAGCAACGGCAAACAATGCTCCCTTTTTATCGTGCGCAATGTGTGCACCCAGGCCTGCCCCAACCACTTCGTCTACGGATTGCCGCAGGTCACGCGCCGAAAATCTATCGCCAGTCTGAATCATTGTACGCCTATTTCTGTTTTCCGTTATTTTGTGTCGCGCCAAATTGAATATAATCCTTTAACAGGCGACATTTTTCTATACGTGAATTATTTTGCCAAACTCGTTCTTTTGTTAAACCATCGATTACACGACGGTCAAAATCCGGTGCAAAACGGGATGTATAGGTGGTTGTTAAAACGTGATTATGTAACTGAAACAATTTTATCGCACGCTGATATTGATTTTCCGTTGAAAATTTCGGCACCAACGCCACAGATTGTTCCGGTGCTAAATAAGTAGCCGCCCCCGAACCACGCTGAACAAATATCCCACCAATACCATATTCTGGGGCCAGACTGTGATTTTTCACATAATCTGTGTCATATAAATTTTTAAACTTTTGCGATTCTGCGGGGAACATTGGCTGATAAATAGTAAAACTGTTCACGGGGGATATAAAATTGTTAATCACAGGCGTTACGATTCGCCCCTTGGCGGCCTGCATATTATCTACGGTGACCTGACCATCCAGTCCCTTCATAACATATCTATCTGTAAATGGGAATCCCACACGACGTGCAACCAATCCAAAATCAGACACATTGGTAAAAATATAGTTGTTAATACGTAATTGAAACGCACTTGGCGAATCCAAAAAGGCCTCTGTATTCGCCCCAACAAAGGCAATTCCCGTCTGATTATCATCTACGCGTTCTATGATTAACATACGATCTTTGCGGGCGACACGCGTTTTAATATGCATATGCGGTTTTGTATCATCAACATCGCCCTTTAATTGTAAAAACCCCAGCCACAGTCCAATTCGCACCTTGTCAAACCAATCCATCAAATTATGTAATTCGGCCGCATTCACAGATTGACCCGCCAGAATTTTTTCAACAACCGGCTTTACCAGGGCCTCTAATTCGGCATATTCACTGTTGCATTTTTCACACGCGGGAAATGTAAAATTCCCAAAAGAAATTGGTCGGTCCGTGATGGTATCCAGGTTCATCTGACGCGAACGTTTTCCGGTCATATTGATTAACCACTGTGGAATAACGTGCTCGGCGTTCTTATCCTGGGGCGGATTGCCGCAAAAAATACAAAATTTAGCCATTAAAAATATCCTTAGTCCACCATATTATAGTTGACAAATAATATTTTTCAACAACTTTTATTAAAATCTTTGTCGCATAGTAAATTCGACCGCCATTTTATCAAATTCACGTTGCCAAATATTTGAATCACGTTTGGTATACGACACCATCAGCGTCGGCACAAACCCCCAGAAATCCAATTTATTATTCGACACAGATACCGAATACCTTTGGGTGGCACTGCGTTCTGTCACCTGGGTAAAATCACCATCTTTGACGACATAACGCGCCGCATCATAATAATTCCAATACACCGACGGTTCCAGATATACGTGAAATCCCCACGGCAATTCCGCGCCCAACCCAATCGACACAGACGGTTGCCAATACGCATATTCGGGACGTACTGTATCTTCGCGGGAAATCCCGGTATAAAGGTTCATATAAACACTGGCCCCGAATGAATAAGACAATCTCAAATTCGCCGAATGTGTATACCCGTTCAAGAAATCCCCATAAAAATCATAATCATTCCGGGTTGTACGCAAATACAGTCCACCCGACAGTCGCCGCGTAAAATCATAGTTCGTATCCAAACGCGCCCCCGCCGACCAATTATATCGTTCCCATCCATACCAACGTCGTGTCATCATCGGTGCCAACCAGACATCCCCACGTTCCCATACAAATCGCGGCCCCGTCGCAAAACTTAGATACAAGTCATCATATTCAGATTTGTCATAAATATTGGAATAGATATTGGCTTCGGACTTCCACCGCCATTGATTTGATAACTTGAACTCATAATTCCCCCCCAGGGTCAGGTTTGTCCCAATGGCCTGTTCGGGTTCGTCTAATTCGCGATAAAATTTGCCAAAGATATGATCTATAACCTCGGTTCCGCCGGACGCATTATTTACATTGTTATCGGGCGCAACCCCAAAATTAAACCAAATGTTCCAGTTTTTATTCTGACGCACAACATATCGGAAATAATTCATAACAGATTTAGCATCGTCGGGTAAATCTTTGCCCGCCATCGCCAGACGCAAGTGATAATCCGCCCGCGTCCATAATTTTTTATTCATATAACAGACCGCCAATTCAAAACGCACACGTGCCAAATCAGGCTGTACATCCAAAATCTGACGATAAATATCAATTGCCGTGTCCCAATCCCTCCGCTTTTGGGCAACCTGCCCCAACAGGAACCAACGTTCCACCTCTAGTGCGGCATTACCCATTTTTGGGGTTATTGTTAAAATTTGTTCGGCGTGTTTCAGGTCCCCCGCATCAACCAACGCCCCGGCCAATTGCATTGCCTGGGTCGCGGTCATTGTAATTTCGGTATGTCCATCTGTTGCCAATACCGACATCGGGGAAAATAGAAATACAAATATAAAAAATAAATTTCTTAGTCTCACATCCAGAGTCTAAAACAATTTTTTTCAAATAACAAATATATTCCCATAAAGTTACAAAGATAAATAAAAGTTTAGTGGTTAGTGAATGCACTATGATGTGCGGCATTTGCCGCACACAAACACTAGCCACTAGCCACTAACCACTAAAAAATCCCCCAAACGGGGGATTTTCTCAATAATCATCCAGCGATTATTTCAATGCTTCCAAAATCTGAGATGCAGGGATTGCACCTGGGAACGCCTGTTCATTGATAATCAAGAACGGTGTACCTGTGATTTCGAAACGCTGTGCCAAATCACGAACGTTTGTCAATTCACGTGCAACAACATCGCTGTTCATATCTTCGGCCAATTTGGCTGTATCCAGACCGGCTTCTTCTGCGAACTTCATCAAGTTTTTCTGAATCTGTTCTGCCAATTTATCCTGGTCTTTTACATCACCCTGTGGACGATATTCACGTGTCATAACCAAATCTACGAATTTTGCAGCCTTGGCATTGTCCTGCATTTTCGCAGCAATCATCGCACGTGCTGGACCATCAGACATCACACCGTGGATAGAGAAGTTTTTGATAACGACGCGAACGTCATCACGTTCTTGCAACACGCGGTCCAATTCACCGTGTACACGACGGCAATAACCACAAGATGCAGCCGTCCAAACATAGATTGTGTTTTCCGCATCTACGTTACCCAAGATTGGGGCATCGGCCATCATTTCATCCGCGTTATCACGAACGAATTTGCGAACCAATTTGTTCTTTTCTTCTTCTTGTTGTTTCTGCATAGATTCAACCATTTCCTGCAAGATTGCTGGATTAACACTTGTCAGGTAGTATGGTGTATACAGGCGGCATACAGAACCCGCAATCAACAACACAGATACCAATTTTACGATTTTTTTAGTTAAGATAGAACCAGTTGTTGGTTTTTTTGCATCCGCTTTGACCAGCATACCGCCGAACAAGAACAGCGCAATCGCCAGAACCAGTACCAGGATTGTCCAAATCATAGTTTTCTCCTTCTTCTGTTGAACAGAAAAACAATAGCAAATTTTTATAAAAGCGCAAGGAATAAATATAACTTTTTTAATTTATTTTTATCATACGGCGCATAATGGGAACATCTGCCCCCTGTTGCAAACAAATACTTTCCAGGAAACGCCCCGTTATCCCCAGATTTAACGGCAACCTGTACAGCCGATCCAAATAAGGTTGCGCACATTTGACACATACCGCACGCCCCGTGCGTGGCGATAAAAAATGCAAATCATCTGTCCGCCCGCACCCCGAACAATGCGTCAGGTCCAGCGCATACCCCAATTCACGCAACAAATTTATTTCCCAATTCAAATATCCACCAACAACATCACCCGATAATAACGCGACCGTTTCATCGTATAACACCGGATATGATTCGCGTTCCGGCAGCAGGGCATCTATTAGTGCAAATGCCGCATTCATCGACATCAGTGCCGATTGATTTAACATTATTGATGCGGCAATATTCTTTTCTGCATCCCAATGAAAGACCCCCAGTTGCGAATCCAGACGTGCATTCCACGACATTACCCCCATTTGCCCGACCAGGGGTTTGTTCTTTTTTGCAACAACCGCCCCGCGCATCATACCAACCACAACGCCATAGTCACGTGTAAATATATGCGCCAGTGCATCCCGCTCATTAAAGGGGCGCAAAGATATTAAAATGCCATTTGATTCCAATTTCACCGCATTACCCAATCTGTCTTATTATTCATATTATATATAAACGGATTTTTTTTCAATTTGCTTTTTTATACAATGATTGGTATCCTAAGCCACTTGAAAAGGATTTTTATGTCAGCACAAACAAAACGACTGATTAAAAAACTAATTAATTATTCGGGAATTTTCTTTTTCATACTGGCCGCCGCAATGCTGTGGTGGCAGTTGCGTGATTACAGTCTGACTGACATATTTCATTCCATTGCCGACATTCCATTGCGCCACCTGGCGGCGGCGTGTTTGGCGTGCCTGGCGGGATATTTGGTATTATCATTATATGATTATCTGGCATTAAATTATGTCGGCGGTCGTGTCACGTGGTGGAAATGGATGCTGGCGGGGATGTTGGGATTCGCAATCAGCAACAATGCCGGCAACGCCGCAATCAGTGGCGGTGCAATTCGCTACCGTTTATACACGCGGTGGCGCATTCGTGGTGGCGATATATTCAAAATGCTGACCCTGTCTGGATTAACATACTTTCTGGGGGTGGCGGCAATTGTTGTGGTTGGATATTTCCTTATACCACACGACACGGTGGCCCAGTCGGCGGGACTATCTATGGGGCTGGGGTGGCTGTTTGGAATATGCCTGGCACTGATTTTGACCTATTTCTTGGTTACCATTATATTTCAGAAAAAATCCATAAAAATCGGCAATCTATTGTTCCAGGTTCCAACCCCAAAAACGGCAACCCTGCAAATATTACTGGGCATCACAGACAGTGTTCTGGCCGGCTTGGTGCTTTATTTCTGTCTTACACCATTTGTCAGCATCCCATTTGGCACATTTATCGGCCTGTTTGTAATCGCCCAGGCAACCGGTATTTTCAGCCAAGTTCCCGGTGGTATCGGTGTATTTGAAACGATATTCTTGGCGGCCCTGCCCGATACCGTGGACAAAGCATCTGTATTTGGGGCATTGCTGGCGTATCGCATTATTTACTATGTATTGCCACTGATTGGTGTTGGCGGATTATTTTTCATCTATGAACGTTGGTTGCGATCAAAAATGAAGCAATGGGCGGCCCAGGCAAAACAAGAATTCACCCAAATTCAACAAAAGATTAAAAATACTGCGAAAAAAGTCCGCAAAACAAATAAAAAATAAATACCTTGCGAACGTTATTATACCGTGTTAAAATCACCTTTGTGTATGAAAAACATAAGGGCCGATATAAGTGTTTATCTTATCAATGCTTTTTGTAATTTGCGTGGTGCTGATGGTTATCGTGGCGCTTTCCCTTGGCATGGGCTTGGACGCCCCACGGGGACAGATTACCTATAATGTTTCATACGCCCCAAACACAAAAGGATTATTATATGTCAAAGAAAATTTATGTGGATGCAGTCCACCCGGAAGAAACACGTGTTGTTGTGGTCGATACTGCGACCAACCGTGTAACTGATTTTGACGTTGAAACAACGACAAAACCCCAGATAAAGGGTAATATCTATCTGGCCAAGGTAATTCGTGTTGAACCATCGCTGCAGGCGGCGTTTGTTGACTATGGCACGGGCAAGAATGGATTTTTACCATTTTCTGAAATTCACCCAGATTATTACCAGGTAACCCCCGAGCAGAAGAAAAAATTATTGGAATTGGCACACGCCAACATTGTCGACGATGACGACGACCCCAATGACGAGGAAGACGAAGTCGCCGAATACGATGATCACAGTGCCGGCGAAGATAACAAAGAATTTTTAAAACGTGCACACGAATTTAAAATTCAAGACGTTATCAAACCGAAACAGATTCTGTTAATCCAAGGGGTCAAGGAAGAACGTGGCCAAAAAGGCGCCTCTATGACAACATACCTGTCGTTGGCGGGTCGCTTTGCGGTATTGATGCCAAATTCACGCAAACGCAACAGTTATGGCATTTCCAAGAAAATTTCTGATAAATCAGAACGTGCACGCCTGCGTGAAATCTTGCACGGCTTAAAAATACCAAAGGGGATGACCGTTGTTCTGCGTACGGCCGCATTTGGTGCCGCACCGGCGGATATTGCGGGCGACTATGATTATCTGGTAAATCTGTGGAACGAAATCCGCAAGACGACACTGGAATCGGTTGCCCCGGTCACAATCCATACCGAAGATTCACTGTTACGCCGTGTTGTGCGCGACTTTGTCAGCGACAAAGAAGACACCCTGATTATCCAGGGCGAAGAAGCGTTCGATGCCGCCAAAACCCATTTTCAGCAATTATACGGCCGCGCACCACGCAAACAGTTGATTCAATACAAAGACGTTGCCGTCCCATTGATGGTCAAGGCCGGTGTTGAAAAACAATTAGAGGGTCTGCACGGTCCATACGTCACATTACCATCTGGCGGTTCATTGGTTATCAACCAGACCGAGGCAATGGTTACAATCGACGTAAATTCGTCCCGCGCGATAAAGGAAAAAGATATCGAACAAACGGCCCTGAACACCAACCTAGAAGCCGCCGAAGAAATTGCCCTGCAATTACGTCTGCGCGACTTGGCGGGGATTGTTGCCGTTGACTTTATCGATATGGAAGACGAGAAAAACAATCGCAAACTGGAATTAAAAATGCGCGAGGTTATGAAGCGTGACCGCGCCCGCACCCAGGTTGCAAAAATCAACAATTTTGGTGTATTGATGCTGTCACGTCAACGCCTGCGCAGCAGTTTCATTGAATCTTCATATGTTCAATGTCCACACTGTATGGGTGCCGGTGTTGTTCCATCAATCCAGACCGCGGCAATTATCCTGTTCCGTCACTTACAAGAAAAATTACTGGCAAAATCAGCCCAGAAAATAATTATGACGGTTCCAACCGATGTTGCGGTTTACCTGTTGAACCACAAACGCGCTGAATTGGCCGAAATGGAAGCAAAGTTCGAAACAGAAATCGTCATCATCGGCGACGACAGTTTAATGAACATTGACCAGTATTCGATTCAACGCGTTGCACCGGAACAAAATAAAACCGAAGACTTGCTGGGGGCATACGCACCATCAACCGATAATCAGCGCAAAAATGCGCGCCACGTGGACGCAAAAAAGACAACAATGAACGCACCACGTCGCAAACGCAAAAAACAACCCCAGAAAAAGCAAAGTCTGTGGAAAAAAATAATCGGATAAAAAATGCCCCATTTGGGGCATTTTTATGATATAATATGCACAATGATACAAAGGACTTAATATGGCACAAGATATCTACTATCCATCTATCACCGAAATATACCGTGCATTAATGGGTAAAAACGGCCCATATGCATACGTACCCAAATTACACACCGCTATCCAGAAATTATACGACCACCCGGGTCAAAAGAATCTGGACGCTGCTAAAAAAATTACCGACAATCCAACAATTCACAAACTTCTTGATGCGATAAACGAATCCAATGCAAACGGTTGGCGCGACAACGAAGACATATTTATGGATATTCAATATGGAATAATTGCAACATTGGTCAAAGATGAATACACACAATTACCGCAATTTACACATCATATAAATGATGAAAAGTTAAAATATGATGTATTGTCTTTTTATGAAACAAAATATAGCAATCCCGAATACATCAAAAAGTTTGATGCCCAACCAATTAACAAACGATTACCCCAGGATGTTTTGGCACGTACAATTATCCAAATAGAGTTGGACAAACTAACTAACAAAACGACAAGCGATGCTGAAATTCGTACAATTTTGGGTAACCTGCATAAAACAATGCAATTGCCACGCTTTAAAAAGCAAAAAGCCCTGCTGTTGGCATCTATATTTAATATACTGGAATCGAAAATTGAAAAAGAATTATCGAACCCAAACCCCAGTGAACATAAAATAGATACAATCTATTGCTTGTATGCACATGAATTTGCGGATCTCTTTAACGACAAAGATTATGCATTTGAAATCAAAGAAAGATTTAATTCTGATAAAATTCTATCCAATCACAGACGTAAATCAGAACCATCAGCGCCCCTGGACACATACGACAAATTGAAAAAGAAAGCCAGTGCAATGATCCAAAAACCAGGCGTACAAAAGGCACGCGACCAAGCCGGCGAAGTCCTGGAATCAGCCACACGTGCCACCGTTAACGCAATTGATGCCGGTATTAAGAAAATTAAAAAGAAGGCAACACGCAAAAATTTTGACGCCGCAATTAAAACCATCAAATCCAAATGGGACGAATTTATAGCGCAAATTGAAACGCAAAATAAAAAAGATGGCAAATAATCGCCACACCTAAATTGGTCGCGTCACACAAATAATCCCTATTGACTTGAATCCGAAAAATTTACTATGATTTGGATATAAGAATGGATGGGGATTATATATGACGCGACATTTTCACGGTGCTCTTAATCGTATGGCGTTCTTCACGGCGTTTGTCGCGGTGTTGTTGATAATGTTTTATCCCCTGTTTATGCAGGTTGCAATTTCCAACATATGGTTAAATGGAATTATTATTGGAACGGCTCTTTTCGGAATTGGCGTTTGCTTTGTCGAGATGTTTCAATTATTACCCGAATACAAATGGCTAAAAAATTACACATCGGGCAAGCGGGGAATGGCCCTGCCCCCACGGTTGTTACGCCCGGTCGCCATAATGTTACACGGTCGGCCAAAACAGATTTCCGCAAACACGCTTAATGGAATGTTGGAAATGATTTTGTTGCGCTTGGACGATTCGCGCGAATCGGTGCGCTATATCACAAACACATTGATATTTTTGGGGTTATTGGGAACATTCTGGGGTTTGATTTTGACCGTTGGCGGTTTTGCAGAATTGATTGGAAACCTGGATTTTTCAAATGAAAACGTTTTGCAATCGATGCAGACCGGATTATCCCGCCCCCTGTCTGGGATGGCAACCGCATTTACCAGTTCGCTGATGGGCCTGGCGGGCAGTTTGATTGTGGGTTTCCTGGGGCTTCAGGTACAGTTGGCACAAAACGCCATCTTTAACGAACTGGAAGAATACCTGTCATCACACACACGAATTTCCAACCCATCCCCGGACGAGGTCGTAGAAATCTTGCCACAAATCAATCTGGCAACACACGAATTAAGTCGTACGGTAAAAAAATTAGCCAAATCTGTTTCTGATTTGGTATAACGGAAAAAGTAAGAGAGAGAAAAAACAATGTTAAATATGCGTTATCGTAATCAAACAAATGCGTGGCCTGGGTTCGTAGACTTGTTTTCGAACCTGGTGATTATATTGATATTTTTACTGATTGTGTTTGTATTTCTTTGGACCACGACCAGTGTATTTAACAAATCCAGTGGTGCGGCCGCGATGGAAAAATTAAAACAAACCAACACCGCCCAGGCTGAACAAATTCAACAAATGACCCTGGACGAGGAAGAGGCAAAACGTCTGCTTATCCTGGCGCGTAATGAATTGGAAAATTTAGAGGCAAACAATGCACAATTAACCAACGAATTAAACGAAATCGATTTAAGCATCGAAGATTTGATTACCGCATACGAAAACAAGGTAAACGAATTACAGGCCCAAGGCATCGAAATGCAGGCAATGGTCAACGAATTGACCCAACAACTGAACCAGGCCACCCTGGACAAGGAAAACACCATCGCCCTGGAACAGGAACGCAAGCAATTACAAGAACAAATGACCGCCCAGCGTGCCGAATTAACCGCACAGCTGGAAAAATTACAAGCCGCCCTGGACGCCGCAGAGGCAAAATCCCGCACCCAGGAAATTCAATACGTGGAAATGTCAACCCGCCTGAACAAGGCATTGGCCGACAAAATCGCCGAATTGCGCAGTGTTGAACAATATCAATCTGCATTTTACAAGGCGATAAAAAATGCCCTGGGGAATCGCACCAGCCTGCAACCAGACGGCGACCGTTTCATTGTATCCAGCGACATTCTGTTTTCCAGTGGCGCATACAATTTAACCGCAGAGGGTAAAAATCAATTACGCCTGATTGCCAACGTGATTAAAGATATGGAAAATGAAATTCCAACGGATATTGATTGGCTTATCCGCGTTGACGGGCACACCGATTCCAAGGCGGTAATTGCCGGCACACCGGGATATAAAAACAACACCCAATTATCATTACTGCGCGCGACGGCGGTGGTTGATGAATTGGCGAAAAACGGCGTATCACGTCGCCGCCTGTTGCCCAGTGGCTTTGGCGACACCGCACCCGTGGCATTGGGTAACGACCCGGCCAGCCTGCAAAAGAATCGTCGCATTGAATTACAGTTAACAAATCGATAAAAAACGGGGCATATGCCCCGTTAATTTTTTCCTAGACAAATTATTATTTGCATATGATATACTGATATTACAAAACAAATAAACCAAAGGGGATAACATATGAAAAAGATATCAATGATTGCATTGTCTGGTCTATTGGTATTTGGCGCGGCAAACGCTGATTTTCAACCGGCAACCCAGACCGCTGAATCTGGCAAGGGCGGATTTGTATCCGGCGCTGAAACAATCGCAACCGTAAAACAGGTTATGGAAATGCGCGACGATGTCCCAGTTATTGTAAAGGGAAACATTGTCCAGCGTATGGGTGACGAAATGTATTTATTCGAAGATGGCACCGGCACCATTCGCATTGAAATCGACGATGACGAATGGCGTGGCCAAACAATAACCCCAACCGATACCGTAAAATTATATGGCGAGGTTGATCGTGGCATCTTCACAACAGAAATTGACATCAACTATGTCGAAAAGATGTAAATAACGGGGCCCCGCCCCGTTTTTTTATTTGACTAAATACAATCTAATCATTTGCAAACAAACAACATATGCATTATAATGCAGGTGTTATAACCGATGGTTATAATGGGGTGTCGAAACCCGGAACATAGCGTCTGCGAAACAAATAAGACGAAAAAAACTCCAACTTTATCGGTTGGAGGGCTGGTGGAATATATTGAATACACCACACTATTCTATGTTATAGTTTCGAACCTCCAACCGCTTAATCTATATTTCGCGGTTTTTTCTTGTCCCTCGCAATCTTACCGCGGTGGGAACATAACGAAAAAAGGGAGTTTGAAAATGAAAAACATTATGATTATAAGTGCCATCGGAATAATGCTGACCGGGGGCGGCAATGCGGTACAAAAATGTGTGGCAATCGATACATCAGAACCAATAAGTTGTACAACCTCAGCCTCAGCTACATACCGAACCGACTGGGAGGGTCCCTGCAGGTTTGGGACAAAATCAACATACACCAGTCTTTTTGTAACCGGCGAAAGTATGTGTTCTAGCTCTCGCAATTTGACATCTTCTGGTGCCCTGGATTTATATACCACCCACCCAAGTATTTCTGGTTTAAGTTACAGTACAGATGCCCTGAACGACACTCGTCAATGTTGGTGCAGAATGCTGACCCCCGCTATCTCTAAATGGATATACGTGTACCAATACACGGGTGCAATGGCTTGTCAAAAAAACTGCTCAACCTTGTGCTCTGACAATATGGATAGCACCTATGATTTTCAAATGGCCATCTTCTCGAACCTGATATCCGGAGATTAAAATGAAGCGTTTTATAT
Source organism: Alphaproteobacteria bacterium (assembly GCA_017503725.1). Classification (GTDB taxonomy): domain Bacteria; phylum Pseudomonadota; class Alphaproteobacteria; order Rs-D84; family Rs-D84; genus Enterousia. The sequence continues at coordinate 67,337 of JAFVSL010000010.1, read as the reverse complement.
TTTGCTTATACATTATTATCCCCTGTGTCGCAGATGCAATCGTTAGTGGCGACGCCGGCGTATCTTATACGCCCCTGTATACAACCTGTCCATCGGGATATGTCGCCATAAATGAACCAGATATAACCATCGCAACCACGTGCCCGTCTTCTACGGTTGCGCTTAATGATGCACAAACCTGTCTAAGGGAAAACCCAGAGTCTGTATGCTATATGTTCGCCCCAAAGGGGGTAACATACGTCGACAGTGTCGGTGAATATAGATTCAACGACATTTGCACAATGGAATAAAAAAACCCGCCATTTGGCGGGATTTTTTTAACCCTACATCATACCCGGCATACCGCCCGCCATTTGCGGGGCCGATTGTTTTTCATCTGGTATTTCCGTCATAACGGCGCCGGTTGTTAACATAACACCCGCGGTTGACGCCGCCGCCGCAATTGCCGTCTTTACAACCTTGGCCGGGTCAATAATACCCGCCGCCATCATATCGACATATTCGTCCGTTTGGGCATTGTATCCGAAATTATAGTCGGCCGATTCCATAACACGCCCCACAACAATTTCACCAGATTTACCCGCGTTTTCCGCAATCTGCGCCATTGGCGCAACAATCGCGCGACGTACGATATCGATACCAACATTTTGATCGGCATTTGCACCACTTAAATCTTTCAGAGCCGATACCGCGCGCACCAATGCAACACCGCCACCGGCGACAATACCGTCCGCGACGGCGGCACGGGTTGCGGCCAACGCGTCATCGACACGGTCTTTCTTTTCTTTTACCTCTACCTCGGTCATACCGCCAACTTTGATAACGGCAACCCCGCCAACAAGTTTCGCCAGACGTTCAGACAACTTTTCACGGTCATAATCACTGGTCGTTGTTGCGATTGCATTGCGAATTTCGTCGGCACGCGCGGCAATTGCGGATTTATCCCCCGCACCGTGCGCCAATAATGTCGAGTCTTTGGAAACAACAACTTTTTTTGCTGCACCTAAAACCGCCGGTGTGATATTTTCAAATGTCATTCCCATATCATCGGAAATAACCGTTGCGCCCGTTACAATCGCGATATCTTTTAACATTTCTTTGCGACGATCGCCAAAGCCCGGGGCCTTGACCGCGCAAACCTTTAATCCGCCACGCAGACGGTTCAGAACCAGTGTCGCCAACGCTTCGGATTCGACATCCTCGGCGATAATCAACAATGGTTTGCCCGACTGGGCAATCGGTTCCAGAATCGGCAACAAAGCCTGCAGGCCGGTAATTTTCTTTTCAGAAACCAAGATTTGCGCACCATCCAATTCCGCCAGCATCTTTTCACTGTTGGTGACAAAGTATGGTGACATAAAGCCTTGGTCGAATTGCATCCCTTCGACAACATCGATTTCTGTATCCAGGCCTTTGGCCTCTTCGACGGTGATAACCCCTTCTTGGCCAACGCGTGCCATTGCACCCGCAATCTTTTCACCAATATCGGAATCAGAGTTCGCCGATATCGTTGCGACCTGGGCAATTTCTGCACTGTCCTTGACTGGACGTGCGTGTTTTTCAATATCCGCAATAACCGCGGCCGTTGCCATATCAATACCACGTTTAACATCCATTGGATTCATACCCGCGGCAATAACACGACGACCCTCGCGAATCAATTTCTGGGCCAGGACCGTTGCCGTCGTTGTACCATCCCCGGCGTCATCACCGGCTTTTTTTGCGACCTCTTGGACCATACGCGCACCAACGTTTTCGGTTGGATCTTTCAGTGATACCGCCTTGGCCACGGTCACACCGTCCTTGGTTGCGACCGGCGCACCATAAGATTTTTCAATAACAACCGTACGCCCCTTGGGCCCCATAGTAATCTTTACGGCATTGGCCAACTTGTCAACACCTGCCGCCATTTTATCTGTATCAAAAATAATATCTTTTGCCATTTATGATTCCTTTGTAATTATTCCAAGATTCCCAAAATATCTGATTCTTTGATTAAGACATAGTCACGACCGTCAATTTTAACCTCGTTCACACTGGACGCCCATTTTGCAAACAAAACAACATCACCCGCCTTGACAGTCATTGGGATTAAATCATCGCCCGCATATGCACCCGGGCCCGTTGCAATAACACGACCACGTGATGGTTTTTCCTGGGCATTGTCGGGAATAATAATTCCGCCGGCGGTTTTTGTTTCCTCTTCCATTCTTTCCAGCAGAACATAATTGTGTAATGGTTTAAACATATAAAATCTCCTTCAATTAAACCTGTATGACTTATATAGTCTAAAATTTGTTGATTTCAAGTATGCATTTTAATATGCTGAATATGAAAAACAAGGGGAATAAAAATATGTATGACAAAAACAATGTATTTGCCAAAATGATACGTGGCGAAATTCCAACAAACAAGGTTTTTGAAAACGAATTCGCAATGTCTTTTTATGATATCAATCCTATGTTTTCAACGCACGTATTGGTTATTCCAAAGGGCGAATATAAAAACATTCTGGATTTTTCAAAAAAAGCAACCAGCGATGAAATTATTGGGTTCTGGGATTGCTTTAACAAAACTGCGGAAAAACTGGGAATCGAATGCGAATTTAACTGTGTTGCAAATGCGGGTGCCAACGCACCGTTTATAAAACAAAGTGTATTTCATTTTCACCTGCACCTGGTGGCGGGCGAACGCAAGCCCGCATTTCACGAACAATTGGCGGCGGAATTTAAATAATGAAAATTACCGTTCGTGTTATTCCACGTGCCAAACTTAATCGGGTTGAAATTCAGCCCGATGGCATCGTGCGCGTACACACAACCACCGCACCCACCGATGGCAAAGCAACGGCGGACGTGATAAAAATGCTTAGCCACCATTATGGGGTTCCAAAAACCAGTATAAAGTTAATCCGCGGCGCCACATCCCGTGACAAAGTATTTGAAATTTAATTAACGGATTTTTATTCTTCTTTGAACAGACGTGCGGGGTCAACGGCCTTGTCACCACGTCGCACCTCAAGATACATTTCGGGCTTGTCCGGATTCATACGCCCAATCGGTTCACCGGCCAGAACCTCTTGTTCCAGCATAACTGCAATATCCCCCAGATTTGTCATAACCGTATTATATCCATTTTTATGTGACATAATTACGACACGCCCAAATCCACGGAAACTGTCTGCGAATTTTACAACACCATCGGCCGGCGCCATAACCAACGCATCACCACGCGTGCGCACACGCCACCCATCCGACACCAGGCCCAATGCCGTCTTTTCGCCAAAGCGCACAACCACACGCCCACGCACGGGCAGATTCAATTTTCGTCTGGAAAAACGTGCATCTGATGACATCTCGGAACTTCCCACGCCGGCCGATAATTCAGAAATACTTTTTGCGCGCGCCGACAATTCGCGCAATTTCTTTTGCAGGGCCGAATGTTCATTTTTCAACTTCTCGTTCTGGGCGCTACGTGTTCTAAGCAGTTTATCCAACTGATTTTTTTCTTTGCCATATTTTTTAGCGGTTCTGTCCAATTTTTCTTTTTCAACCGCACGCGCATTGCGAATTTTTTCAAGTTCCGCAATCTGCTGGTTTGCTTTTTCAATCTCGTCTTCGAAACGATTTGCCGCCCCCGACAACACCGCCGACGTCAGCACATAAGATTGCATATCAGCACTGTCAAAACTGGGGTGTGCGGCAACAAACAAAACACCCGCCGCAGCATCGGCAATTCGTTCCCGGTTTTTGTCCATTTCGGCGGATATTTTATCGCGTTGACGATCTAAGTCCTCGATTTTTTTTGCCATTGCACTGCGTTGTTCTTCGAGTGAGCTTACCCGATCTGCAACACGTACCAAATCTTTCTTGGTCTTGGCAACATCACGTTCCGATGTTTTTACGCGCTCTTCCAGTTTTTTATTCTGTTGTTCTGTTTGCTTTATCTGGGCATTTATTTTGGACAATTCACTGGCCCCGAATGCGGGTACCGCGACCACAGATAACAAAGAAAATATTGCGATTACTTTCTTCATTATTTTTTAACAACTTTCAAAAATGTTTTTTTACCCTTTTGCACCATAAATTCATCAGCAATCGCAACGATATACTTTGGATCTGTAATTTTATTTCCATCAATTTGGATACCGCCCTGCTCGACCATACGGCGCGCCTCTGACCTGGATGGGAACAGCCCCGTTGCGCACAGGAAATCCAATATCCCCATATCTGATGCCATTTCAATTTGAGTGGTTGGTACATTTTCCATATTTGCACCACCCCCGAACAGGGCATTGGCGGCCTCTTCTGCGGCACGTGCCGCGTCACGCCCGTGTGCAATTTCAGTGGCTGCAAACGCCAACACCTTTTTGGCGGCATTTAATTCCGCCCCCTGTAACTGTGCCAGGCGCGCAATTTCATCCAACGGAATTTCCGTAAAGATTTTAAGGAATTTTTCCACCAAATCATCCGGGGTGTTGCGGAAATACTGATAATATTCATATGGGGACGTTTTGTCTTCGTTGACCCAGACGGCATTTCCCGCCGACTTGCCAATTTTATTTCCATTAGAATCCGTAATCAATGCGGTCGATAAAACAAATGCCTCTTTGCCCAACTTTTTACGAATCAATTCGATACCCATAATGGCGTTACCCCATTGGTCCGCCCCACAGGTCTGCAAAATACAATTATGTTCACGATACAGTGTTAAAAAATCCACCGCCTGGAACGTCATATAATTAAATTCCAGGAACGTCATACCATTGTCCAATCGACGCTTTACCGAATCCATAGACAACATACGTGGCACCGTAAAATCAGTCCCAAAATCACGTAAAAAATCCATATGGCTGTAATTTTTCATCCAATCATAATTATCAACCATCAGTGCATCTGATGCACCATCACCAAACTTAAAGAACTTGGAAAAAGATTTTTTCAGCCCGGCAACATTTTTTGCCAAAACCTCTTCGGTCATCATTGGTCGCCCAGAATCACGTCCCGACGGATCACCGATACGCCCCGTCGCCCCACCAACCAACGCGATTGGCTTGTGACCATACTTTTGCAACCACCGCATCATCATCACCGGCACCAAATGCCCAACGTGCAACGAATCCGCCGTTGGATCAGATCCCAAATATGCCGTAATTTTTCCCGCGTTTAACGCATCATTCAAACCATCCATATTGGATGTCTGATTTATAAATCCACGTGCCTGTAATTCAGCCAATAATTCATTTTGCATTTTTCTTACCCCATATTAAATTGCAGTATATCAAACCATCTAAAATTTTCAATAAAAAACCCCGACGTCCGGGGATTTTTATCACAGCAACCCAAACTTGGTTATATAATTAAACGATATACCAATAATTAAATTACTGCCGTATACGTCGACACCACGGGCACGCGCACGGCGATATTGCACATATGGCCCCAACGTCAAATCACCCCACAAATTTGTATCCAGACGCGCAACGGCGCTTAAATCACGCTCTAAATCCATTGGCACATAATCCGAATAACTAAGATATTCACGATAATATCCATTTGACGATAATTTCACACCTTCACGAATTTGGTATTCCAATCGCCACCCCAGTTCCGCTGCCAACTTTGACGTTTTTTCATCAGAATATGTAAAATCATATTCATACACACCGGTCAAATAGAAACTTTTCAATACGGTATTACCAAACAAAGACAAACCGGCATTACCACGCACAACATTCTGACGTGGTGCATCCCCAGACGCCACAAATTCGGTATCATACGCCGCACGCACCGTTGGACCAAATTTGAACCCGCTAAATTCCCAGCATTCATATTCTAAATTACTAGACAATAAAATATCGTCGGCATTTTCACTGGACGTGACATCACCATCGGCCGGTTTCAGTTTGGTTTCACCATATTCCATAAACAGTGCATTGTCCCACTGAAAACGATTTTTCTTGTATTCCAAGGCGGTATCAAATACCCCTTTGATAAATTCCTGGCTGTCGGCACTTAGTGCGGAAATTGGCGAATCCTTGTATTCTAATGAATTTCGCACCGTCGTCTGGGATAATTCCAGACCAATACGTCGCACAGACAACACCAAATCAGAGGACTTTTCATCATCTGCAAACGCCATACACGGCAACAACATCCCCAACAACACAACTGAAATACGTTTCAAGACTGCACCCCTATATAAAAACTATTTCCAAATACGTAATGCGCCATCCATATTGGCATAGTGCCACCCACCTTCGCGTACGGCAATCGTGAACGTGCCACGCGACGACATAGGCAAATCAAACATTAGGCGATTACCGTTAATGCTTTTTATTGCGACATCCACATTTTCACGACGTGCAATATCATTTAATTCCACCCAATTTGCAATCGGGGATGACAATTCCGCCCACACGACAAATCGATTGATATTATCCGCATCCGGCAACCAATTTTGCACACCTTTTTCCGCCAACCACGTCCGCACCGCATCCGCATCCAGCGTCATAGAAATATTTGCCGAATAAGTTGTGGGGGACGCCTGTTCGTCATCAATTTCGGTCGACGCAATCAGGGCATTCAGCGCATTGTCATCCGCCTCACCCAGGGCCAAATTCAACGCATCTTTGTCCGAATATTGCCCCAGAATATCTGTAACGATTTGACGGCGAGCCTCTGTCATTGCGATATTTTTCGCGGCCGCGGCGGTATCACTGGTAATATTCAGAGACACATTGCCGCGCAAATCCGCGGCACCCGCCGCGGACATTACAAACAAAGACAAGATACCTAAAATTCTTTTCATAGCGGAAATTATACACCCTAGAATTTAATATTCAAGCCCACACGCACACCCAACGAGCGGAAGAAAGAATCAATTTCATCCTTGACCGTATCTTTCCAACCGTTGTTACGTGCCTGATTGATATATACGGCATCCGGATCTGGCGCATACATTCCCTCTTCACCAGTAGGATTACCATTCACATCATACAGAGGTCCTTCGAACCCGTTTAACATCGCATCCTGGGACGCATCCCAATTACCTGCAAAATCAAATCTGGTATCATAATAATAAGACGCCAAGATTGCATAATACGCATTTTCCCAATACGCTGCATCCAAATATGTCGTTGCATCCGCACCACTGACATTATAATAATCATACGTCACACCCAACGACAGTGATACCGCATCCGTAATGGCCGTGCGCCAATTTGCGCCAACACCAAAGTGTATTGCCGAACCAAAATCACCCTTGTCTTCGATCGACTTTGGATGTTGCCAGTCTGGACGATATGGCTGATCGGCGGTCACATCATACATCGGCAGTCCCAATTCAACCCGCGCCGTCACCGAATTGTTTGCATTGATATCATATAACATATCCATCGCCAAATATGGCCCTGTCCACGTTACATCATACGAATGACTGACATCTGACATATGTGAATAAAACGTTTCCAATGTATCAATATAAGCGCCACCATTTGCCTGATTCAGCGGAATCCCAACCGCATCCGCATACTTGTCACCATCCAAATCAATATATTCAAAAACGCCACCCGATGTATAATCAACAAAGTTAACTGTTTCGCCCCCAACATTTTCAGCTACAACCTTAAAGAACTTAATCGACGGCCAACATTGCGTTAATCCATCACCCGACAAGCACCCATCCGTACCACCAATTGTATCTATATTCAACGCATAGTTGTTTGACGTATCTAATTTATAATTCAGGTGACGCCAACCAATTGACGGTGTAATTTTTACACGTCCCCACGTAAAGAAATCTTTTAACCCAACACCCGCACGCAGGCCCAACATATCGCCATCTTTACTGGTACCGATTGCCAACGCACGTGAATATTCCTCGTACCCGTCCCAATATCCGATTAACGATCCACCATTGGTAATATCGTCGTCAATCATCGTGGATTCACCCAACTGCATTCCATATTCCAACCCCGCATCAACGGTCAACTTTGTATTACCAACATTAAAATCATACCCGGCGTTTACATCAAACACACCCCACATCAGGTTGTCATAATGCAATTTAGACCCCGCATTATTCATTTCAAATTGCCACATCCCCGTCTTATAAGACAATCCCGCATCAATATGAAATCCGTTTCCACTGGACGCCACCTGGGGCTGGGCTGACTGCGCGCGCGCATTCGTATTTGTGCGCGCATTTTGCGCATAACGATTGGCATATGTCGCACCATAACCCGTGGTATTATACCCCGCCGAATTATATCGCGCCTGGTTATAAGACGACACACCCGACGCGGAACGCGCCGCATTATTATTCGCATTTGAAAACGCAGACGATTGATATCGTGCGGTCTGGGGCGATTGGTACCCACCGGTATAATATGTTCCCGCCGCATTTGCCGCGACCGGCCCCAGCACCAACAATGATGCGCCACATAAAATTTTAGATAATCTTTTCATTTTATTGCCCCTTTCCATAAGACACTCATATCAAAGAAATTATATCATAAAAAGGTTGAAAAAAAAATCTGTTATTGCAAAAATAAGACAACCAACTGCGGCTATGGCGGAATTGGTAGACGCGCAGCACTAAGGATGCTGTGGATAAAATCCTTGGGGGTTCGATTCCCCCTAGCCGCACCACTTTATATCTCATATTTCACTTGCCCCGATTTTCTTAAATTTGCTACACTATCACACATAAGGATGAAGGGATTTAAGATAATTTTTGCCGTATGCCTTGCGTTACTTGGGTTTGGTGACGTGTGGGCCACGGAATCTGATGACGCTGTACGCGCCGCTACGCGTCGTGGCGAAACGAATACAATTACATCCGCGCGAAAAAAATCCAATACCCCCGATACATCGGCCGGCGCCAACGCACTTACACGCGTAACAAACGCAACCGCAAAACAGACACAAAATTCCCGCGAACGTGCGACAACACCACGTGCAAATGCAACCGTTTCAACCACGTCACGCACATCCGTCACCCCAACAACGAAACAGGTTTCTGCGCGCACTGCAACAAATACCGCATCGCGCGCCACCACCGGTCGCACCGCCACGGCGCCAACCGTATCACGGGCCGCAATGCCGTCGCGCGCCGCCATACGCACACAAAGTGCGAATCGCAACACATCACCTTCATCCAGAAATGCGATTCGCCGTACATCCGTTGCACGCAGTGCCACGGATGCCACAAACACGACGGAAAACCTGCGCGATGCGATTATGAATTCCAACGCCCGGGAATGCCGGACCGTTTATTACAACTGTATGGATGAATTCTGCGCGAACAAGGACAGTCAACTTAAACGTTGTGCGTGCTCGTCCCGCTTGCACGAATTTGACAGTGTGAAAAAGCAACTTGAAAACGCCGAAGAAAAGATGTTGGATTTTTCACAACGTCTGTTGACGGTCAGTATGGATGCCGAAGATGCCGCCGCCCTAAACGTCGCAACCGAAGGGGAACTGGCCTTTAATCAGAAAGACACATCCGAATCAAAAAAATTATTGGATGAAATCACCAAGAAATTAAACACCAAATTCGACGACGATTCTTTCGACAGAAACCTGACCGCGATATCGCTGTCTTTGAACGAAGATGCCGCATTTGACAACGTCGACAGTTTAATGGGCGCATCAACGACACTAAAAACGGGAACGGCGCTTTATGGGGCGGCCCTGCCGGTGTGTCGCGAAATGGCGGCCGAGGTCTGTACCCCCGAACAACTGTCCATCGCCGAAAGCGGATATCAAATGATGATTGAACAAGACTGTAACACGGTCAAAAAATCATACCAAACACAAACGGATAACGCCCGCGCCAAGATTCTGGAAAACAGCGCCCTGCTGGATATGTCACGACTTGACACGTACCAGGATAAAAATTCCGACGATATTTTAACCTGTAAACGCAAAATGCTTGATATGTTAAGTAATACAACGGTTTGCGGCGAAAACCTGACCAAATGCCTGGATATGACGGGCCAATACATTGACCCATCCACAGGCGAAGCATTCTTGACCGAGAATCTGGCCAACCTTAGCCGACTTATCACCCGCCCCAACGGGGATAAAACCTGGACCAATATGCCGGGCAACGAAGTTTTTGTTCAGCACCTGCAATCAAAAAAGAAATTCTTGGAACCGGCAATGGAACACTGCCAAGACATTTCAGATGTGGTCTGGGATGATTTCATCGAAGACGCATTGGCACAAATCAAATTGGCCCAGGATGCCAAACTGGAACAGGTTCGTCAGTCCTGTACCACACTTACCACACAGTGTTTATCAGATACGGCAAAATCATTAACGGATTTTGATGCACGCGCCCTGTCAACATTTGGTGTTCTGGCCGACAAAACCGTAAATGAAATGTGTGCCGATGTGAAAAACGCCTGTACCGCGTTAATGGAAACAACCGGCGATGGTCAAACAGACTGGGCGGGCGGTATGACAGAAATCGCGACCGACACAACATATGACACAATTATAAAAACCTGTCGCGAGGTTGGACGTGCCTGTATCATCCAGGCGTGCAAATCTATATCTGGCAACTTTGGTCTGTGTGAAAACATTGAAACATCCGTCAACCGCAAGGCAATTATTAACGGCACATCCTGTTGGGGCGAGGTTCTAGACTGTGTCGCCAGTGCCGGCACCGATTCGATTGAAAACATCACCAAACAACTGGCAGACCGTGGAATAATACCGACCGAATCCACAAAAACGCCACCTTATTCATTTTATAGCGAATTGTACGATGGCTGGTATAACGGGAAAGAATACCCCGCCCTGGTCAGCAGCGTAACTGGTAGCGGATACCATACCAACAAATGTATGATATCCAACACAACTACAATATCTGGAACCGAAGAAGCCCCAGGTATAATAAAAAATGATATGATGCGCTGTGTGTATGACATTTGCGTTGCCAAAGGGAAATGTGACAACAGCAAGGACACATCAACGGAATGTAAAACCTGCCGTATTGCCGAACGTATTTGGGGGCATTGTGAATTAGATCCGACCACACCACTGACCGACGTGACCGCCCACAATATGATTATTAAGCCAACAAACGACGACGAAACAACATTGCTGTATTGGTTCGCATTAAATACGGGCACCGACACAATTTCAGATTCCTGTCGTGATACAACGTGTGGTCCCGGCTATCGTCAGGGTGCAAACGGCGTATGTTACGCAAACTCTGAATTTGCAAACGACGGCCTACAATGCAAAAGCGAATCTCGCATCTATACACCAAACAACGAAACCAATTGTTGCTTTGATGGCAACGTGGCGGACTATTGGGGTAACTGCTGTAATGCTGCCACGGGCACACTTGCAACATTAACCTATGATACAAATGTTGGCTATTACCCAGACGGTGCAAACAATGATGCCACCACAGTAAAAGTAAATGTCTGCATACCAAAAAACAGCACCATAGAATATGTATTAACATTCGAACCAGACGACACCACATATTATGCAGATAATATAAATATGTTAATATGCCTGGGCGAAATGGACGGCACACAAACGGGCACCACACAAAGCAATTTCCCATCTGGCGATACCCTAACATGTAACGGTCGCTATCTGGTTATAACAAATAGCGGTATGTATTACAGTCCAGAAAATACCGATGCATCACCAGCATTGTCGTATTTAACAAAGGATGGAAACACATCTTGCGAATTAAGTTACGACGCCGAAAAAGAAACCTGGTTTTGGGAAATAACCGGTGGCAGCGGGTCATGCGCAACATTCTATGATCAAATAGATCATCACTTTATGATAACATACGAATAAATCCCGCAATTTGCGGGATGTATTCCAAAACAAACTAAAATAAATTTATGCCATCAATCACATTATTTATTGTGGCAATCTGTACCGCGCCAAACCGTCCCAAGACCCAATCCGCCGGTTCCATCGGCAAATCAAAATCACGCGGATGACCGATTCCAATCCGCACACGCTTGTAATCACGCCCAACATTTGCATCAATGGACTTTATACCGTTGTGACCGGCACTGCCCCCACCAATTTTTTCGCGCACATCACCAATCTTTAAATCCATATCATCGTGAATAACAATAATATTCTCCAACGGCACCTTGTAAAACGTCATCAGCGCCAAGACCGCAACCCCACTGTTATTCATATAGGTTTGTGGTTTTACAAAAATGACCCGACGTCCATCAATTGTTGTCGCAAATACCAGGGCATTTTTTTCCTTTTTCCACGTGGCATCCGCCCCCGCAAGCGCATCCACCGCCATAAACCCAACATTATGACGCGTGTTCACATATTCCGCCCCGGGATTCCCCAGTCCAACAACCAGTATCGGCTTATTTTCTTGCATATCAATCACTCTTTTTTTATTATGATATCACAGAAAGGAGTCAAAAATGAAATTAAATTCCATCGCTTTTTTAACCACCACCGCAATTATATTATCGTGCGGCACGGCAAATGCAAATTTATTATTTGATGTATACGCCGGCGCAACCGCGGGGGTTGGCGCATCTGCTAAATTCATAGACAACGATTATCACGAACACTGCGCACAAAGTTATGGTGCGGTATTTGGACTGGACATCCCCCTGTTCCGTATCGAGGCCGAATATAATTACCTGAACGGGCACGACACGACAATGAACCTGGGGATGGTGAACGCGTATTTCAAAGTTCCAACACCAATTTTAAAGCCTTATTTTGGTGCGGGCCTGGGCACAACATTTGATTCAAAATATGAACCATCTGTGGGCCCATCCATTACAATGGACAATGCCATCACATACCAGGGGATGATTGGCCTGACCCTGGATTTACCGGTTATTCCCGTCAAATTTGATGTCGAGGGTCGCGTACTTTACGCCAACAACGTGTATGAAATCGCCAATGAAATGGTTGACATTATGCACTATGACGCGCGCGTAAAATTGCGCTATATATTCTAGGCATAGATATTGGGGTAAATTATGCTGACACTGATTGATGGAAATTCGTTGTTGTTTCGTGCCTATTACGGTGTGCACAGTCGCCTGACCCGTGGTGACGGCACACCAACCGGCGCGGTATACGGATTTTTAAATATGATTTTACCGATTTTATCCGCCGCAAAGCCAGATGATAGATTCGTATGCATATTTGACGCGTCACGCGTCACATTTCGCCAGGATATTTACCCCGAATACAAGGCGAACCGCACCGAAACACCGGCGGATTTGATTTCCCAATCATATTTAATACGCGAAGGATTGTCTGCATTGGGTATGCCGGTCCTGTGCATCCCCGGGGTCGAGGCCGACGATGTAATCGCCACCCTGGCGCGACAAAATTGCGATGCACCCCGCGCGACGCGCATCATCACCAGCGACAAGGATTTAATGCAACTGGTATCTGATTGCGTGTTCCTTTATGACGGGATGAAAAATATCGAAATACACGAACCCCAGGTTTTGGAAAAATTCGGTGTTTCCCCAGATCGGGTCATCGACGTTCAATCGCTAATGGGGGATTCATCTGATAATGTTCCCGGTGTCCCCGGAATTGGCCCGAAAAAGGCCGCCGAACTAATTAACCAATTTGGCAACCTGGATAACCTTTATGCGAATTTGGATGACGTAAAGAACGAACGCATTCGGGGATTATTGCGCGACAATCGTGAAATGGCATACATTTCACGCAAATTGGTCACGTTAAAGACGGACGTTGAACTGACTGATTTGGTGATTAAGCCATTTGCATTTAACACACCCGGCGCACTGGATTTTGTACGAAATAAAATAGAAAGTAATTCATTGGTGGCAAAAATCGAAAAATTATTTCCGATTGAAAAATATAGTCCAGCATCCGCATCCGATATGTTTTCATACGCCGCATCCCAATGTGATATGCCGGCGGATGCGCCCACCGCCCCAACGCCACAGCGGCGCGAAATCACATACGAAACAATAACAACGGCGGATGGGCTGGATAAATTTCTGAACCGCGTTACAAATATAATTGCGGTCGACACCGAAACAACGGGCCTGAACGCAATGACGGACAAAATTGTCGGAATTTGCCTGGCCACGGATGATATGCACGGCGCATATATTCCAATCCGTCATCGCACCGTCGCCAATGATTTGTTTGGTGGCGATACCCCGGCCCCGGACCAATTACCCATTGACACGGTTTATAAAAAATTATGGCCGATATTTACCAATCCAAATATTGTAAAGGTTGGACACAACCTTAAATACGATTTTCACATTATGGAAAACGAGGGCTGGGACACAACCCAAATCCGCCCATTTGATGATACGATGTTGCTGTCTTATATCCTGCACGGGACATTGCACGGACACGGTATGGATGAATTGGCATTAAAATACCTGAATCACGAAAATATCAGGTTTGCATCCTTGTTTGCACCAAAAACACGTGACGCGGATATGCACTTTGATTTATTGCCGGTAGACGTCGCCACACCATACGCCGCCGAAGATGCCGCAATAACAATGGCGCTGTATAATCATATGCGCCCACAACTGGATACAAATGCAAAGTTACGCGAATTGTACGAGACCTGTGATTTACCATTGATGCCGGTTTTGTTAAAAATGGAACGTAACGGCGTTATGGCCGACCGGAATAAATTACAGCAACTGTCCACCGTATTCCACGAACAACTAACACAACTGCAATCTGAAATATGGGAAATATCTGGGCACGAATTTAATATCGCCAGCCCCAAGCAGTTGGCCGCAATACTGTTTGATGAATTGGGATTGCCGGCAAATAAAAAGCGTTCCACAGATGCCGATTCTTTGAACGAATTGATTGATGCACATCCAATTGTTGAAAAAATATTGAACTGGCGGTCGATTGCAAAGCTGGCGGGAACATACGCGGACGCATTGCCGCGGCAAATTGCATCCGATGGCCGTATCCATACAACCTATTTACAGACCAGTACGAACACGGGACGCCTGTCCAGTCGTGATCCAAACCTGCAAAATATTCCGATTAAAACCGCCCTGGGCGAAGAAATCAGAAAGTGCTTCATTGCACCCGCGGGTCGTACACTGATATCGGTCGATTATTCCCAGATTCAATTACGCTTGCTGGCGGATGTGGCAAATGTGACAACATTTCGTGAAACGTTTAACAGTGGTGCCGACATTCACGAACAAACCGCCCGCAAAATATTTGGTATCGCAAATGACGCGCCCGTACCACGCGAATTACGGCGCGCGGCAAAAACGGTAAACTTTTCAATTATTTATGGGATATCGTCATTTGGCCTGGCGGGGCAATTGGGCACGTCACGGGCGGACGCCAAGAATATTATTGATTCATATATGGCGGGTCTGCCGGAAATTCGCGAATATATTGACGCGACCAAGAAATTTGCAACCGAAAACGCGTGCGTTTACACCCCGTGGGGTCGACGCATAGAATTGCCAGAGGCCCGCAATCCCCGTATGCGGGCATATGCGATGCGTGCGGCGGTCAACGCCCCAATCCAGGGGTATGAGGCCGACCTAATGCGACGCATAATGGTTGAAATTGATAAAGATATAATTACACCAAACGCCGACACAATCCGTATGATTATGCAGGTTCACGACGAAATCGTATTTGAATGTGACGCCGCGCGCGCCAACGAATTTGCGTCAAAGATAAAATCGGCAATGGAAAACGTGACAAAACTGTCCGTGCCATTGGTCGCCGAATATGTCATTGCCCCAGTGTGGGGAAAATAAAAACGATAAAAAACACTTGATTTTTGTCAAAAATTGTTCATAATTGGTGGCGTTCCTGCTAATAACATGGTGTTATTGGCTATATTAACCATAGGAAGAAATAAAAATGGCTTACTACGAAAGTGTCTTGGTTTTCCGCCAGGACTTGACCGAGTCGCAGGTTAAAGAAAAAGCGGCAAAATTTACCGAAATCATCAAAGAATTGGGCGGTGATGTTAAATCCACAGAATTCTGGGGTTTGAAGAACTTGGCCTATATCATTCGTAAAAATCGCAAGGCACACTATGTCATGCTGAATATCGAATTAGATGGTTCTAAAATCGATGAATTGGAACGTCGTTCCCGTATTGACGAAGACGTTATCCGTTTCTTGAATGTACGTGTTGACGAATTGTCATCAACACCTTCTATTATGATGAAGAAAAACACAGAGGAGGCAGAATAATGGCAGTCCGTGCAGCAATTTATCGTAAAAAATCTAACCCATTAAAGGGCAAGGTTATCGATTACAAAGATATCAAAACATTGTCACATTATATCACCGAACGTGGTAAAATTGTGCCATCACGCATCAGCGGTGTTTCCCAGAAAGATCAGCGCGCATTGGCAACCGCCATCAAACGTGCACGTCATTTGGGCTTGATGCCGTTCGTTCGCAACAATTTGGGTTAATCCCTAACTTATAAAACAATAAGGACAGATTATGAAAGTTATCTTGACAGAAAAAATTAACAAACTGGGTAACATCGGCGACACAGTCGAGGTTAAAACAGGTTTCGCACGCAACTATCTGTTGCCAAACGGCAAGGCTATGCGTTTCACACGTGAAAACGTTGCCCTGTTCGAAGCGAAAAAGGCAGAATTGACCGCCCGCCAAGAAGCGGCGAAAAAATCAGCCGAGGCAAACATTGATGCGGTTAAGAATGCAAAACTGCATATGATTCGCCAGGCGGGTGACACCGGTCAGTTATATGGTTCGGTTTCAACACGCGACATCGCACGTATGTTAAAAGAAGTTGCGGGTGTTTCCGTTGAATCGGCCCAGGTTATGTTGGGTGCACCGATTAAATCTGTGGGTGCGTTCGATACAAAAATCGCACTGCACGCAGACGTTATCGTTCCGGTAAAGATCTATGTAGCCCAGACCCAGGACGAAATCGATGCATTGGTTGCGGGTAAAACATTGACATTCGGCACCAAAAAGGTTGAAGAAGTCGAAGAAGAAGCCCCAGCGGCCGAAGTTGCAGCAGAAGAAACCACAGCCGAAGCACCAGTCGCCGAAGAGGCACCGGTTGCCGACGCAGAATAATTTTTCTGTAATCGAAATAAAAATCCCCCAATCGGGGGATTTTTATTATAAAGCAATACGAAAAGATACAAAAAAATCCCGCAGTTGCGGGATTTTAATCTTAGAATCCGAAAACCATACGCTGTTTCGATTGACGTTTCTTTTCGTTGCGAACGGCTTCTTCTTTTAAACGTTTGCGTTTTGTTGTTGGTTTTTCATAACGCTGACGTTCTTTCATTTCGCGGTACAGACCCTCTTTCTGAGATTTACGCTTTGCAACGCGCAATGCCTGTTCAACGTTGTTATCGCGAACCAGAACTTTCACCATATGTATTCACCCCCTTTAACGCATTTTATGTTTTTAATATAAAAGGGGATTTTCATCCCCCTTCCCTTTTGTCTTGGTGGAGCCAATCAGACTCGAACTGACGACCCCCTGCTTGCAAAGCAGGTGCTCTACCAACTGAGCTATGACCCCAAAACTTTGCACTTTCATTCCTGAAAGCGAACGAATTTTATACATTATTTACACAAATGTCAACAGAAAATTACATTTTATTTATTGACAAATATTTTTTTGTCCCCTAAAATTACAACATTATGAATTCAAGATATCAAATTCCGGCAAATTTTTACGAACTTTTGCCTGAATTAAAAGAAAAAACTTTTAAATGGCGCCTGGAGTACAGTTC
Source organism: Alphaproteobacteria bacterium (assembly GCA_017503725.1). GTDB lineage: Bacteria > Pseudomonadota > Alphaproteobacteria > Rs-D84 > Rs-D84 > Enterousia. The sequence continues at coordinate 49,573 of JAFVSL010000010.1, read as the reverse complement.
GCGTTCCGAAAACGCGACCATTGGTTATATTACCCATTACAGCCCCATTATGGACAATGGCAAAAAGCCCAACGGAAATATTATATTGGCGCCGGGCCTGGCCAGCAATGCCGACATAGAACCGTTAATGAAGGCAATTACATACTGGGCCCTGACCAAGAAGTTTAATGTATATTCAATCACAACATTTCTGGGGGACTTTAAACCAGAAATCACCCAAGAATTGGCCGCCCGCAACACATTCCCCGAATTTATCAAATTAATGGATATGGGTATCGATTTAATCGAAGAGCAATGTCGCGACCAATGGACGTGTTTGATTGGGCATTCGGCGGGCGCAACCGGCGCAATTGGAATATTTAACAAGCGAATAAAAGAAAACAAAACACCACGTGTGTCGGCGGCGATTTTATTTGCCCCCTGGAGCACAACACAATGGCACGATTTTATTAAATCCGTATACAAGATTCGCCATTGTCCCCACGATATCACCGATGAAGAATTTGCAAAAACGCCAATGGGCCTGGTCAGTCCACACGACATCGCCCAGAACAATGTTATGCGATATGTAACGATATTGCCCGAATTTTATGATTATATGGAAACATCTACTTTTCGCCCCGACTTAATGTCACAATACAACATTCCCGTCACAATTGTTGGTGGGGGCCGCGACAGAAAATCCCCGGTTGAAATGTTAAAAACTGTACACAAAACATTATCCAATGGCCCAAATGGGCACCTGTTCAAATTCGTTGAATTTCCCAACAGCAAGCATTCTTTTATCGATCAACACAAAGACTATAAATCTATTATCCGCCTAATTCAAAGCCAACACATAAGAAAAAAGCACTCTAAATAACACTGGACAGAATTTTACCCACAACCTATAATAGAATCACTATGGCAAAGAAAAAATCATTTATCGAAAAGATTAAATCTTTTATCAAGGGCGATCGTGATAATGGTCGCATTAAATGGTCCCTTTATGGTCGTGTATGGAATGAAATCGGGCGCCCATATGTAAAATGGCTGGCCGCGGGTATTGTGTTTACAATCTTGGCCGCCGGGGCCGAGGCTTATACAATCACCCTGGTCCAACAGGTCGTCGACCAGGCATTTATCGAAAAAAGTATGGCGGCTATATACTTCCTGGGGGGCCAGGTTATAATCGCATTCGGGGCCAAGGGGGCATTTACATACGCAAAATCCCTTATTATGTCCAAGGGGGGATTACTGGCGCATGCAAATTTACAGAAAAAGATATACAACCATATGACGCATATGAACCTGGCGCGGTTCTATGGTGATGGGATTGGTAAAAATTTGAACTATTTCACGGTGCAATCGGGCGCGGTATTAAGCCTGGTGACAAATACGGTTATAAAACTGGTCCAGAATGTCGCAACACTGGCAATGACATTGGGGTTAATGTTCTACTATGCGCCCCAAATGTGCGTTGTTCTGTTATTCCTGACACCGGCAATTATGATTCCAATGGTTATCATTATGCGCAAGCGTCGCAAATTATCACGCCAATCATTCGGTATCGCGAACGACGTGACCCAGCAATTAAACCAAACATTGCACGGCATTAAAACAATTCAATCGTTCGCCAACGAAGACCGCGAGGCTAAAAATTTCGCCCACGTCCTGAACAATTCTGTTATCAATTCATACAAAAGCACCCAGGCAAACGCCCTGCGGTCGCCATTGATGGAATTTATGATTTCAATCGGCCTGTGTATTGCGATGATTATGGGGGGGCACTTTATTTCCAGTGGTGCAATTTCCACCGGTGACTTTACAGCGTTCTTGTTGGCACTGACGGCGGCATACAAACCGGCAAAAAGCATTACCGGCACCGGTGACACGTTACAGCACGGCCTGCTGGCGGCGGAAATATTGTTCGCATTCCTGGACAGTAAACCTGATATCGTCGACGCCCCAGACGCGGTTGAATTAAAGTCAAAAAATATGTCGGTTGCATTCGATAATGTATCTTTTGAATACAATCCTGGCGAACCGGTATTGCGTGATATCAACCTGAACGTACCAGCCGGCAAAGTATGCGCCCTGGTTGGTCCATCGGGTGGCGGAAAAACAACGATGTTTAATTTGCTGGAACGTTTTTATGAACCGCAATCCGGTAAAATTACAATCAACCGTCGCGATATTCGTAAATACACATTAAAATCACTGCGCAAGAATATAGCAGAGGTTTCCCAAGACGTATTCCTGTTCAACGGCACCATTGCCGACAACATAAAATATGGCAATGAAAACGCGACGGACGAAATGGTTATTGCCGCCGCACGCGCCGCAAACGCCCACGATTTCATTATGGAATTTCCAGACGGATATAACACGTGTGTTGGTGAACGTGGGGGCCTGTTATCTGGGGGACAAAAACAGCGTGTTGCAATCGCCCGCGCAATATTAAAAGATGCCCCAATCCTGTTACTGGACGAGGCCACATCTGCCCTGGACACGCAAAGCGAAAAACTGATTCAAAGCGCACTGAACGAATTGATGCAGGGCCGCACCACGTTCGTTATCGCGCACCGTTTGTCGACCATTCTGGATGCGGATATCATCTGTGTAATCAAAGACGGTCATATTGTTGAAATGGGAACGGATGCCGAACTGTGCGCATTGGATGGCGAATATAAACGCCTGCGCGATATTCAGTTTAAAACGGAATCCAAAAGCAGAAAGAAATCAAAGAAATAAAAAACGGGCAATGCCCGTTATTTTTATTTACGCCTTTTGCACAAAATCATCGTTAATCCATTTACCATTATTTTTTCCAGCAACCTTTCACTTATTAAAATCTTGCCGTTTTCCAGTTTCATTATTTCTGAATGTGATATGTTTAGCGCCTTTCCACACTCATTACGCGTTAAATTTAATGTACGCCGGGCGCGTTTCAAATAATGCCCCAGATATCTGGCATCAACCAAGATTACACTCATTTTTTCCTCCATCTTTTTTGTTAAACAAAAAACCGCCACAATTCAAGGCGGTTGGAGGCTCAAAACTATTAAGAGTAATAGCGTGCTTATTTAGATATATCGCAACCCTCCAACCAATGTTGGAGATTCCCTTAGAGGTTTTGAGGCCTCACACCGGTTTCCCAATGCCAGCCCATTATAAATCATAAAAATGTGTAATTCAAACAAAAACAACTCCGCCCCCCCGCCGCTGGATAAAATTAAATAGAATGATTTAGATAAAAGCAAACCCGATGGCGAAGCGTACAGAAGTTACGTGAGTCCATCGGGTTTGCTTTTAGATGAATTATTATATTTAATTTTTTACCCGACGGTTAATTCTTTGCCTTTCACATCAACATAGACGGTTGCGCCCTCGCCAATGGTGCCGTTCAGGATTAAATCGGCCACCTTGTCCTCGACCGCGGTGGTAATCAGGCGTTTCAACGGTCGCGCGCCAAATACCGCATCGTATCCATTGTCGCCCAGCCACTTAATTGCTTTGTCGGTGACGTTCAATTCAATTCTGCGTTCGGCCAAACGTTTTTCAAGCCCGCGCAGTTGAATCTTCACAATCCCCGCCATAACGTCTTTGCCCAACGGGTTAAAGAACACAATTTCATCGATTCGATTTATAAATTCGGGGCGGAAATTGTGCTTTACGGCCTCCATATCCGGCAGATTGCTGGTCATAATAATGATGGTGTTGGTAAAGTTCACAACGTGTCCCTGGCCATCGGTCAGACGCCCATCATCCAGAATCTGTAAAAATACGTTAAAGACATCCGGATTTGCCTTTTCGATTTCATCGAACAATAAAACCTGGTACGGGCGACGGCGCACACTTTCGGTCAGCACCCCACCCTGTTCATATCCGACATATCCCGGGGGACTGCCAATCAGGCGTGAAACCGAATGCGGTTCCATATATTCACTCATATCAATTCTGGTCATTGCCGTATCATCGTTAAACAGATATTCCGCCAGGGCCTTGGCAACCTCGGTCTTGCCCACACCGGTTGGCCCCAGGAACATAAAACTGCCCGATGGACGACGTGGGTCGGACAATCCCGCACGGGAACGACGAATCGCACGCGCAACGACACCCAATGCGTGGTCTTGGCCCACAACACGTTTACGCAGTTCATCTTCGATATTCAATAACTTGGACTGTTCTTCGACGCTAAGTCTGTCAGCCGGCACACCGGTCCATTTACTGACAACCGCGGCGATATGTTCGGGCAATACGGTTTTATATTCTTTGGATTCTGCATTCATTTTTGCAATTTGCTCTTCCAGTTCTGGGATTTTTCCGTATTGCAGGGCCGATGCCTTTTCATAGTCACCGTTGCGCATTGCGGTTGCAACCTCGGCCTTGGCCGCATCCAACGCCGCCATCGCATCCGACAGGCCACGCATTTTTTGCTGGTCCGCGCGCCAGGTGGCGGTTTGTGCCGCCGATTCGTTTTCCAATTCCGTAATCAGTTTTTCCAGGTCTTTCAGACGTTTTTTCGATTCGTCGTCTTTTTCTTTTTTCAATGCCTGCTGTTCGATTTTCAGTTGCATAAGATGTCTGTCCACTTCGTCCAGGCGTTCTGGCTTTGATGCGATTTCGATTCGCACACGTGCGGCCGCCTCATCGATTAAGTCAATGGCCTTGTCCGGTAAAAAGCGATCTGTGATATACCGATTCGATAGTTTTACCGCCGATACCAGCGCACTGTCCGCGATTCGCACACCGTGATGCCCCTCGTACTTTTCTTTTAAGCCACGCAGGATTGAAATCGTATCATCGACGGTTGGTTCATCGACATAGACCGGCTGAAAACGACGTGCCAATGCGGGGTCTTTTTCAATATATTGACGATATTCATCCAACGTTGTCGCCCCCAGGCAATGTAATTCACCACGCGCCAACATCGGCTTTAACAGGTTTCCGGCATCCATACTGCCTTCGCCCTTGCCGGCACCAACCAATGTATGCAATTCATCAATAAACAGAATAATTTCACCATTGGAATCTTTGACGGCTTTTAGAATTGCTTTCAAGCGTCCTTCGAATTGACCGCGATACATTGCGCCCGCCATCAACGCCCCCATATCCAGGGACAATAATTTCTTTTTCAATAAATTTTCCGGCACATCCCCCGAAATAATACGTGTGGCCAGCCCCTCTATAATCGCGGTTTTACCAACACCGGGATTACCGATTAAGACTGGATTATTTTTCGTACGACGTGTCAAAACCTGAACCGTGCGACGAATTTCATCTTCGCGCCCGATAACGGGGTCTAACTTTCCATCCGCCGCCAATTTTGTAAAGTCCGTTGTATAACGTTCAATTGCCTGGGCGGGTGTTTCTTGCATTTCATCTGGATTCATTTTGCATCCTTTTATTTTATTCTTTTGCGGTATATATAGTGCCAAAAATCCGCCTTTCAAGACACAGGAACGAATCCCCCACCACACTTGCGCGCCACATAAAAATATACTATGCTGGTCATATACGGGGGTACATATGAATATTTTTTCAGATTCTGATATCGCACAAATTCAATCACATGGCTTAACACTGGACACGGTTACAAAACAAATTTCAGATTTTAAAAATGGTTTTCCGTATTCAGATATTATATCTGCGTGTGTAACGGACAATGGTGCATTTAATTATGATGCCCAAATGAATAAATACATCGATTTATACGATTCGAAATGTGATAAATATAATATTGTAAAATTTGTCCCCGCATCGGGTGCCGCAACCCGTATGTTCAAAGATTTGTTTGAGTTTCTGACATCTGGCGAAATGAACAAGACAACAAAAACCGTCCTGGACAACATTGAACAATTTGCATTCTGGGACGATTTAAGTCGCATATTGCCCAACGATGCAACCGATATCGATAAAATCAGATACCTGGTAACTGAAATCGGTTTAAACTATGGCAACCGCCCAAAGGGATTATTACAGTTTCATAAATACGATAACGACGCCCCCCGCACCGCCATTGCCGAACATTTAATCGAAGGCGCCCTGTACGCACGCGCCAACAACACCGTCCACATTCACTTTACCGTGTCACCCGAACATATGGATGGATTCCAAGATTTACTAAACAAAATTGTGCCAATATACGAACAAAAATTTGGCGTGAAATATGATATATCTATGTCGGTTCAGAAATCACAAACCGACACAATCGCTGTAAATATGGACAATACCCCGTTCAGGAACAACGACAACACCCTGTTATTTAGACCGGCGGGACACGGGGCGTTAATTGAAAACCTGAACGATATATATGGCGATATCATATTTATCAAAAACATTGATAACGTATGCCCCGACCATATGCGTGACGACACCACCCGGTATAAGAAGCTAATCGGCGGAATCTTGATTGAAACCCAGAATAAAATCTTTGAATACCTGCGCGCGCTGGATAATGGAACGGCAAACATTGATGAAATATCAGATTTTATCAAAAATACATTGTATATAAAATTGCCATACGCCCCAACCGCGGACACCCTGCGCGCAATATTAAACCGCCCAATTCGCATATGCGGCATTATCAAGAACACCGGCGCCCCGGGCGGTGGCCCATTCTTGGTACGTGATGCCGATAATATAATCAGCCCACAAATCGTAGAACCTGGCCAGATTGCACCGGATAAAATATCCATTCTGCACGATGGGGAATTTTTCAGTCCGACCGACATCGTATGCGGTGTACGTGATTATATGGGGAACAAGTTTAATTTATTAAACTATGTCGACCCCACCGCCGGATTTATCAGCACAAAATCCAAGAACGGTCGCGAATTGCGTGCGATGGAGCGCCCGGGCCTGTGGAACGGTGCAATGGCCAAATGGAACACAATATTTGTGATAACGCCCGGCACCACATTTACCCCGGCCAAGACAATTATTGATTTAATAACGCCCGACCATTTAACAAAATAAGAAAAAAGTGAAAACAACACTTGACTTTTCCCTATTTTTGTTATAAATTTAGGCACGCTATTAATCAAAGGTAGAGTATTATGCCACGTGTATGTAAAGTTACAGGTAAGAAAACAGAAGTTGGGATGAACGTTTCCCACTCTGAACGTCATACAAAACGTACATTCTTGCCAAATCTGCAAAAATTAAAGTTCCACAGTGAAATTCTGGGTCGTGATTTTTCATTGCGTATTTCGACCGCTGGTCTGCGCACATTGACAAAGCACGGCGGTTTGGACGGCTATGTAATGTCTAAACCAATTTCCCGTTTGACCGAAGAAATGGCCGCAATTAAAAAAGCCATTGAAAAGAAAATCGGCAAAGCGGAAAAACCAGCCAAGAAACCTGCACACAAAGCGAATCGCAGTGCACGTTTGGTAAAAAAAGTTGAAGCAAAGAAAGCCGCTTAATTTTTGCGACTTTTAATGCCACGGCCCCGTGGCGGAATTGGTAGACGCGCTTGACTCAAAATCAAGTTCAGCAATGAGTGTCGGTTCGAGTCCGACCAGGGCCACCAGAATTAAAATCCCCTTTTGGGGATTTTTATTTTGGTCTGGGCGGACGAAGAACCGTCGGTTCGGAGCGTCAGTTGGTGAAAACGAGCCATTTGGCGATGTTTGAACCTTACGTAGCGAATGGGGCCCATAGAGCGAATGCGAATATGGGGATTTACAGTCCGACGAGCCGACACCAGAATTAAAATCCCCATTTGGGGATTTTTATTTTGGTCTGGTTGGACGAGAGCCGACCGGCTCGGAGCGCTTTGTGCTTATATAAATAAAAGTATTCTGGTCTCATATATTAAAAAAATCCCGCCAAGGGCAGGATTTTTACATTGTTTTTTGTAAGAATGGCAATTCTGATATCAACAAACGCAAATTATTTGCTGCGCTTAATGTCGGACGAATCTTCTGAGTCCGCAAAGCGCACGCAACATCATATTTCATACGCAACGCATCTATTGCCGACATATCATCATAAAAATGTTCAAGCGAATATCGTGTCTGAGGAATCAATTGAATATCGACAAAAGTTTTCCCATTAATTTTATAAGAATAAGCCTTACTAATATGCGCAATACTGTTATCTGTGTATAACTTGAATGTATCCCCAATTTGAAAGCGTGGTTCTAAACGATAAACATAAACATCATTCCACTTTGGCATTGCAGCATTGTTTATCCCCTCCAAATCGAGCGTCTGGTACAAATCATCATCTTGGGGGCGTACATTTTTTACGCGATATTTTTCCATTTTACTTCTGCCTTTTATTTAGTTCATCCAACAATGTTGCAAAACAGCTGTTATAACTAGGATAACGCTTGCGATAATATTCAGCAAATCCACGCAACACTTCCGTCCCGTATGGCGCGGTCTGTATCTTGTTAAATATATAAGCCTGACGTTCATCTGGGGATAGCCCCGCCAACTCACGACGAGTTCTTTCATTTGCCCGAACAATAGTTTCTTTTGATATATGCATACAAGAATTATAATACTAGCCACCAAAAAACACAATAAAAATCCCCCAAACGGGGGATTTTTTATTTCAACATTTTGGCGACTTCGTCGGCCAAATTGTCTTCGCGCTTTTCGATACCTTCGCCCAAGACAAAGAACGCAAAGCCCGCCAATTTACCATTGGCATCTGCAATAACTTCTTTGACCGTCTTGGATGGGTCCATAACGAATGGCTGTTCTTCCAGAACGGATTCCGCATACCATTTGTTGATACGGCCCTGAATCATCTTTTCTACGACCATTTCTGGTTTACCCGCCGTCGCACCAGATTCAACAAACACTTTCTTTTCACGTTCAACCGCAACCGGATCAACGTCTGCGATTGTCATAAATTCTGGTTTGTTTGCCGCAACGTGCATTGCAATTTTCGAACCGATTTCATCGATCTTAGCGTCATCACCATTGATTGCAACCGCAACACCAATCTGGCCCATACCCGGAACCAAAGCATTGTGGATGTATGTAAAGATTTTGTCGCCCTTTACCGTTGCAATACGACGCAGGTTCATATTTTCACCAATTGTCGCAATTGTTGCCGCGATATCATCTTTGACCGCGTTCAGTGTTGCATCAAAATCACCACCCAATTCCAATGCCTTGTTTGCAACATCGGCAACCAATTTCTGGAACTTTTCATTTTTGGCAACAAAGTCTGTTTCCGCGTTCAATTCAACGACACAGCCCATACCGTCGGCCTTGACAACGGTAACCAAACCCGATGCCGCAACACGACCCGCCTTGGACGCAGCCTTTACAATACCTTTCTGGCGCAACCAATCCGCAGCGGCCTGAATATCACCATCATTTTCCATCAAGGCTTTCTTACAATCCATCATACCCGCGGATGTTTTTTCGCGCAGTTCTTGAATCAATTTTGCTGTAATTTCTGCCATTTGTGTTTTCTCCCAATGTTTTTAATTAAAAAAGAATCTTGTTGCCGGGGGCAATCCCCCGGCGTTTTTTATATCGATAAAAAATTATTTATCGGCTTTTTCCGCCAATTTACCGCGACGTTCGGCGCGTGCCTCGGATGTTTTAGATTTAATCTTGGCTTCTTTTTCCTTGATTTCATCTTCTAATTCATCAGCGGCATCTGCTTTCATATCAGATTCGATTTTTTTACCGGCTGCGCCACCCAGACGTTTTTCAATACCGGACAAAATCGCATCCACGAACAGGTCGCAATACAATTGTGTTGCACGTGCGGCGTCGTCATTACCCGGAACCGGATAATCAACCATTTCTGGATTCGCATTCGTATCACAGATTGCGATTGTTGGGATATCCAGATTTTTTGCCTCGCGTACTGCATTCATTTCACGTGGAACGTCGATAACGACCATCGCCTGTGGAACGCCGTGCATATCCAAAATACCGCCGAAAATATCACGCAGTTTTTCAACTTCTTTGGTCATAACACCAACTTCTTTCTTGGTCAGGCCCAATTTTTCTGCGTTTTCGATATCTGCTTCCATCTTCTTCAAGCGACGAATAGACTGTGAAACCGTTGTCCAGTTTGTCAACATACCACCCAACCAGCGGTTGTTAACATAGTACTGACCGCAACGTTCGGCGGCATCTTTTACGATGTCTTTTGCCTGATGTTTGGTTGCAACGAACAGAATCTTACCACCGGCGGCGGCGATTGCTTCCAATGCTACCAAAGAACGATGCAACAATGGTGCAGTCTTGTTCAAATTGATGATGTGGATTTTATCTTTAACGCCATAAACGTATGGTGTCATTAACGGATTCCAGCGACGTGTGTGGTGACCAAAATGTACACCCGCTTCCATCAACTGTTTCATTGTAAATGTTGGCAATGCCATATTTTTATCCTTTTTTGTGTTGTTATCCTCGCCGTGTGCGGACAGCCAAATTATGCATTTGGACACAAATTTAGCACAACGGTTGTGTTCTTCGCACGGATGTGCGTGCCCCGATAATAGACCAAACCCCGCAAAAAATCAAGTAAAAATATAAATTACAGTACACCTTTTTTCCGCTTTATTATTTCACGTACAGATATGTCGGAATCGGCCTCTTGGATATCAAGAACATATCGCTTGGACCGGGAAAGATACAGGCACAGTTCCTTGTACACAAGATTCATCAAACGCATTAACGTCATACTATTCGTTTCATAGCCCGGGTGCCTTTTAAAGAACCCTTCCAGGTCATCGAGAATATTAGACAACTGCCCTTCTGCTTCTACCAATTCCATAAACGAACCCTCTTTTTCTTGCGAATAAAAAAACCATCTGTAAGAAACAGATGGGGTTGGACGTTAACAACTACTGTAGCAATAGCGTGCATATTCAACATATTAAGCACCATCCAACCCCAGAAAATTGGGTTTGGATTTTTATGTTCTTTCGAACAACTACAGGGGTTGTTAATCCCCATCACGGCAATCGCCGTAACATCGCCAATTATACAACAAAATTCCCCAAATTCCACAAAATTGTTTCAGCATCTAAAACATTGACAACTGGGTATTTTGTACTATATTTATAAGTGTGTGGGTGTGGTGCCCACGGGGGATTGAAAAGATGCGTTGGATGAATGCATTTTTGTCGGCAATTTTATGTACCGCCACCGTGGCGGGGTCGGCCGATGCATTTACAATAAACGCATCGCGTTGTGACAATGCCATATATCGCAAGAACAATCCAGACGAATGTAAATCACGTAATTCATTTTCTTTTGTATCCGGCGGCGTAATTGCGGGTGGCGCGTTGGCGGCGGTTGGTGCGGGCCTGGCATTGATGGGGGGCGCATTGGGCGGTGGCGACAATGGGGCCACCACATCCATCCCACAACCACAAATGGCAACAATGTCTGCATATATGCACGTTGGCGGCGACGTATCAGACATTCAGCTGGCCAATGTTATGGGCGATAAAAACTATGCCCGAAACTTTGATCAATATAATGAAATTCGTGTGGCATATTCATTGGCACGTGGATACACGGGAAAAAATTCAACCATTGCGATTCTGGACACCGGCTTTGACGTATGGCACGGGCAAAAGGTTGCGCAAATCGCATCCACCACAATCGCCCCCGATGCCACAATCAACAATTACAAGATTATTGATGGCGACGAAAACTTCTTGGCATTCAATCAAATTGGCGACATTATAAATTCGGCCACCGATGCGAACATTTATAACGCCAGTTGGGTTATCAAAAACCGCTATGCCACGCAAATAAAATCCAGAAATGACTTGGTTCACGCAACAGATGCGCACTTCATCGAATCTATGGAACGCGCCGCGCGCGAACGTGATGCAATCTTTGTCTGGGCGGCGGGCAATAACGGCACGAACCAATCCGGGGCGATATCTGCCCTGCCCCTGGTGTCTGATGATATGGTTGGGCATTTTGTAAACGTTGTCGCGTGGGATAATGAAACGGGCGCATTGGCCGATTTCAGTAATGCCTGTGGCATAACCAAGGATTACTGTATAACGGCACCGGGGACAAACCTGTCGGCGGGATATTCATCGAACATCAACGGCACCAGTTTTGCGACCCCAATCGTCACCGCCGCCATCGCCGTCATCCGCGAAGCGTTCCCATATATGAAATCCACACAGATAACAGAATTATTATTTGCGACCGCACGTGACTTGGGTGTTGTCGGCGTTGACGAAACCTATGGGCACGGGATGCTGGATTTAGAACGTGCAACACGCCCGGTTGGTGCGGAACTGGTTCCAATTTCTGAAAACATCACCCGTCCTTTAACAACCGTTCAGGTATCTGGCACAATCGCCAAACAAATCAAGGACGAAAATCTGGAATTGGCATTTGTTGACGGATTTGGTCGCGCATTTACAACAAAATTAAATGATAATATCAAAGTAAAGAACCAGGGACGCGGATTTATTCGCCTGCGCGAAGAAACACAGAATGTTGCAGCGTTTGGCAACTTTGAATTTGGTCTGCGCAACAGCGACTTTCTGGGGGCGGACGGATTTTTAAGCACAGACGACAAGACCCAAATAACATTTATTGCGTCACGTGGCGAATACAACATCGGAAATGTAAAATTATTCCAGCGCACCGAATTTGGTATTGCCAACCCCCGCATCAGTGGTGAATCCATCATTACCGACATATCGAATGTTTATACCACATCCATCACCCTGGGCGCAGAATTTGGCGATTGGAAATTATCAGTCGCGACAAACGATGCTATTTTAGACGGCACAATGACAATGCGCATACCAACGGGTCGTGATGCAAACGGCACGTTGATATATGCAAACCATAACATCGACCTGGTGTCACGTCCGGCCATTGAATACAACGTTGGATATAAAAATATTACGGCCGGCTTTGTAGATAATCCATACGGCACAGACGAATTTTATATCCTGACACGTGGAAAAATCACATTCTAGGCAATATCATTTTCCACAATAAACCTGGCCAGGGTATCACGATGAACACGCAGCCGACGTGCAATTTCATATTTTGATTGTCCGTCTTCAAGTTTCTGGGCGATATATTTTTCACGCCCCGCCAATTTTTGTGTGTTACAACTGCCCCGGGGACGACCAACGTGTTTGCCCTCGGCCCGGATACGCGCCAGAGCCTCCTTGGTACGCTGAGAAATCAGATTTCTTTCAATTTCCGCCGACAATCCGAACGCAAACGCTAAAACCTTGCTGGTGATATCTGACCCAAGGCGATAATTATCCTTTATCGTCCATATCTTTGCGCCGATATCCATACAGTGATGCAAAATACTCATAATTTGCAATAGATTACGCCCCAGGCGCGACAATTCTGATGCAATTATCATATCATCTTTTTGAATCCGCTTAATCAGGCGTCCCAGTTTACGTTTATTCAGATCTTTGGTTGCAGATATTGTTTCTTCTATCCAGCAATCAATTACTATATCTTGCTTTTCACAGAACTTCATTATCTCGAACCGCTGATTTTCAGTTGTCTGATGGTCTGTTGAAACACGAATATAACCATATACCACTTTGATACTCCTTTGGACTGGTTAGGGATATGTCTTTCCCCCCTGGTCCGCCCTGTGCATTGAATACATTGTAGGCAACAAAAATTAAAAAATCCCCAGGAACAAATACCAAATAAAAAACTTGTCTTTTCAAAATATAACTTTAACATATGTACATATATGTAATCGGAAGGGAAAATATATGCCACGCAAGCAAAAGAACAAACCAAAAACCTCTTGGTTACGTCGTCATTTTTGGCGCGTGTTTGTTGTATTTGTGGCAATATTCGGAATTTCTGCCTGGGTCTATTTAGGGGGCAAAACAAATACCGAAACAACATATGTAAAACTAAACACAACCACCCCAATTGCACAGTCTTTTCAAAACACTAATAACGCCGTATTTACATCTGATGCCGATGTGCCAACGATAAATAACAATCGCACCTTGAACCCGGTTGTGCCGATAATATTGTCGTATCAGTGGGAATCGGGTCCATACGCACCGGCGTTTGCGATGAATATTAACAAAAACGATTTACATAAATATATAAAGATAAGTCCACATATTCGCGGCAACTTTGAAATAACGGGGCCAAACGCGCTTAAATTTACCCCCGACACACCGTGGCCCGCGGACACACGTTTTACAATCCGCACATCGAAAAAGTTATTTGACGCCGATGTTCGTGCCAACAAATATACAACAACAATAACCACACCAAAAATCACCGCCACCGTGGACAGTTTTAACACATACCACAGCCGACAAACCCCACAATCAATGGTGGCCGTGGCAATAATATCTTTTAATTACGCAATCGATACGGACCATTTTCAGGACAAGATTTCATTAAAGCGTGATGGCGAAAAACTAGATTTTTCCATAAAATTTGACCGTTTCAATCGCACCGCATTTATCATATCGGACCCAATACCGGTTACCGATGCGCCACAAAACATACGGTTAAAGATAAACCGTATTTCGGCACTAAATGGCAATTCATCAACCAAAAAATTAACCGCAAACACGACCATATCGGCCCGGGACAACCTGTTTCGAATAACGGACATCGAATCGATTGTCGCAGATGACACAGAAAACAATTCGCAACAACTAATACTGGTCCGGACCAGTGCACCATCGGCCAGTAACCTGATGCAATACACGAACGCATATCTGTTGCCACAATATCGCAATACCAACGACACAGACACAAATCACATCTGGTCCAATGACGAGGTTACCCCAGACGTCATAGCCAGCGCACAAAAAATAAAACTGGCCCCCACAAAATTTGCCACCCCAACAGGCGTATATCAGTATGCATTTGCGTACAACATCCCAGATGCCGGGCCACGCTATATATACCTGGATATTAAATCGGGGGCAAAATCAAATGGCGATTTCATAATGGCACACGGCATTCAAACGGTCGTACCCGTCGCATACCCGGAACAAACCGTCAAAATTGCTGGAACCGGTGCGATATTAAACCTTAACGGGGACAAAAAACTGGGGATTATGACACGGGGTGGTGTTCACGCGGCATACGTCAATTTATCAAAAATAAAATCATCTGAAATCAATCACCTGATTTCCCAGACATACAATGTGTTCGCATCAGATATCGAATTTAAATCCTGGTCTTTTGGAACATATGATATGTCGGTCGTATTTCAAAAGCGGATACCATTGAACGTCAAAAATGCGATTGAAACGAACTATGCCTCGATTGATTTGGGTGATTATATGGACCGTGTCGCCAACGATAAAACGGGCGTGTTTATTATCCAGGTTGGCACATCTGAAAATGCCGCTAATTTCAGTGATCGTCGACTGATATTGGTAACCAATCTGGGAATAATTCGCAAATTGAACCAAGACGGCACATCTGACATATTTGTATCAAACCTGGATACCGGCACACCGGCGGCCGACATTGAAATAGACGTCCTGGGGCGTAATGGCAATGCAATATGGTCTGGGCGCACAGATGCAGCCGGACACGCAAATATACCGGCCCTGCCGTGGGATGAATATAAAAATGCACGCGAACCGGTGGCAATTGTTGCGCGCAATAACAATGACATTTCCTTTATCCCGTATAATTCCGCCTATGCCCAGCGTGTTGATTATTCTAAATTTGATATCGATGGCGCATATTCGTATTCAGACACACCATTAAACGCCTATGTCTTCACAGACCGCGGCATATACCGACCGGGTGAATCGGTGATAATTGGTGCGATCATAAAAAATAATTCTTTTAAATCATTGGCGGGCGTACCGGTACGCGTTGAGATATCAGATGCACGTGGTCGTACAATTGTTGAAAAAAACATATCCCTGCAATCAGACGGACTATTGGATTTAACCACGCCAATTTCATCCACCGCGCCAATTGGTGAATATGACATTC
The DNA here is from genome assembly GCA_017503725.1 of Alphaproteobacteria bacterium. Lineage (GTDB taxonomy): Bacteria > Pseudomonadota > Alphaproteobacteria > Rs-D84 > Rs-D84 > Enterousia. The sequence continues at coordinate 33,647 of JAFVSL010000010.1, read as the reverse complement.
GTCTGTATTCATTAAACGTACGTGCCAAACCCCAAGATATGTTGGGCCACACAACATTCCAGGTTGCCGAATTTGTACCCGACACACTTAAAATTTCTGCGAATATTGCGGGGGCATCTGACGACGGATGGATTTCAACGAACGCAATATCTGCGACGGTGAATTTACGCAACCTGTTTGGCACCCCCGCAAGAAACAATCGCATCAGTGCACGTGCAACCCTGCGACCGCTTCAATTTAAATTCGATGATTTTTCGCAATATACATTTGATATAAATAATATCTATGCGGATTCTGTATCAGACACCAGTCCAATCAACACAAAAACATATACATTCGACACAGATGACATATATACCGATGATAACGGCATCGCCAATATCAATGTAAAGTTCCCGGACAACATCCTGTACGGCACATATTTATTGTCACTTAATATCAATGGATACGAATTAAATTCTGGACGCGCCGTGCAAACAACCCTGACCGCGCGCGCATCAGATGCCAAATATATGGTCGGATATTATTCTGCATCTGATCTGAAATATATAAACAGAAATGCTGAACGCAACGTAAATCTGATTGCGCTGGATCATACAGCCCAGCCAATTATTGCGAACGATTTAACCGCCCGTGTAATTCGTCGCGAAACATTAACCAGTTTAATAAAAGACTATAACAACTATTACAAATATCAAACAACGACACGCGACAATATGATATCGCAAACAAATATAACAATTGGTGAAAATGGGTTAAGCCTGCCAATCAATACCGAAACACCGGGTACATATTTCCTGCAAATTATGGATTCTGCCGAACGCATTCTGGCCAACATAGAATATTTTGTTGCGGGCGATGAAAATACAAGCCTGGCCACCGACACCAACGCAGATTTATCAATCAAACTGGATTCTGACACATATGCACCGGGCGATGAAATATCTGTAAACATTACCGCACCATATACGGGGTCAGGCCTGATTACGATTGAACGCGAACGTGTCTATGCCTATAAATGGTTTAACGCACAAACAACATCTTCGACACATAAAATAACCATTCCATCTGAATTCGAAGGCACCGGTTACATAAACGTATCTTATGTTCGCGACATCAATTCCCGCGATATATTTACATCACCATACACCTATGCCGTGATTCCATTCAAAACCAATATAGACAACCGTACAATCGATATAAAGCTGTCCGCCCCAAAGACAATACGCGATAACAAATTGACGATTGATTACGAAACAAATAAATCTGGTCGCATAATGCTTTTCGCCATCGACGAAGGGATTATACAGGTCGCACGACATAAAATCCCCAATCCAATCAATTACTTCTTTCAAAAATATGCCCTGAATGTGGAAACATTCCAGATATTATCATTACTGTTACCGGAATATAAAATCCTGCGTGAATTTGCAAAAACCGGTGGTGGTGATTATGATGGTGGCGCGTTTGAAGAATTGTCTGCGGCCCTGGTTAATCCATTTGCACGTCGTGCCGCCAAACCGGTTGCGTTTTATTCGGGGATACGAAACACCAACGCCCACACGCCCGAACAAATAACATTTGATATTCCCGATGATTTTAACGGCGCATTAAAAATCTTTGCCATTGCCGCGAACGATAACGCAATCGGTGCAAACGATATAACCACAACGGTGCAAAGTCCCCTGATTATATCTATGACGGCGCCAACATTTGTTGCCCCAAATGACACGTTTGATGTGAATGCGGTTATTACAAACCTTAGCAACCTGGGGGATGTGGCAACAATCCAGACAGACGCCGTTGTATCCGACAGTTTATCCCTGACGTCAAATGCAACCAAGACCAGCCAAATTGCCAATGATGCCCAACAACTGTTCGTATTTAATGTACGCGCAAACGACGTTCCGATGGCATCTGAAATAACAATTAACGCGATGGCATTGAATGATAATGGCCTGCCACTATTAAATCGTGCAATGAATGCGACACTGTCTGTACGACCAACCACACCATTTATCACGGATATCAAGACCGGCACAATCCCCAAATCTGAAATAAAGATTTCTGATTTTCAAATCGATTTGTATCCAGAAAAATCAAGCCGTAAAATATATGTATCCAATCAGCCAACCGTCCTGGCGCGCCCATTATTTGAATACCTGAATAATTATGAATTTCCGTGTACCGAACAGATTGTATCACGCGCGATGCCATATGCACTGATGCCACATAATGCGATTTTGGGAACAAATTATGATTTGTCTGCAAAACAAATCAGCAGCGCAATAAACACCCTGCGCAATCGCCAAAACGACAATGGTTCTTTTGCATTATGGGCATCGAATCAAGACGGCCTATCAACAACACCCGACACGGTAAATCTAACCGCGTATGTGGTAAATTTCCTAAGCCTGGCAAACGAAAACGGATTCAGCATACCTGATACTATGCTGGGGCGGGCAATTGATTTTCTGCGACAATATGCGACCCAGACAATCACAGATGATGCATCTGCACGCGCATTAGCATATGCAATTTACAACATTACACAAAATGGATTTGTAACAACGGCATACATTGATAAATTCCAAGAATACGCAAATCAAAATATGCGTAATTGGGATGCAACCATATCCGGGGCATATATTGCCGCATCACTTGAAATGATGAAGCAATCCACATCCGCCAACGAACTAATTGACAAATATCGTATGTCTAAATCCAGCAAGTTCAAATACAACACAACATACGAAAATAATGTATCCGATGATGCAATGTATATTCATATATCGAATCGCTTTTTCAACAGACCAATTAACGATTTGGGCAACGCTATAAATGGTTACATAAATTCTGGGAATTATGACGCATACACATCTGCACGCATTATAATGGCCCTGGGCGGGACGCCAAATGGCACAGTTACGGCCAATGACATCACAATCGCATCCGCGCAAGACAATATTAAGCCAACTGAAATCGCGGGAACATTATCTGCCGAATTGCCCGACGATGTAAACAAGATAAAAATAAGCTGTGCATCGTGCGTGAACACACCACTGTATTACGCAATTGTTCAGTCTGGATTTACACGCCACGTGACCGACAAATCAAATGGCATTGAAATTGTTCGTGAATACCTGGATATGGATGGGAATCAGATTACACACGCCAATCTGGGGGATATTGTTAATGTAAAAATCACCGCACGTGCACGTGGTACAAATCATCTGCCGAATGTTGCGATTGTGGACCTGTTACCTGGGGGCTTTGTTGCCGAAGATATTTCAGGGGATGCGGAATTTTCTGAAATCCGCGAAGACCGGGTCGTCATTTATACAGATTTAAATCGTTATGAAAAATCATTTAGTTATCGTGCACAACTGACGGCGGGTGGCACATTTGCGGTTCCCCCGATTCGCGCAATGTCGCTTTATAACGCCGGCATATTTGGTACAGACACCAACAACGCACCCGCATTTCACGTAATCAACGCAACCAATGACTAAGTTTTTTACACACATAAAGCGCTTTTATTATCGTCACAAAAAACTGAGTGTTTTTATTGGCGCCCTGGTTATGCTGTACCTTGGTATAAGAATATTATTTACGCCACCCCTGCTGTCGGACACAGATTTTTCCCGTGCATATTATGACAGACACGGCCAACTGATGCGCTTGACCCTGTCGTCGGATGAAAAGTACCGGGTGTTTACACCCCTGTCTGAAATAAATCCTGACATAATTCGCGCCACCGTTTTATACGAAGACAAATATTTCTATATCCACCCCGGGATAAACCCAATCCCCCTATTTCGTGCGGCAAGAAATTATATTGCCGGCGATACCGACACCGCCGGCGCATCAACAATCACGATGCAGGTTGCACGTCTGAAATATAATCTTGATACAAAAACTTTGCGCGGCAAATTGGTACAAATTGCCACGGCAATTTATCTGGACGCATTTTATTCCAAATCCGAAATTCTTGAAGCATATTTAAACCTGGCCCCGTACGGAGGCAACATCGAAGGGGTTGCCGCCGCATCACTGATTTATTTTCACCGCGCCCCATCAGATATATCCACAATCGAATCGATTACATTATCAACCATCCCGCAAAATCCGCGTAATCGCGGTCTGAACACGACGGACGGATTGAATACAATGTGGCATATGCGACAACACCTGGTGAAACGCTGGCGGCAAAAATATGATGATGATGGCGATTTAATTACACTGTCGCAAATGCCACTAAATGTGTATGGTTTGCGCGACCTGCCATTTTATGCACCACACTTTATCAATCACGAAATCGCACACGATGATTCCAGTTGGAAATCACCATCACACATAAAAACAACCCTGGATTTAGATTTACAGCAACGCCTGGAACGCACCCTTGTGACACAGATTGCATCCAGACGGGGTATTGGGGTAAAAAACGCGGCCGCTATATTGGTGAATTATAAAACAATGGATGTATTGGCACATATTGGTTCTATTGATTTCTTTGATGCGTCTATATACGGTCAAAACGATGGTGTCCACGCCCGGCGCAGTCCCGGTTCCACCTTAAAACCACTAATTTATGCCGCCGCCACAGATGCGGGATATATTCATTCAATGACATTGTTACGTGACGCCCCAATAAACTTTGGCGTATACGCGCCCGAAAATTCAGACGGCGGATTTTATGGACCGGTCTTGGCACGTGACGCATTGACCCATTCGCGAAACATTCCGGCAATTGGCCTGGTTCAAAAGATTGGCATAAATAAATTCTATAATTTACTTGCAGATTCCGGGGTTGGCAATCTTAACCCCCCATCGCATTACGGAATATCAATCGCCCTGGGCGGGGCCGAGGTTTCAATGTTCGAATTAGCCGACATTTATGCAACAATGGCAAACCTGGGGGAACGTCGCAAAATTCGCACACGCGCCGATTCGCCCAACCAAGAAATCAACAACCTTTTATCACCAGAGGCCTTCTTTATAACGCTTGATATGCTGGGGCGCCAGCGCACAAACACCACACATATCCCATACACCCGTCGCGCCCCAGATGATAATATCAAACACTATTGGAAAACGGGAACCTCATCATCATTTCGAGATGCCTGGACGGCGGGGATATTTGGCGACTATGTCTTAATCGTGTGGGTTGGAAACTTTGACGGAACACCCAATAATGCATTCAGTGGCGCCCGCACCGCCGCACCAATATATTTTGCACTGGCCGATTCGGTCATCGCATACAACCAATCACGTGGGACCCCGGTTACAAACAATAATTTTTTACGTGACGATTTAAACATAACACAAATTGATATGTGTGACCGCGTCGGTGGAATTGCGGGCCCACACTGTCCCAAATCCATCCCGGCATATTTTATCCCAGGCGTATCACCAATTGACACATCCCCGATATATCGCGCCATTGCCATTGATAATGCCAGTAACCGTCGCGCCTGTACCAACAATCCCGACACAACACATATGGCGGTTTATGAATTTTGGGATGCAGAATTCTTGGATATGTTTCGTCGCGCGGGAATTGAACGCAACACCCCGCCACCGTTTATGCCGGGATGCGACCTGGACACAGTATCACATAAAAATCACACCCCCGTCATCATATCCCCGGCCCCCGCAACCCAGGTTGTTATAACATCTGACCAAGATACCACGCCAATATCATTTATGGCCGTATCCCCCACCCCATCTGCGAAAATATTCTGGTTTTTAGATAATAAAACCCTGGGGACAACAAAGTCTGGTGAAAAATTGATACACAACGTTACAATTGGCCACCACACCGTCCGCATTGCAACCGAAGACGGCACGGGCACATCCATTGATTTCAGCGTAATAAAATAACTTATGTATTGACAATTGGTTTTTTTGTACTATATTATCAGTAACAAAGAACAGGGAAAATTCGATGCAAAGAAATTACGCAAATCTTCACACAGCCGGATCAACCATATACTTGTTTGATTCCATACGTGAACAAGATATTATAGAACTAAACAAATTGCGGACCGCAATCACGGACGCAATTGCAGACGCAAAAAAATCTGCGACAAAAACATTAACAATATATGTTGACTGTCCGGATGACATTATCGACGAACGGTTTCAACCAACCATAACTGAAATTTATGAGGCTGTAAAATCTGGTATTAAATTAAACATTCAAGATGCCGGCGCGCCAAATTCCACATATATTCGTGTACTGACGTCAATTGTGGACGTGGCAAAAATGCCAACACCACAAGACAGCCCTTTCCGCAAATATGCAAAACAACATTAAAAAACGGGGTTTAATCCCCGTTTTTTTATTTCTTATCAGACTTTTCTTCTGTCATTGACAAAGCGTCTGTTGGACTGACATTGGCACGCGATTGCATTTTTGACATTGCGATTACCATATCCATCGCGCGCTGCAACTGATAATCCAACGCATCTTTTTCTTCATCTGTTAAGTCTTTATCATCTTCGTCTGAATCCGTATCATCCTTGTCTTTCTTTTTATCTTTCTTTTCAGTTTGTTCATTTTTCAGCGAATTCTTAAACGATGCCTCTGAATAAGAACTTTCCTTCTTTTCCAGAACCTCTACCTTGGAATGTAAAACCTCTACATCGGGGGTAATACCCTCGTTCTGAATCGAGCGCCCCGACGGCGTATAGTACCGTGCAATCGTGATATGAATCGCCGTTCCATCACCCAACGGCTTTTGTTGTTGCACACTGCCCTTGCCAAACGATTGCGATCCCATAACCAGGCCCCGCCCATTATCCTGTAATGCACCGGCCACAATTTCCGATGCGGATGCAGACCCGTGGTTAATAAGAACCACAACCGGCTTACCATTTGCCAGATCACCCGGCGTTGCAAAATTGCGTTCTATATCTGTCTTGTCCTTGCCACGGGTTGAAACAATTTCCCCCCCGTCCAAGAACGCATCAGATACATCAATCGCCGCCGTTAAATAACCGCCGGGATTATTGCGCACGTCCAAGACATAACCAATAACATCTTTTTGTTCCAATTCTTTCAGTGCTTTTTTCAAATCACGCGCGGTCGTTACACCAAAATCAGAAATTCTGACATATCCAATTTTCGGTGTTTCTTTGTCATCTGGATCGGCATCCGCCATTGTTTTTACATCGTGCTTGACCGATTCCACCTTGATAATCGCGCGTTTCAGGGTCAGTGTCTTTTCTTCGCCATCGGAAATAATGGTCAATTTTACCTTGGTCCCGGGGCGCCCCTTCATCTTTTTCACCGCCTGATTTAACGTTAAATCAAAGACCTGTTCACCATCAATGTGGGTGATATAGTCACCGGCCTTGATCCCGGCCTTGTCCGCAGGCGTATCATCAATCGGGGAAATTACACGTACCGCGCCACGGTCACTGGTAATCTGAATCCCCAGTCCCCCAAATTCCCCCTGGGATTTATCATTAAATTCCTTGAAATCATCGGCCGACAAATACGAAGAATGCGGATCCAGCGCACCCAACATACCGTTCATTGCGGCCTCTAACATCTTTTTTTCATCGGCCTCTTCGACAAAGTTATCACGCGCAACCTCGAACACCAGGGCCAATTTCTTTAATTCTTGATAAATCTGTTCATCCGTCAGATGCACAACAGGCTCTTCCTTCTTCTTATTTTTAGGTGCGGCATCCGCCACCATCGGGAACAGCAAAATCGACAAAATAATCAGTTTTTTCAACATATAACACGTCCTTTCGTTTTTATCAAAACACAGCATACCCCAAATCAGCCCCGCATTCAACCCGATTTTATAAAAAACAACAAAAAACTTGACAAATTGCATTTAAGGGCTATATTTATAGTAACAATAACCAAAGGGGGCAATTATGTCACCACGTAAACCAGAACAAACGATAAAAGAACAGATTATTCAAACGCGCCAAGAATTGGACGAATGTTTTGACAGTTTTTCGTCCACTAAACGCACGCGTAATTTATACTGGTTGCGTCGACAAATTGCCGTAGAAGAACCCAAAGTTCTGTGCCCTGTAAACAAAAAAGATCTGGATGATACCAGTATGGCAAACATTGCGGTGGCATACGACTATATAATTACAAACATTAACAAAGAAATCACATTCGAAGAAATTCGAAATATCCACTACATATTATGCAAAGATACATATATCGACGGCTATAATTTCCGTACTGCAACCGCCAGAATGCAAATAAGTGTCGACAGTATTCCATATCACGCCCCCGACAGTTCTATGATTGAATACAATCTGCGCCAGATTGTATATAATTTAAACCATTCAAAACGCGACGTTTTCACACGTGCATATGACATACATTACGATTTAATTATGTTACAGCCGTTTGACGACTTTAACAAGCGCACCGCCCGCCTGATTATGAATTGGGTATTGTTGCAAAATGGATATCGTCCAATTGCATTCAACAAACGTGAAGACAAAAAAGGGTATATTGACGCCATATGCAATCGTGCAAATGGCGACAAACGCGCATACACTGAATATATGGCCAAATGCCAGTTGCGCACCCAAAAAAGCATTTTAAAACATTTACGTGATTCAAGGATACTGTAAACAAAATGAGCAATGATTTAAAAAATCTTATCCACGGTCGCGAAACATATATTGCCGATTTCGGTCCGGACTTTGTTATGAAACGTCCCCTGCCGACGCTGGGGGATGTGGCACGCAATGAATGGCTGGCAAAACAGCACCGCACCAAAGAAATCATTGATGAAATTCACGCCGTTGGCAACCCGCGCTATCATATTCCACGTATGAGTTTTATCAAAGACGACGAATACCAGTTACTTGAAGAACGCGCCCCGGGCGAACACCTGAGTGCGGAATTGTTTCACACCCTGTCACGCCGCCAACGTTATGAAATCATTGACGGCATTGCGGCATTTTTGGTTGATATGAACGAATTAAAGCCAATCCAGGATGTTCAGCGCCACAAAATCGCATCTGAAATCAAATTTGATCGCTTGGATAATTTCATCAACAATAAAATGTCCACCTGGTTCAACGAAGACGAGGTACAATTTATGTCCCGCGTTCGCGACAATATCGGCACATTTGAATACGAAACACGTCCCGCCTGGTCGCACTGTGATTTGAATCCCGGCAACGTATTATACGATCAAAAAACCAGCACCCTGTCATTTATTGACTTTGCAGAGGCCAACTATAATTTCATATATCGTGATATTTTTGCACCACTGCAAATTGAATTAAATATTTTCAGACCGGTGTACGAAACGTACTGTCGCATTCATAACGATTCGATTTATTCTATGCCGGGCATTCGCAACGAAAACCTGCGCCAAATAATGAAATACCGTGTTATGGGCACAATGCTGCGTCGCTTTATCAAGGCGTCCGATGACCTGCGTACAAACCCATCTGGCCAAAAAGGTATCGAAAACAATAAAAACAAAGTCGAATTTATGCGCGCACAAATTGCCGCGATTCTAGATATCGAACGCCAGTTTTCAAAATAATAATTTGTTTTTCCGCGCACACCTTGTATTATTCACATTATGAAACAACTAAGTGACCGTGACATTGCCGAAATGATTGGGGGCGAATTTTCACCCGATGATACAGATACCCGCAAACGCGTACGATCTGAATTACACCTGTGGCGGCGTATCCCGCACGACGCACCAACCGTACCAAATCACGCAACACTGGACCTGCATCAATACACCGAAGAACAGGCCTGGGACGCGATAATGGCATTGGCCACATCGGGCACACGCACGGCCAACATAATAACCGGCGCCAGTGGTATTTTACGTCAAAAATTCCCCCAATGGGCAACAAACAGTATCTTGGCCCCATATATTGTATCTTTTTCCCCAATTAACAACGGCAGTTTTGCGGTCAAATTTAAAAAATCATCAAAAGAATAAAAAACATATTTTTTTCTGTCTTTTTTATGCTAATAATCCCAATAACAATGGCAAAGGACACGATATGGCAACACTACATTTTCACTATGGCGTTATGAGCAGTTCTAAATCCGCCCGTCTGATTATCAACGCATACAATTATAACCAAAACGGCGTCAAGACCCAGGTTATCAAGCCATCCTTTGACACACGCTTTTCCAACGACACGGTAAAGTCACGTATTGGAATTGAAACACCGGCCCTGGCGATGCCGAATCTAAAAGATTTCACCCCGGCACCAGATACACGGGTATTACTGGTTGACGAGGTACAATTTTTTTCACCTGCCGACATCGACAAATTGGTCCGCATTGCCGACGATATGAATATTCCCGTTATGTGCTATGGTTTGATGAGCGACAGCAACGAACAAATGTTCCCCGCATCTAAACGGTTAATAGAGGTTGGCGCCGAATTACACCTGCACGAATCGAATTGCCAGATAAACGGTTGTATGGAATTAGCGACGCATCACCTGCGATTTGACAAAGACGGCCGTATTATCCGCGCGGGCGACCAATTCGCCCTGGGGGATTCTAATTATAAATCCGTATGTCGTGGGCATTTCAATATGCTGTACCACGGCATCGGTCAAAAAACCAAATAACAAACACACAAAATAAAAACCGACCATTCCGGTCGGTTTTGAATTCGTGGCGCATCCAGAAGGATTGTAATTCCCATCACTAGCGTGACGGGCCCCTTTCGCCTTTGGCTCGAACCCAAGGGTTCAAATCCTGGGATTTGCAACACAAATTAAAAACCGACCATTCCGGTCGGTTTTGAATTCGTGGCGCATCCAGAAGGATTCGAACCCTCAGTCTTCTGATCCGTAGTCAGATGCTTTATCCAGTTAAGCTATGGATGCAACGGATTGTTATTTTATATCATTTTATTCCAAATGCAAGAAAAAATAATTTTTCACACGCACAAAAATTTTCATATTGAAAACAATTGATATTTTTAATACCATTTAATATGAACTGACAGGGATGTTGGTTCGGGGCCTTCATAAAGCCCGGCTCGTTCGGTGCAGTTTGCATCGTTAGTCCGATTATGGTGCGGATTGCACCGTTATTTACCCTGGCGCACATATTGGTCGGGGGCCGTTGGTATATACAACACGGGGAACCGAAAGACCAACGGGGTCAATAACGAACTGATTTTATGAACTCCCCGACCGCCAAGATTTTCCCTGGTGGTTTTTTTATTACAAAAACCGGGGGATGATATGAGAAAAATTTTAATTGCCACAATACTTGTAACACTATCAAACACGGCCAATGCCGAGTTGTTAACAGGGGAAAATAATCGTTGCTATATTGACACTGGTGGTTGGAATGAAACCTGGTGGTGTGGCCAAAGCGACGATAAATGTTCAGGCAAAAAGGCAAAAGGTGGCAAACGACAAAACAATTATTATTCTCATGGAGAAAGTGGAACAATTGGCGGCAAAAAATACTATTGCTGTAATGGCACAAACGACACAGTAGGCGCATGGAAAAAGGCCAATACATTTACAAAAAGCGAAAAAATCACAATTGATGTGACCAATGGTAAATGCACATATGAACGCAAGATTGACATATGTGGCAATATTGTAGAGGATAAACCCTGTACCGAGGCAACCGATTGTGCCCGTGGCATTGTAAAACGCAACGATGTATGTGTCCCCCCATGTGACGATGGCTTTGTGTTCGAGTCCGAAAATTCAAACCGATGCGTCCCGTGCGCCGAAACCGAACGCCAGGCAATCGTCGGCATCGGATACGACAAAGTATGCAAAAAATGCAAATCTACGGAAATTTTGGACAAAGATGATATGAAATGCAAATTAAAAGAAATTCCAAAGACCACACCAAAAGAATCAATTTCAATAAATGAAAAAGGTGAAACCGTAGTAGTAAATTCCGACAACACAACAAGCATCGTCCTTACATCAACCAGCAAGGATGCAATGCGTAAATGCTGGCAGTGCCCAGGACGTGTCGCATTCAAGCAGTGCGTACTTTATTTAACCAATCAAACAAATACCATATCAGCCGAAGAAATAAAATCTGGATGCAAAATTACCGATTAAAAAAAACGGGGTTTTTCCCGTTTTTTTATAAATCACTTATCGGGCCAGATATGGGCACTTGAACTGACTGACACAGCCCAACATTTTATCGTACGATGCACAAATCATACAAGACGATGATGGCGTGCGAACCTCGGCCGGGGTTACAATAATCGCGTCATCGAACACCGGTTTAATATCTGTGGCCTCTACAACAACGCTGTCACCATTTTCAACCCAAACCTTTGGGGAAATTTTTGGCGCATCCAGTTCAAAATTTTTACTTTCGATATACATAATAAATCCTTTGTTTTAGTATTTCGTTGACAAAAACATAGCACAGTTATTTATTTTGTCAAGTGTCATTTTAATTTTCTTGCCGTTTTATTTAATTATATAGACGCGTTTTTTCCAATCGGATAGTTTCCCCAGCATCAAATACTTTATACCTATTCTTTACATATACTTTGTATTACGAACATCCGCCAATTGTGCGCGCAATTTATTCACCTCATCCAGCGCACGATTATATTCACACTGTAAATATTCCTTTTCCTGAACGCGTTCATCCATATCTTTATCTGTATCGGTATCAACGGCCCAGATACGCCCCTGCCATTGGTCCAGCCAATATTCCGCCACATCCAAATTGCTTTTCAATTCACGAATCTTTGGCCCATTTACAACATAGTTATACGCACGGTAAAAACGCTCTGCCTTTTTCAATTCGACACGCGCTACGTCGGCACATTCAACATCCTTGCGCAGTGATTCTACCTCTCGCTCTAAATCTTCCAATGTGGGTTCGTCATCATCATACCGCGCACTTTCATATGTACAACTGTTGCGCAAATAACGTTGTGTGGCATCCATCTGTGAAACGACCGACGGCAAACGCGCCGCAGATGCGTCACCGCACGCAATCACGCCACGCAATTCACGCACGCGCGCGTCCATCTCGGCCTTTGCCACCGCCAAAGTTCTTGTCTTGTTACGTTTTGCCATTTTATCCTCCACGTCCAAGATTATTTATATAGTACACAAAATACATTTTGTCAAGAGACAAAAAACCGGAATGATAATTTCATTCCGGCCCGTATGTGCGAATCGCCCACCCTATTTCGTGGCACGAACAAATGCGCCATTATCCAGCATTTCACGCACCGCAAAATGCTTGATTTTCTTGGCGGATGTTTGTGGCAATTCTTCTTCTGTGATTGCGAAATCACGTACCCATTTATACTGGGCAATTGCCAAATTAGACTTCTTTATCAAGAAATCGACACGTTCAACGGTGGTACCCGGCTTTACCTGGAATACGCCGTATGGGACAGTTTTGCCCTTTATTACGTATTCAAACACCGCCGCCGCCAGGATTTCTTCGTTCTGCAGATACAAATCTTCCAATTCATCTGGATAAACATTTTTACCGCTGTCCAGAACGATAACCTGTTTTTGGCGTCCCTTTACAACCAGGCGTCCTTTCTTGTCCAGCATTCCAATATCACCGGTCTTGAACCAGCCATCTTCGAATGCATCGGCATTGGCGGCATCATTGTCGATATATCCCGGCATAACCATATTGCCACGAATCCAGATTTCACCAATCCCTTCTTTGTTCGGATTATGAATCTTTAATTCATTGCCCAGCAATGGTCCCGCATAGTACATTTTCCCATTCGCACGACGGAAGGCAAAGTTAAAGTTCCCCGGCCCCGTCGTTTCGGTCAAGCCATAGCAATCCCCAACCACAAATCCCAATCTTTCATAGAATTTGCGAATCGATGGTTTTAATGTTGCACCGGCCGAAACCAATACTTTGGTATTACCCCCAAACAGGTCGTGTATCGGTTTTGTAACCTTTTTAACAATGCCCCCCAACCCGATTGCACGCAACACACCACGCAACGACACAACCACGCGAATCAGTGTCCAGGCGTGTTTTGCACGCGCCGCATCTACGATTTTCTTATAGAAAACCTCCCAAATACGTGGAACGGCGGGAATAACCTCTGGCTTATACTGCTTAAAGTCTTTCAAAAATTCTTGTGGTTTTAATACCGGTTGCAATAACAATTTCCCGTGCAGACATACCGGCACAATGATGTTAATCACCACACCATATATATGATACAGCGGCAAGAATCCATAGAATGTATAACCCGGCAAAATCACATCTTTGTAAAATTGCGCACCATCGACCAACCCCAACAAATTATTGTGTGTCAGACCCACAACCTTTGGATTACCGGTCGACCCCGATGTAAAGGACAGTTGTGCAACGTCAGCACGTTCCACATCAGCCATAACAAAATCTTTTTCATCTGTGTCATCAATATTTTCTATATCGAACATTTCGGCCGGTGCATCATCTATAAAATAATGCTTTTGCGCCAAAACTAATTTACAGTCCGTACGTTTCATCATATTGATGTGTTCGTTTGTCTGTAAACCGGTGTCCAACATCAAAACACGTGCCCCCTGGGACGCAATGGCAAAGTATGAACGAACGAAGTCCGGTGTATTACCCGACAGAATCGCAACCGTATCACCCTTTTTAATACCAAAGCGTTTTGCCAATAAAACGGCACGTTGCTTTACCTTTCTTAACAAATCTGCATAGGTTTCTTTTTCGCGGACAAAGAAAATACGGTCTTTGTTCTGTTCGCACGCCTGCTGCAGCATTTCATATATGTTTTTAATCATAATAATGCTCTTTTTATTTTTATGTTAAGGTCGCCCCCGGCACCATTGCCACCGGGCATAATCATAATGTACCTGTTTTTCGTGGGAAACACAACCTATTTTAGACAAATAAAGTTTTTTATTTCGTCAATATATAGTGTCTGATTCGCAACTTTTAATCAATATTTTGTATTTTTGTTTAAAAACCGAATCAGTTCCCAGGCAAAAAAACACAAAACCTTGGCACAAAACATTATTTCGTGTCAGATAACCGATTCTGTTTTCACGCGCAAACAGGCGGAAAATACGCCTTTTGAAAAGTAAAGTAAAAAATACAAAAAAAATTATGTTTTATAGATTGTTTAGCGGCCCTAAAAACTATATATTGATATCAAATCGAACAAACAATCACTATATATTGTGTTTTTAGTAATATCGGAGTTATAAAATGTCAGAAACACAGATTGAAACAAAAATTGAATTTACACCAAATTTCACAACCACACTGGTTGCGGTTCAAAAACGCGGCGGTGAAACCGTACCTTTTAACGCAATCAAAATTTATAATGCAATTAAACGTGCGGTCGATGTCACAACCGAACTAAGCAATGAACAGATTGCGACAATAACACAATCTGTATTGGACACATTGGCGGCCGAATACGTTCAACGCGCACCATCGGTTGAAACAATCCAGGATACGGTGATTCGCAAACTGATGGATAATGGCGCATATAAAACGGCCGAATCATATATCATCTATCGCCAGAAACGCACCGAAATTCGCGAATCGATGGTTGATGCCGTCGATATTATCGAGGGCTATGTTGGAGGTTCCAATTGGCGCATCAAAGAAAATGCCAATGTTGGCTATTCAATTGGTGGTTTGATTTTACGCACATCTGAACGCGTAACGGCCGAATATTGGCTAAACCTGTACCCACGCGCGGTCGCAGAGGCCCACAAAAACGCCGCCATCCACGTACATGATTTGGGTTGGCTGACGGGATATTGTGCGGGTTGGTCCCTGCGTGAATTATTGTACGAGGGCTTTAACGGCGTCCCGGGCTATCTGCACTGTGAGCCGGCACGTCATATGGCAACGGCTATATCCCATATGGTAAACTTCCTGGGGACATTACAAAATGAATTCGCCGGCGCCCAGGCATTTTCATCGGTTGACACATATCTGGCACCATACGTTCGCATTGATAACCTGTCATACGAAGATGTCAAGAATGCAATGCAGACATTGGTATTTAACTGTGGCGTACCGTGCCGCTGGGGGACCCAGACACCATTCATCAATTTCACATTTGACTGGACCTGTCCAACGGACCTGAAACCACAACGCCCATTCATTGGCCGCAAACAGGTTGATTTCACCTATGGCGACCTGCAGGCAGAAATGGATATGATTAACAAGGCGTTTATAGAGGTTATGACCGAAGGGGATGCCCTGGGCCGTCCATTTACCTTCCCAATTCCAACATATAACATTACACCGGATTTCCCATGGGATCATCCAAATGTAAAACCGTTATTTGAATTGGCGGCAAAGTATGGAATTCCAAATTTCCAGAACTTCCTGAATTCTGATTTGAATCCAACAGACGTTCGTTCAATGTGCTGTCGTTTACGTCTGGATGTACGTGAATTGTTAAAACGCGGTGGCGGTCTGTTTGGCTCTGCTGAAAAGACGGGCTCTATCGGGGTTGTAACAATCAACCTGGCACGACTGGGCTATATACACAAAGGCGATCGTGACGGCCTGTTCCGCGAACTAAAACGCCTGTTGGATTTGGGTCGCGACAGTCTGGAAATCAAACGTAAAATTATCACCAAGAATATGGAACGCGGCCTGTATCCATTTACCCGTCGCTATCTGGGCGATTGGAGTCACCACTTCTCTACCATTGGTGTAAATGGTGCGAATGAAATGGTATTAAACTTTACCAATGGTGCGGAAAATATTGCAACCGTATTTGGTAAAAAGTTGGTTCTGGATGTTATGGACTTTATCCGTGAAAACCTGGCTAATTTCCAGGAACAAACCGGAAACCTGTATAATCTGGAAGCAACCCCAGCCGAGGGCTGTTCATACCGCTTTGCAAAAACCGACGTCAAGAATTTCCCAGACATCATCACCGCGGGAACCAAGGACGCACCATATTACACAAATTCAACCCAGTTACCTGTAAACTTTACCGACGACCCATTCGTCGCCCTGGAACACCAGGAAGAATTACAGCGTAAATATACCGGTGGAACGATGTTGCACCTGTATATGGGCGAACCGGTATCCAGTGGCGATGCCGCACAAAAGATTGTCCGCACAATATTCGAAAATTACAAGGTGCCATATATGACATTAACACCGACATTTTCGATTTGTCCGAAACACGGATATTTGCCGGGCAAACACGAATTCTGTCCGAAATGCGACGCAGAAAACGGCGCAAATCAGGCATAATCAACAAACAATAATTAACAGTCAGCATAAAAGAAAAGGGAGGAACACATTATGACTAATTGCCAAAGAACACGTTGCGAAGTATTTTCACGCTCTATGGGTTTTATTCGCCCGGTATCGAACTTTAACATTGGCAAATATTCTGAATTTTGCGAACGCAAAACATTCACAGAATCAAATTGTTTAACAACGGGTTGCCGTCACGCTGAACTGTTAAAGAAAGCAGCATAAGTCTATCATTATGAAATCTGTACAAATCGGGGGATTGGTTTCATTCACCACAATTGATTATCCGGGAAAATTGGCGGCGGTGCTGTTCTTGGTCGGGTGTCCATTGCGGTGTGCATATTGTTCCAATCCCCATTTATTAACCCCACACGATGGTGAATATGACCCCGAACGGGTATTCGAATGGTTGAAATCCCGCGTTGGTAAATTGGAAGCGGTCGTTTTTTCCGGGGGTGAAGCCCTGATGCAATCCGACACGGCGATTGAATATATGCGACGTGTACGGGAACTGGGGTTTAAAATCGGATTACACACCAACGGATTTTATCCCGAAACCTTACGTCGTGCGACGGATGTGGTTGATTGGATTGGCCTGGATTTCAAGGCAACACGTGAAAAATACCCAGATCTGACGGGGCAACATATTGCATACGACAATATGATAAAATCACTGGACATCTGGCGTGACACCGGCCGTGATTTTGAGGTTCGCATAACAACCGATCCGCGTTTTATCACGAAACTGGACTTGCTGGAAATTGTGGATATTTTGCACGCACGCAACGTTGCCAATATTGCGATTCAAAAATATATCCCACACTTTGAAGATGACGCACACAAAACAGATTCCGCATCCCGGGAACAGTTTTTTAATGATTCCCCCCTGCGCGAAAAAATAAATTCTATGTTCAAATCTGTCATCTGGCGGGAATAAAAAATTTTTATATTGCTGTGGTGCCATTAGATATCTCAAAAAACGCCTAATCAGGCGTTTTTTTATTTCATTGGGCACGCGTCGGTAAATTCATATGCGCCGAGATTGTCGGTGTAACTGACACCCGCCGGCGCATACATTATACAATCCCCCGCTAAATAAAAATTTAGTGATTAGTGGTTAGTGCTAGTGGGGAATAGAAGCACTATGATGTGCGGCATTCGCCGCACACCGACACTAACCACTAGCCACTTGCACTATCCACTAAAAATCCCCCAAACGGGGGATTTTGTTACATCTGGATATCTTCACACTTTTCAACCGGTTCACTCGCCTTGCATTCTATATTACGGTTATTATGGAACCAGGACTTGGAGCCAGTGGTCTTACAATCCTGGGTAACAACCGTTGTACAAATGCGACACGTACGGGTTTCGCGATTGAATATCGCGGTTGTTTCTTTGGTGCCTGCATTCATATCTGTATTTGATTTACCCAGATATCCATTGTTCTTGAACGTTACACCGCCCAGCGACGCCACGCCTTTGCCCCCCTGGGACAAATCTGCCGCCGTCAGCCCCACACCAACATCATACGAAATTGCATATGGTGGCATTATTTCGGTACTTGGACTGGTTAATGTCATTGCACCTGTTTCGGCCATCTTCTGGCACATATATTGTGCCAAATCTTCATCTGCGCTCTTGGTGGCATCCGCAACAAGATCCTGGAATTTCTCGTTATAATTATCCTGGGCCTTGCGCAGGGCCGCCGTCGCAATCTGAACCTTTAACTGATTCAACAGATTCGGAAAACGACCAGATGTCTTGGCACCCTTTTGACCAGTAATCTGGGACAAATCACGACCATTTACACAATACTGAATTTCTGGATCCAATTCTATCATTTCAATGGTACGATTGATTGTGCCTGCTATGTTTTCCAATTCGCTTTCAATCGATGATATTATCGCCGCTGAATCTTTTACATTGACATTTTTGGCACGTATCTGACTGATATAGTCTTTCACACCAATTTCACCAGGTTTTAAAACATCTTCATCATCAGTGAGAACAGAAGCAGCACCCATCTTTATCGAGCCAAACGATATCATACCCGTCACACGATACACATCATCCAGTTTTTGCGAGAACAAACTGCCGGTTCCAATGACATCGTCTGCGGCAAAACTGTTACAATCCGTGGTTGAACCACAAATTTCCATCATCTTTTCATCAACCAGATTCTGGCACGTATCCAGGGCCGAATTATCAATATTCAGATACAGTCCCATCAACATAGAATCCAAATCATCCATCGAGAATTTTGGATTATTCGCCTTGCACACAACCAGGCTGTCTATTGGACAAATATCGTGGATATAGTCATAATCCATACCGATACAATTTTCAAAGTTTTCACCACAACGTGTTTCCGCGGTAAAGCAATCCTTGACCTCTTGCGTACAGGCATCAACACGCATTGCCGCCAATTTATCTACGACATATCCCCAGATTAACGGTTCCATACGTTCACACGGATCAATTTCCACCTTGCAGAATGAACGTGCCATATCCGGACGGGACAAACACGCATCCATAGAATCAACCCCCTTGCCGACGATATCGTCTTTACAAGCCTTTTGGATACAGTTTGAAATATTGGTCAAACAGGACTGACGCATTTTGGATTCTGCGCGCCCCTCGGCCAGTTTGATTGTAGGCGCGGCCTCGCGCAGGAACGCCGGCCAAACATTATCACGAACGGCAACGCAACTGTCCAGAACGCGTTCACAAATTATACGTTTTGAATCCAATATTTCCATCGTCGATGCCGTAATGTCATAGACATTCACGGTTTCTACGGTCGTGCCGGCAACACTCTTGGTCTTTTCATTTTGCATATTTTCAGATGCAATTGTTGATACACAATTATCCCAATTCGAACCGCACGCATCCTCGCTACGCATACACTTCTTGAATTCAACCATACAGGTTCCCAAATCATACTTGTTCGCACTGTCAAAACTTTCTTTCAGTGCGGCACGCACCGCGCCCTCGGCGGCGGCCATTGCCTTATCTGCATCTACGGATTTGGATGCGATTGTATTTTCAAACGCCTTGCAATCGGAAACAATCTGACGTGAATACATTTGGCGCAATAACGCGATATCTTTTGCCTCGCACGTTTCGGGAATTTGTTCCAAGCACAGTTCTTCGGCGGCTTCAAACAATGCATCACCCGTCAAATCAGAAATATCAACATATTCTTCTTCTTCGTCATCATACAAATCTGTTTCAAACATTGCCAACAAATCGGCCCGTTTCTTTTCCTTGGTCTGTTTTTCTTCACCCAAATCAACGATTGAACCATCATCATTGTATTCACGTTTACCCGTGAAAATGATGTCTGCATCGGCGCCGGCTTGAACCTTTTCGACCTCTTCGGTGGCGATACGTTCAGCCTCTATCATTTTATCTTGGATTGCCTTGAATTTCTTTTCATACTCAAATGATGCATCACTGCACGCGCAACTGCCCCCGTTGGACGTATCAGAAATACAGAATTGATCCATACATCCATAGAACGCATCATAACATTCCTGGTCATAAAGCCCCGTCGCCGTCACCTTGGCACGAACGGACGTTCCTTTTTGTATGGTGGATTGTTTTGTTGTCGAAGTCTTCTTGGTTGCGGCCATCACATCCGCCGATGTCATCACAGACAACGCCGCCAATACACCACAAAATGCACCCAGTTTTTTCATAGCCTCTCTCTTTTTTTTACATATTGATATCTTCACAGGATTCAATTTCCTGACAAAATTCTTGTTTGCCACCCGACAAAGCGCCACCAATACCGGCACCAACCGCACCAACAATGCCACCAATCGCGGTCCCCCAACCGGCATTAACCATCGTACCGGCCGCCGCCCCCGCCGACAGGCCGCCCGCCGCCGCTTTTAACGCAGACGACGCCTTGGATTCACCGCCGGTTTCGCAAACCTGTTGCATACGACAAACGTGACAATTACGCAAATCCGGTTCAAATGTCACACTGCGGATATAACTATAATTTTTCTCAGACTCATCAGGTTTTTCAACCTTATAAGTACTGTAACAGTTTTTCTCGGCCTCTGCCAAGTCTTGTTGACGTGACAGTTCTGCAATTTTGGTTTCCAATGCCCGCAATGCTCGATTCTCTGCGCCAATTTTAGCAATCATTTTTGCCGAATTAAATACTGTATCGCCCAAACTCTTTTTACCCTTTGGTTTTTCACTGTCCATACAGGCCGCAACCGTCATATCCTTTTCAAACTGAGTAAAGAATTCATCAACCGCGGCGGCGGAATTATCGCGCACCGTTGCACGCAACGCCGCAAATCCTGCCTCATCCTTTGGCAGGGTCATTAACCCTTCGACCGTTGCGTCATTTGGCAAACACGCCATATCGGTTCCGCAAACCTTGCCCAGTTGTTCACCAAAATAATTTACACACCCCTGCATTAACTGATAATCCATCTGCAATAATGCTGCCTGGACAATAATATCGAATTGTGTCTCATTTTTACACGACGGAAACATATCCTGGGGACACATTTTTGCGATATCACTTGTTTTTTTACCAACGCATTCAGGTGCCGTAAAGTTTTCACCACACTTGTCCCGTAAACAGGCATCAATATCATTCTGACAGAACTGGGTCCGTAAATAGAACAGCTTGTCATTCACAACACTTTTCAGTCCTGGAATCATTTCATTACACTCGTCAATTATTGGGCAGACACCCGCCGCAACATCAACGTCAGACAAACACGCCGAATTTGTTGATGTCGAACACCCATCTTCCAGACAAACTTGAATCTGGGCCAGACACGTTTGACGACGATATTTATCAGCATACTTTTCAGCATCAACCAATATTGCCTGGGATTCCGCCTTCCAGTCTTTTAAAACATAATCGCGCACCGCCATACATTGATCCAAGACCCCTTCGCACGCATTCGCACGACGCCCCAACAAATCCGCATCTAAACAGTTCTCAAAATTAGAACCACATCCGCCCTTGTCCGCAATACACGCCTTGTACGCCAACAAACATTCACCCTGATTGTACTTGTTCGTCGTATCCAGCATTTCCAAACGCGCCTTGCGAACGGCGGCCTCTGCGGTGCGCTTATTCGCCTGGGCATTGATTTTCTGTTCATCCAGATATGTATTATAAGATTTACAATCGGCCGTAATTTGACGCGAATAAAGCAATTCTTCCATTTCTGCTTTGGCACCACAGGCCTCTAATTCCGCGGCACATTGTTCCGCCGCCATTTCATAAAGCGCGTCACCAATTTCAAAATCCGCATCCAGCCCTTCATCTTCTTCATCATCGGCACCACTGGTCGCCCAGGCCGAAAAATCAAACCCCGTCAGAATTGAATTTTTCTTGGCCGCATCACTTTCGCCGAAAACTAACTTTGCCTTGGCACCCAGCTGTTCACGCTCTACCCCCTCGGTATAGAGTTTATCCGCCTCTTCCTGAATAGACTGAATTTCCTGGATTAAACTTTTGGACTTTTCAATATTCGATGAGCACGCACAACGATATCCCTCGGACTCGTCCAACAAGCAAAATTCATCCATACACGCACGATACGCTTCACGACAATTCGCACTGTTCCCGGGGGCGGGCGTTTCATTTTCCGCACCATCATCTTTTGGTAAATCTTCCGATGGGGTATCAGCCGTACCCTGATCCGGTTTTACACCCGCAACATCATCAGTTGCAACATTCGTCGATACATTACCATTTGCATAAGCCGTCAGCGTCGGCATACGCGCCGCAGCATTAGACACACGATTAACCCCAACACGCGCAGAATCCGCCCGCGACGCGGCAAAAGAGATTCCCGGAACCAAACACAATAACGCTGCAAATATTCTTATATTCATAAGCATCCCCACTACAAAATTTATAAATATTTTATCAAACATTTAAGACTTGCACAAGTGAAATAAAAAATTCTTGCAATTTTATCGACCACGCAATATCATTGATTTCAGAAAAATATCAAGGGATTATATATGGCAAAAGATGATGTAATTGTTTTTAGTGGCACTGTCGAAGACAAATTGCCCAACACTATGTTCCGTGTAAAACTGGAAAACGGGCACGAAATCTTGGCGACGGTCTGTGGCAAAATGCGCAAGGCCCGTATTTGGGTCAATGTCGGCGAACGCGTTCGTGTTGAAATGACACCATACGATTTGGACAAGGGACGCATCACATTCGTAGAACGCAACCGCCCCGCAAATGACGCCGCAAATTAAATATAATTTTCCCGCATATTGCGGGATTTTTTATTAGTATTTTTTTACAAAATTTGATATCATATCATCAGTATATTAAGGAATGAAAAGGAACTGGCTTCTTATTATGGCGTATATCGTCAGTGTTGGCATTGCCAACGCTGCTGTTCGTGATGGCGCCGCAATATCCAGAAACACAGCCACCCCCGCCCCCACCGTTTCGCGTACAAATATTACACCACGCACATCTGGCACACAATCGGTTGTATCCCGTGGGACCGCGTCGCGTGCGTCACAAAACACAACCGCACGAACCACCACCGCACGTACCGCACAACGTGTGCGCACCGGTTCCTCTGCACGGGGCGCGCAATCTGTCACCGCTGCACGCACCGCATCACTGGGACACACAGCCAAATCACCCACGCGCGGAACCGGCAACACAACTACTGCGCGCGTGGCCACAAACATATCGCGCCCTGCACGCGCGGCAACCACATCAACCCAATCAAATACTTTTGGCGCCGGATACAACGCGTGCCGTGATGCATATTTTACGTGTATGGACCAATTTTGCGCAACCCAGAACGACACATATCGTCGTTGCGTGTGCTCGTCCCGATTAAATCAAATTAAATCGCGGGAAAATTTGTTATCTGATACGGCAAACCAATTACAAGACTTCAAGGATTTTAATCTTAGTGCGATTGACAAATCCGCCGCAGAGGTTAATGCTATGATTTCTGCATCCACCGGCGAAACAATCGCGGCATCGGCCCAAGACACATCTGCATCCGCCCAACAGTTGGCAAATATCGGCACCATACTGGCCCAGGCCAAGTCCCAATCACTTTCCACATCTGGCACATTAGACATTGGTGGTGATATCAAACAAATATGGAAAACCACAAACCTGGCCGATGGCGCGAACATCGCCAACCTGACTGGGGAATCCCTTTACAATGCCGTTCATGCACAATGCAGTCAAATGGTTGCTGAAACCTGTGAATCCAAATCAACATTAAATATGGTTGTATCTGCATACGGAATGTATATTGAAAACGATTGTACAACCCTGTCAAACAGTCTGGATTCCAAAACCACCGCGGCCAAGGGGTCAGTCCGCGAAACAGAACGTGAAATGCATACCGCGCGCCTTGAAAATTATAACGCGCACAATTCAACATCCATCAACGATTGCATTGCCAACGTCCGCAAAGATTTGACATCCGAAACCGCGTGCGGCACCGATTATGTACACTGCCTGGATGTTACAGGACGTTATTTAAACCGCGAAACTGGCGAACCAATTTACACATCTAATTTTTATCAGTTGGATGGCCAAATATCTTTGTCCGGCAATATCCTGACCAATCAAACAAATCGTATGATTGTGGCTGAACTGAACCGTATGCGCATTTTTGCCGAATCCAGCCTTGACACCTGTCGTGACGTGGCCGACGATGTCTGGGATGAATTTGTTCGCCAGGCAATAACCGAAATATACCAGGGCCAGCAATCACGAATCCGCGATGTAAAAAATGAATGTCTGGATGTTGTAAATGCCTGTTACGATGAACAAAGCCAATCCCTGAAAGACTTTAGTAACGTCAAAGAACAATTGTTACTGGGGCAACGATTGGAACTGTCCGAAGAATTATGTCGTGAAAAATTAAACGCCTGTTCAAACCTTTATGGTGGCGGACCGGACGGTCTGAAAGAACTGGCCAATGCAATGCACGATTTAACCGATTCCAAAATCGCCAAAGAATGTCGTGTCACCCTGCAAGATTTTGCACGCGACATTTGCGCCGTCCCCAGCAACGATACATTGCACGGCTATCCATATGCATGTCGTGTATATGCCCCCGGCGAACAGAAATACGCACAAATTTACGCTTGCAACCAACAGTTATGGCAAAACAACAGCACAACAGAAAATAAAATTGACTTTTCACAAACCGAAAACGAGTTCCCAAGTGGCGACACCCCATCGTCTGGTTTTATGTGTCCCACAACCAGAAAATATACATCGTGTACCGCATCAAGCACCGACGAAAACGGAAATTATATACCGGGCACGGGATATTATATGACAACAACAACAGATGGAAAAATAGAACACAATCCAACCCCAACCGACGGAAACAATTGCACCCCCTGCCCGGATGGATATATATGCGCGGGCGGAACAGCCGCCCCAGAAAAGGTCGCAACAGATAATGACAGTACTGATACCGACGGCCCAAAAACCTATCACAATTGTGGCGATTACGCGGGCAGTTTGTACCAGCGTCTGGTCCGTTACGCAATTCAAACCTGTGTACGTCCATCCAACGCGAACAATCCAGAATACTCTATATCGGCAGATGTTTTAGCGGACGTCAATGTTGTTATGGATTCCATTCGCATTGATATGGGTGTTGCACTGGCAAAAGAGTGCGAACGCCTGGGCGGGGTTTGGGTTGACACGATGTGGGTTGATGAAGATGGCAATCTTGAACACGATGACACGGGCGACATCACATACAAGAAATTCTATGATGAAACAGGTGCTAACACCCAGTGGGGTTACTGTACATATTCTGCCAATAAACAATGCGAATCACTGGGGGGCGAATGGATTGTCACAGACACCTGGACAGATAAAATACTGAACAAAACCTGTTGTGCGAATGGGCTATGTATGACAGGGGATGGCACCAGCCACGGGACAGATGGCTGCGACGACGACACAGACAATGTATTGCTTGAAAAATTCTATTCTCTGACCTTGGCCACAACAGAGTATGGATATTGCGCAAAAAAACATTAACCCAATTGCACGAAACAACAAAACGTGATAAAATTAAAACGTACCGGGAAAGGAATATGAAAAAAACATTTTTATTATCATTACTGATTATGCCCCTTGCGATGGAATCAAACGCGGCCATCGATTGGTGGGGACGTGAAACAGTATGTCGCATCAATCCATCTAAGTGCTATAACACAATGGGTGCCGGATTTGATATTGAGGCCTGGGACAGCGATTCCGAATGTCGCGGGAAAAAGATTATTTGTGGCACGGCATTAAAACCCACATCTGATGAAAACTGGGCTTTATCTAAATTAGACGTACGAAATATGAATGGCATAAATCCCGATTTTAACATCGATATTTTAAATGGTGATTGCTTTGGGGTACGCCAAACAATATCAAACGGCTTACAAGCAATCTATAACAACAAACCGGTTGACGTATACTGTCCTGGCATATTAGAAAATATTTATGATTATGATTACATTGAAAATGTTGAAACGGGTTCAATTCTGGCACGCGCGACCCAACCAAAGTGCGACGACCTGGCGGAATATGGGTACGCACGTGTAAAGAACGGACGTTGCTATGGCAAGCGTTATTCTGAATCCGAATATTACATTGATTGTTCGCGTGGCGACGACAACGATGCCCGCCTGATTATATTAAACGGTGCCGATTACGGGGAACCAATGGGCAACAATCCCCACACACCCGACGCGGCCGAAGAAAAATTCCAAGAAATGATAGAACTTGCTAAAAAATTACGTGGATAAAAACCCCCGCCATTTGGCGGGATTTTTTATAAATATATTCCATATACAAAAATCCCCCCAGGAAGGAATGGGGGGGATTTTTACAGCCAACGCGACATATCGGCTTTATGCCGCCTTTTTGGCATCTGCCAGGATTTCCACAGGTGTCTTTTTACCATTCACAACATCTGCGTCAATCACAATCTCAACCAGGTCTTCTTTATCCGGCGCATCAAACATCGGCTGCATCAAGACCCGTTCCAATATTCCACGCAAACCACGTGCGCCCGTCTTGCGCGCAACCGCCATTTTTGCAATTTCGCGCAAACCATCATCTGTTATTGTTAATTTAACATCGTCCATTTCCAGCATTGCTGCGAACTGCTTTACAACCGCATTCTTTGGTTCTGTTAAGATTTTAACCAATGCATCTTCATCCAGTTCACGCAATGTTGTAATTACCGGCAAACGTCCAACCAATTCTGGGATAATACCGAACTTCACCAAATCTTCGGGTTGAACATCCGCGATATAACTTTTTGATTCACGTTCCTCTTTGGATTCTATGTTTGCGCCAAATCCGATACCGCGACGCGCCGCCGAACGATTTGCAATAATCTTGTTCAGGCCATCAAACGCACCACCACAGATGAATAAAATCTTGCTGGTGTCTAATTGCACGGTTGCCTCGCCCGGGTGTTTTCGTCCTGCGCCACCGGCGGGAACATTTGCAACGGTCCCTTCGATTAACTTTAACAAGGCCTGTTGTACACCCTCGCCCGAAACATCGCGTGTCAGGGACGGATTTTCAGATTTACGTGAAATTTTATCAATTTCGTCGATATAGATAATACCACGCGACGCACGTTCTACGTCAAAATTCGCATTTTGCAGCAAACGTGTCAAAACACTTTCCACGTCGTCGCCGACATATCCGGCCTCGGTCAATGTGGTTGCGTCTGCGATTGCAAATGGCACATCCAAAATACGCGCCAAAGTCTGGGCAAATAAAGTTTTACCGGTACCCGTTGAACCAACCAACAAGACATTTGATTTTTGAATTTCAACATTTGATGTGGTTGCCGCACTGTGACGTTTATAGTGATTATACACCGCCACCGACAGGGTGCGCTTGGCCTCGTCCTGGCCAATGATATAATCGTTCAGGAAATTATAAATCTGGCGCGGTGTTGGCAACTTGGCAACGTCACGACCAATTTCATTTTTCACATCATCGGCCATAATATCATTGCATAGATTTATACACTCGTCACAGATGCATACATTGCGTCCACTGACCAGTTTTTTAACCTCATACACGGCCTTGCCACAGAAACTGCAGAACTGATTATTATTTTCTGCCTGTACCGGCGAAGATGTTGTTTTTTCGTCACTCATCGTACTAAATCCAATTATTTGCGTTCCAAGACACCGTCGATTAAACCGAAATCTTTGGCCTCACTCGGGCACATCCAGTTATCACGTTCCATCGCATCGAACAATTCTTTTTCTTTCTTACCCGTAAACTCAGACATTTGCTTGATTAAAGTCTGTTTTGTCCGTTGCATTTTTTTAACGCGAATTTCAACGTCGGTCACCTGCCCCTGGAAGCCCCCCAATGGCTGGTGAATCATAATACTTGTATTAGGCAACGCAAAACGTTTACCCTTTTCGCCCGCCGCCAACAGGACAGATCCCATAGACGCAACCAATCCCATACCAATTGTTGAAACGGGTGCCTTGATATATTGCATGGTGTCCATAATTGCCCAACCGGCGGAAACATCGCCACCCGGCGAATTAATATACATTGAAATTTCCGCATTTGGATTTTCAGATTCCAAGAACAGCAACTGTGCCACAATGCTGTTTGCCATTGTGGGCTCAATCTCTCCGCCCACCACAATAATACGATCACGCAACAGGCGTGAATAAATATCAAACGAACGTTCACCACGTGGTGACTCTTCGATAACCATTGGTATCAATGCCATAACCAATTTCCTTTTGTTCACAAGTTAAAGTATATCACAGAAAAACCCGATTCGCGAATTTTACAATATATATAAAGCGTTTTTGCGTTTTTTCAAGATTTTTGCACAATCTTGTCACATATCTCTTGTCTCATATCTCATAAAAAATCCCCCAAACGGGGGATTTTTTTAAAAGTTATATCTGAACTTAAACAAACCTGTTTGCGACGTATAGTCTTTGTGCAAATCCAGTTCGTAATTCAGTGATAATTCCAACCCACGATATTCCGCGGTCAATCCGATACCAAATTCACCACCCATACGGCTCAGACGATCAACATCGACATAGTATGCCGCCGCACCCGGGAATACAACCGTTGCCGTTGCATCATCAGATATAAAATCATACGTCATTGCCGCACGCATTTCTGGGCTGAACTTAACCGCGGTATCTGATTCGATTTCAAACGCGTATTTCAAGCCCGCAACCCCAGACAAGAAATCCATATCCATTTCCCGAACCGTTGCGCCAAATGCGTTTTCGTGTTCGCCCTGATTGGTATGCAGATAGCGCAAACCAACCTCTGGCGTTACACCACTTGCGAAATCATATCCCGTCATAACCTGGGCACCATATGCCTTGATGTCATAATCAGACCCCAATGCAAATCCCGCCGCCATATTCGCCGCATCTGAATATTCAGATTCTGTATATGTCAACGTTGAATTTACATACCACGCGGCCGGCTTGTATTGCCCATAAACAAAGATAGAATTACTTTCCACATCTATGTCACGGCCACCGCCCAGAACATTTGTACTACTGTATGCGTAACCACCACCCAATGTGAATACGTTGTTAATCAAGGTATCGCCACCCATTGCAAAGCCACGGGAATTCCCCTCGAATGCGGACCCCATTTTGGTTTTGTTAAACATACCCTGGGCCCAGACCCCGGCACCCGTCACATCACCACCGGCGCGCCCCGTTGTTCCACCAACACTGGACATACGTCCCGCGGCAACCGTCAAAACCTGATTCTGAACGGACGATGAAACAGATTGTCCAACCGGTTTTTTATTTGGATTAACCTTGGCCACTTCTTGTTCAACGGTCTCAATATCACCACTGTTCAGGGCTTCTTGCATCATCAAGGAAACCTGTTGCAATTTTGCATCCGTCACATTCGCCAGTCCCGACACAGCCCCCGCCGCCGCAACCGATGCACCGGTATCCGCAGCGATTGATTGCGCATCACGTGACGACAACGTCGCCGTCAGCATATCTTCGCTAAATTTGATATCGTACGTTTTTCCGAAATCAATATTTTCTTCTGTTGCGAAATCCTTGAACGCAGAAATATCATACGTACCAATTGCACCCGCACTTAACAGAACATTACCCGTTCCCGACAAAGTACCCGCAATATCAACCTTATCATTTGTATCACGCAACGACGCCATCAATGTACCATCGATATTGATTGTACCTTGTTCAATTGATGCATAGTTCATATTCAGTGTCGCATCCGATTGAATATCCAGCGCACCTGCCCCATTGATACCGCCATCGATTGATGTCATACCCGACGCAATGGTCAGCGTACCATCGTTATAGATATCATTCGCCACACCATTTGCGGTATTGCCACTGAACGTATTTGTACCAGATAATACGATTTCGGTTTCCCAGTTACTAATGGCACCACCACCAAATCTGGCGATATTATTACTGAACACATTGGTACCACCAATATTCAGCGCACCATAGTTATCAATGGCCCCACCATAATCGGCCACATTATTACGGAATAAATTATTACCAACAAGGGCCAGTGTTCCCATATTTTCAATTGCACCACCACTTGCGTATTCTTCCATTGTCGCAAAAGCAGAATTATTTATAAAATCACCCGTCAGTGCACCAATTACCCCATCATTAAACAAGGCCCCACCATTTGCACCATAACTGTCAGATTCTGTTGTTGCAACTACAGAGTTATTGGTAAAGTTCCCCTGCAACTTATCAATATTGCCACGATTAACCACGGCACCACCTGCGCCCCAAGTGACACCATTTGCCGAATTATCATCAAAGTTGGCAATCAATTCTTTAATTTCTGCATATTCACTGTTATAGAAGGCACCTGCCCACGCATTACCTTCTGCATCTGCTTTATTACCGACAAATCCCTGGCCTGCTTGATACAAGGTGCCGATTTTACCATCATTAACAATCGCACCACCAATTGCTTCACCAACACTTTTAACTTGGTTTCCATTAAAATCGGCCACAACAGAATCAATTGTTGCGTGTGCCGACTTATCTGCCCATGAATAAATCGCCCCACCTTTGGCCGTCAAACTTTTATCAGACGCAATTGCGACATTATCATTAAACACACCAACAATAGAACCGATTGTTCCACCATTAAAAATCGCACCACCTGATGCATTGCCACTATTACTACGTTCAACAGAATTATATTTAAAATCCGCCAATAAATCGTCAATCTTGGCATTCAAACCATTATAAATCGCGCCCCCCCCAAGTGCTGCAGTATTTCTAATGAATTCAGAATCAGCATCAACCGTCAACAGCCCTTTGTTAAAAATAGCCCCGCCATCACCAGCTGTGTTACTTGCAAAATCAGCATCAGTCAGTGTCAAATTACTTGCATTATAAACTGCACCACCCATTTCCGTTGCTGTATTACGTTCAAAATCAGCATCAACGACTTTCATACTGGCTTTACCACCACCCAAATCCATCAATCCTTCGACATAAATGGCGCCACCGTTTTTGGCAGAATTAGATGTAAAATCCGTATCGTTAATATAGACAGAATCTTTGACTGTTTTACTGTCATAGAATGTTGAATAAATCGCACCGCCATTCGTCACAGCTGTATTGCCAATGAAATCTGAATCAAATATATCTAACTTTGCTTGACTGTTATTCCCCTGGGTTGCAGAACGCATAGAAATCGCCCCACCTTCAACCGCAGAAGAATTCCCATTAAACAAAACATCATTCAATACAGTTTTCGAAGTTGCCCCCAAGAACAACGCACCACCACCGTCAATTGACACCCCAGCAGTATCTTCTACGCCGACAACTTTATTTCCTATGAAATCAGAATTTGTAATCTCTGCCCTATCGCCCAGCCACAATGCCCCACCGGCTGCAATCGCACTGTTACCAACAAACGATGCACGCTGTCCGTCATAATCTTGGACCTTCAACAATCCCGTTCCTTGCCCAACAACACCACCGGCACCACGTGCATACACGGATCCATCTTTATTCAGAATAATTGCATTATTCGCATTGTTGGTATAACGTCCCCCACGGATAGTTAATTCACTCTGCTTAGAAACCAAATAAAGTCCACCGGCCCATTCTGCTGTTTCATTATGTCCAGATACAGACTGATTAGTAATTACAAACGTTTCACCAGATGTAAAAGTCTGACGCTCTGCGGCATCTGCCATTGCGGGCATAACGGCAAAAACTGGCAAAACACTGCAGACTTTAACCAGGTCTGCGAAATATTTAGTATTGGACATATGGGGTCTCCTTCTCTTATTTAATCTGTATGGATATATTCATAGCAAATTATTCTGAATATTCAACATAAAAAATTCCTTTAAATTTATAACAAAAAAATAAACTTACACAAAGACATTGACAAACAACAACATTGTATATACTATCTCATCACATAACTGAATAAAAACGAACAAAACAATGCATTATTATTATCAAAAATATCCGTATTTGAACTATAGCTATCGTGATACAGATGGGCCTTGGACAATGTTTTCAATACCCCCTAAAATGTTGGTGACGGAATTTGTAAATAAGTTTGGTCAAAAACCCAAAACTTTTTTTGATTGCGGTGCGGCCATAGGTGTTATTGTTATGATGGCCCAAAAGTTAGGTATGGATGCACGTGGCATAGATATAAAAAATTACCCGTATAAATCCAGTAATTTAGAAGAATTGTTCACCAGTGGAAAAATACAAATCAAGTCTATTCTGGATTGTGAGCCAATTGTGGCAGACATTGTTTTTTGTAATGGCACACTTACTTATTTTTCTGAAACAGAATTGCCAAATGTGCTTGCTAAGTTCCGCAACAGCAAAATGATTTGTGCAATACATAACACTACCGAAGATATTGCAGCCGCCGCCGCCAACGGTGATATATTAACAACTTGTAATAAAACACGTCTTATTAAACCACAAAATTGGTGGATAAATACATTTACAAAAAATGGTTTCAACGTAAAATACGCAGAACATATACGATGTTTTTGTGCTGTTCCAAATCATAGCAAATAAAAACTTGCCGCGGTGGGCAAGTTTAGAAACTATGGTCGGTCGCAACTGGGTGCCCCATAACCAAAAATTAAAACGCCCATTCGGGCGTTTGAATCTTTGGTTGGGGCAGCTGGATTCGAACCAACACTGACGGAGTCAGAGGACAATGGTCTGAACTTTTCTGCCCCACTGTTTGCACCGGATTTCTGCGATTTTTTAATTTCAGACAAACGGACTAAAAACCGTATGTAAAAAATATGTAAAAAATCACCAAAAATGAAAAAAATTTCAATTCCGGTAAAAATCCTGGTTGGGGCAGCTGGAT
>JAFVSL010000009.1 GCA_017503725.1 Alphaproteobacteria bacterium | reverse complement strand
TTTCATATCTGCCTGACCTTCGGCCTGGCCATTACCAAAGGTATATACCCATTTATTGCTCATGGTTTCTCCTTGTGTGATTAAATTAAAATGCCCCAAGATTGTGGGGCAAGATAAGTATAATTGCAAGAAAAAAATCGGCATAAAAACCGATTTTTTATTTTTGGCGTGTCTTTAATTCCGCCAATAAACTTGGCCAACATTTATTTTCAAACCAATCGCGCCCCTTTAAAGTTTTGCCCAGGCAATGAATTGATGACTTTGGACACATATGTGCACAAAATTCAGTTCGGGCAAAGTCAGATTGATATTGTTTAAATAACGCTTCGGGGGAGGCACCACAATCGTGCGCATATTCAGACAAACGGCCAAAAAAGTCCGACGGACAATTTGGGGTCTGGGATACGGCTATCATATCATCTTGGGTATATGGGCCACGGTTCGCCAACATTTCCCAACACGCCGCACGATTACAATCAATATCACCACGACACGGGATATTCGCACAATATTTCACAAAGAAATCTGTTTCCTTGAAATCTGGCGACATATAAAAATACTGACGTGGGCAATACGTCTGTTTTATAGTTGGTGCAATGTCAAGACAGGTCATAATAAGGTCCTTTTTATTGATTGAATTTTATTGTGGACGTTTTTTTGACATAGTCAAGCGTTTTTACATTGTGCACGCGCAACAGATTGAATACAATTTTGACATATATGAATCCGAACGGGAATTTAGCACAATCGGCGCACGCGCCCCCAGGACAACCCCACCAAACACCCAATCACCAAATTGAACCATTGCTTTTATCGTATTATTGCCGGCCTCTATATTATGAAACAGTAATATGTCCGCATTGCCCGCAATGGGACCGGCAACACCCTTTTTATCCGCCGCGCGACGCGACACCGCAATATCAAATGCAATCGGCCCCGACACAATACAGTTTTTTATTTCACCCCGCCGGTTCATTTGACACAGGGCCGCCGCATCAACCGTCGCCTGCATCTTTGGATTTAATGTTTCAACCGCGCACAGGGGTGCAACGCGTGGCATATCCACCCCCATATGACGCGCAAAATCCACGGCATTATTTATCAAATTAACCTTGGTTTCCAAATCTGGATACATCACCATTGCGATATCTGTCAGAAATAATGTGCGGTTATAGGTACGCGAATAAAGCACCGATACGTGTGACAGGACGCCATCACCACGGATTCCCGTTTCGCGGTTCAGCACGGCACGCAAAATATCGGCGCTGTGGACCAGGCCTTTCATCAAAATATCGGCGTGTCCATCGCGCACCAAGCCCGTCGCGCACGTCGCCGCAGACACATCATCGGCACAATGAATAATTTCAAACCCTGATATATTCAGGCCGTTTTTTTGCGCCAAATTTTTTATTTTATTTTCGTCGCCACATAAAACGGCATTTACAAATCCCATATCACGTGCCGCACACACCGCACGCAGTGCATCGACATCTTCGGCCGCGGCCAGGGCAACCGTGCGTTGGCATGCGGGCCGCATAGCCAATAATTTATTTTTAAAATCTTGGTTCATATCCATATTCCTTTCGCGGGACAGCATAGGATATTTTTAGCCCATTTCGCAATTAAAAAATCCCCCAAACGGGGGATTTAACTAATTTTCCTTGCGGGTCCAGTCACGAATTTCATCAACCCAGGCCTCCTGTAAGCATTGTTCACGCAATGCGGCAGAATCAGCCTTGGCATTATCACCAAACAATGTGCCCTTGCCCGCATCTTCGGCAATCTTGGTTACCGCTTCGTCTGTGGCACCGGTACCATTCAAGATTTCATTCAATGTCACAACATTGCGACAGGTGTTGGTTGTATAATCCTGGCTGTTGGTGCAAGACGCACTGTCGGCCTCGTCAATAACCGCTTTGAATTGTGCCATCGATGGGTTACAAATCATTTCTTCGTAGCACGATGGAACGTTTGCGACCTGGGCACAGTATGTCTTGATACGTGAATCAGACCAGTTTTCTTCGGCCTCGCGCTGGGTTTCATAACAATCATAAATTTCACTTAAACAATTGTTAAAGTTCGTTGATGCCGCGACCGCCGCCGACAGAACAGATTCTTTTTCTTCGGTGGCAAATTCCAGGCGCTTCTGTTGCAGGGCCTGTTGGGCGGCAACTTTCTGATATGCGATGTTCTGTGCGGTTTGACGCAACTGTTCACCATATACGTCACAGTCCGCATTCGCATCCAGGGCGTATTTTTGCATAATGCTGCGACGGGCATCGGCAACCGGCCCACGCAAGGATGCATATGGGTCACCAGACGCGGTTGAATAACCAAAGCACGTTGCAGAATTAGATGTTGTATAACCACTGTTCGCGGTCACAAAATTCAATTCATATGTACCGGTATTGTTTACGGTAATCTGGCTGTTGTAATTATATGGACACTGGGATTGACCGTTGCCACATTTACGACCACCGGACGGCGGTGTTCCACAAGCCTCATAAATACCGTTAAAGCAAGAATCCAGAACACGTGAACATACGTTATTATGCGCATATTCAAACAATTCATATCCCCACGTTTCCGCCAGGGAATCTTTCAGATTTTCATCCGCCATAGAACCACTTATACCCGCCAGATTACCAACAACGTTGGAAATCCCCTCAAACGCGGACATCAAATCATCTTTGTTATCTTTCAGGATTGTGACGGTTTGGTCTTTGGCCTTGGCCCAGGCTTGCAGGGATGCCAAGATATCCGAACTGGAACCGTCTATGTTGGCAATATCAAATCCAAAATCGTTGGTTGTACAATATGACGGCTGGGAACACGTCGAAACGGTTCCGCCATCGGCACCATAAAAGCCGTGGTTTGAACACCATTCTTTGGCCTGGTCGGAACTGGCGCCATATTGGGATGTTACATCTTTCCAGGATACGCAATTCATAACCTTTTCAGCGTCGGTCAATTGAAATGCGGTGGAAATATCCTTGCCCTTGTTGGCGATTAACAATGCCAATTCACCAGAAACCTTAATCAATTCTTCGTTTGCGGTTTCTAATTGGGTTTCAGCCTCTGCAAATGCTTTGACACGACCAGCACAGGCACAACGGCGTTGCGCCGCGTTACGGGCGGTACAAATCTCGTCCATACAGGTGTAATATGATTCCATACAATTATTGAACGCATCCGCAGAAATCAGACCAGTGCTGGAATCAATAATATTTGAATAATTACCCGTATACAGTTTGCTGTTTAAATAACTGTAATTTGTGGTTGATGCCTTGGACCCACGGATTGCATTCCCCTGAAGCGAAACGCGCGATGCGTCAACACTGCGCGCACGAACATTGCGCCCCGAGCGATTTGCCGCAGATACCGTCGCCGCGGTTGTTGCCGTACGCGCCACAACATTACGCGATGGCGTGGTTGTCGTACGTGTCGTTGTACGCGCCGCAACATTACGCGATGGCGTTGCACGCGATGGCGTGGTTGTTGCCGTTGTTCCACGGGACACCGTTGTCGTCGCGGTTGTGGTGCGCGGACTGGCCCGGCCGGAACGCGTTGCACGCATTGCACGCGGGGACGCCGCATCCATATTTACCGGCGCAATTGGATCCGCAAATGCCGCACGCATCGACATCAATGTCGAACACGTCAAAAATGCACCGCCCAACAAAAAGACAGTACCAATGGCATTCTTGCAACAATTTGAAAATTTATGACTTGTCATATTCATACTCCCCCACGGCTGGACACGTCCAGAATTCCGCATTTTTTACGCATCTGCGACACGCACAATGCGTGTATACTTTGTATTATTATAACATTTTTGTTGGGGTCTGTAAACACCAAAACACGCGAATCCGTGGCATTTATTTGTTGTCATAGTACAGTTTTGCATACTCGGCCATAACGTCTACAATCATCCCACGATACCCGAATTTATCCCAGTGATGATCCGCCATATATAAACCATACGCAAAGGGGACGAATTCTGCGACCTCCCAATCTATAAAGCCAACAATGTCAAACGTTTTGGGGTTCAGGATAAAATTCTGCCAGATATCGTTATGAAACCAGCCGTACAAGAACCCGGGACGCGCCGTCTTTTTAGGCTTCAAATCGCGAATAGATGCCGGATCAGCCATACCAATTTGATAAATAAACAGCGCAATCTGACGCGCAATATGATGACGGTTGGCCAAGGCAATGTGTGGTGGAATCTCGCTTAGCGTTACGCCTGGAAAGAATTCATATTTACGCACCGCAATATTATTCCATTTTATTATTTCCATTTGTGGAATTTTAAACGTAGTATATTTGCGCAAGGCGGTTGTTATACGCAATTCACGCAGGGCACGCGCCGCACCATCATCGTTCAAAGGAAACTTGAAAGCATAACGACCACCCGCCAAAACGATAAAATTACTGCACCCATAGCCGACACAGGTCTTTATCGGCAATGACCCATCACCCAAATAATCACGCACAAATTTTACATACGCACGCGTGTTATAACGTATTTTCACACGGACCAAATCGCGACGCGATTTTCCCGGAACAAAACCACATACAATATTAGATATTAAATTACGAATTTTCATAGTATTACCTATAATCCGCTTTATCGCGGCTTTGCCATCGGCAAAGACGGATGGCAGCGACCGACGGGAATGTACATCCCCATATTCGCATTCGCTCTATGGGCCCCATTCGCTACGTAAGGTTCAAACGTCGTTTACAACTCGTTTTCACCAACTGACGCCCCGAACCCTACGGCTTCAATTCCCGGGTGCTTGCGCAAATTTCATAAACGCCCTGCGTTTATGAAATTTGGCAGCCCCAACGGGAATCGAACCCGTGTCGCCAGAATGAGAATCTGGTGTCCTAACCGCTAGACGATGGGGCCATACGCGCACATTTTATACACTTCTGAGATTCTTTTCAATCTTTTTTATAATATAATTTATCGTATTCGCGCGAAACCGCATCCATAAACTGACTGGCAATCGATACGTGACGACGATGAAAAAGGCGTTCAAAATCACCAAAATAGCAATCTTCCCAGTCTATCATCGCGATAATTTTATGCGTCGACATATCGATTAGAAAATTATCATAGATATCACCCTGGGTCCAACCATAACGATACCCCGGCACCGCACCCACAGACGGTTTTAAATCCGCGATTTCGTCGGGATTTGCACGGCCGATTTCATACATAAAGTGTGCAATCTGTGTCGCAAATTCATCCATATGGGCACGCGCATAGGATTCCGGCAACTTTCTAAATTGTTTTCCCGAAATATATTCGTATTTGCGAACCACACGACCATTATAGTCCAGCAATTCAACCGGTGGCACATAAATCGGTGAAAATGGCGCAAGTGCCGTCACCAAACGCCCTTCGCGGCGGGCCAGGATATCTGAATCATCGCGACGCAATGGAAACTTGTAAATATATTCGTCGTTCACACTGATAAGCAGACTGCGCGCCAGGTACCCAACAAATGTCCGCACACGACGGGGACGCGTACCCAGGTCCGACCGAATAAAACGCAAATATGCCCCCATATCAGAATTTAGCACAACACGCATACGACGACGCCCGTCCCGGTTCGGAATAAAACCGCATATGATATTTGAAAAAAAGCGTCTTAATGAATTCATCACAACAAAAATATACGCCCCAAACGGGGCGCGAATTATATTTCCAATTTACCGTTTGTCGCAACCAGGTCGGCCATCATTTCGATTTTTCCACCCGCCTCGCGTACCAATAAATCGCCCGCGGCAATTTCTGCATAATCCAGTGCATCAGATACATACGCATCCAATTTACCGGCCGCAACCCACGCCAAATCCAATGCCGGGCATCCCGTACGCAGTGTATTTTCGCCAACAATCGGACGCGCATCCGATGTGTTATAGGCAACGGTCGCCTCACCCATATCCTGGATATTAGAAACACTTATACGCGCAGAATGATATGCCGAGAAAACGTATGCGCCACGGCCCGCCTCTGCATAATATAAACGTTCATCAATTGGGGAATAAACCAATGCGATTTTTGTTTCGTCGTTCGAACGCAACGCCAAAGAAATCGCAAAATGCGGGTTGCCGCGCACAAAATTAGATGCACCCGACAACGCCAAAATAAATTCGTCACGACCATCACCATCGTGCGAAACATCGGGTGTCAACAAACCCGCCGCCGGACGCACCAGGGTCAGGTCTGATAAAATACTTTCCTCGATACGGGCAGATGCCTTGGCCACAAAGTCACGCGCCCCGCGCAGGGATTGTTGCAGGTTTTCAACCTCTCCGAAGTCGCGACGCAGGGACGATGCCGTCCGTTGCAACGCCATAAACATTTTGTTTAATTCGGTTGAACCCTTAATCAACAATTCCATATCCCGCCCCCATCAAGAAATGAATTAACCTTAGAAATTAAAGCCTGCATATTTGCTTTTGAATTCGGTTGCACGCTGGCCCTTGTCTGCCGTATTTGTGCGCTGACCGGTCCAGGCAGAATGATTCAAGTTATCCTGGGACAAAATCAGGTCTTTTTTAACCGAAGAGTACATTTTTACCGTGTTACCATCCGTCATTGTGACGTTGATTTCGTGGTATTCTGGATGAATTCCTTTTTTCATAATATCGTCCTTTTATAAAATTTAAGCCACGTAATTATATAAGTATTTTTACAGAAATCAAGCAATAATAGCATTTTAATATCGACCAATACACCCCAGATACGAATTGCCCGTCGATTCCAGGATGTTTATAAACTGCGACTGATTCGCGCCCGAAAACAGCGCCAATATCGTCCCCGCATCCGTCGCCAGCATATCCGCAACCGTCGCAATCCCAGAATTCATTTTCTTGAAAAAGCCACTGGTTGGATAGATTTCCGCCGCCAACAGTTGATTCTTGCCCGATGGTTTGGCCATTTTATCAGATTCAATCACCATTAACTGGCATTCTGGGGAAATAATCAATTTATCAGTCACAACGGCATCGCCACCCAATAATTCACCCCACCAGCCGGTCGATTCGCAGAACACCGGGTAATAAATACGCGCATTTGGATTTTGTGCCAATATATCCGCAATATCTAAATCCCCCGTGATAACCGTTGGCATTGTGCCGGTTTCGGTATTTATAACCTTGCGCGACAACTGATAGTTAGAATCTGTTGTCGTTTTACGTGGCCAATAAAGAATCGGAAACGTCGTCGTCATTGCTATGAATTATATCAGATTCGGAATGTACAAAAAAGGGGGCCGGGTTAAATAAAGCACTTGATTTTTTATTTTTTCATTTTTGCCCAGATATTTTTCAAATTTCCCCACGTCGTTTGCAGGTCTTTTTTCAAATTATCATAATATTTTGTGGATATAGAAACATTAAACAAAGTCTTGGTCAGCGCGGGAATCGCCGTCATAAACATCGCAATAAATACGCCCATAATCAGAATCGTTATCAACGAATCGTTTCGCATCATAAGGCCATCAATCAACATTTTCGAATCGCCATTTTGCAACGCCGTGGCCAGGCGCGACACACCCCCCAGGCGCCCAAATACCGCATCCAGAAACATTATCGAGAACGCAACAAAAAGCCCCGTTACCGCAATGCCCGCCGTCGCATTTATAACATCATCCACAATCGCACGAATGTTTTTATTATGCGACCCCTGGGGGAAAATATTCCATCCCTTGAACAGCCAGCCCAGAAATGTCAATGGCAATAACACCAAGTCCATAGACAGTTTTATAAATATTTCCAAGAAATATAACGGAATTGGCAAAAGTGACGCAAAAAACAACAATAACACCAGCAGTCCCGCCGCAAACATTGGAACATTCGGAAAGATTGGAACATCCCACATTATCTTGTGCATATACTCATCGTTAAACGCCATATTCATCATTGTCCAACCCGCCGTCATCCCAAGGCCCGTCATTTGATGAACATTGGCGACCTGGCACGCCAGATTATGGCGCAAATTCGGCGAAAACGCACCACGCGATGTCGCCGCATCGGATATTGTAACCGGATCCGCAATCGCGGTCGCAACAAGGCACGAATTAAAGGCATCGTCCCCAGTGACGGCACGATTCATATAAAGCCCAACATTAAACACGGGCTCTATGATTATATCCGTCAGCATTCGGGGCAATGGCGCCAGCAAGACCGCGGTCACAACCCCCAACTTTACAAAATGTGTTACAAATGTGTCCGACAGCGACCAGCCGTCAACCGTCCCCTTGTCATTGGAAAATGTTTTGATTAACTGCCACGCAATCCAAATTGCGGTTACCGCAATCGAAAACGGTATTATGACCGCACCCAATGCATCATAAACACGCGGTAAAATACCAGACATCGTCGCCATAATGTCTGAAAACATTTGACACGTCCAACAACTTGAAAAAAATTCAAATGCATCCGCCATATCAACCGGCGCCATAGAACGGTAAATAGAAAAACCCGCGACCGCACCAACGCCCGCAACCGCGCCAACAATCCACGGCGACACAGCCGCCGCGCCAAATGGTAAAAACGATAAAAATGTTATCCAGAATTTTTTTAACATACGCGTTTTTAAGTATACCATATTTTGCAACAAATGTGATATAATTGAAAAGATAAATAATTATAGAGAGAATGATTTTTTTAAAAAAACTGTTTTTCTGCCTGATTTTTGCGGTCTGCGTGTTTGACCCGTCAATGGCGCACGCCGGAAAAAC
This sequence comes from Alphaproteobacteria bacterium, assembly GCA_017503725.1. Classification (GTDB taxonomy): domain Bacteria; phylum Pseudomonadota; class Alphaproteobacteria; order Rs-D84; family Rs-D84; genus Enterousia. Next base: position 14,016 of record JAFVSL010000009.1, on the reverse strand, counting down.
TTTGGTTGATGCGTTGGATTTATCCCCATTTGTTCCGTTAATATTGGATGCGCTGATGATGGTTGCAACGGGAACTTATGAATTTTTTGTGGGCAATGGCGATGGTATCATTTATACGTTCATATGGCTTTTCTTGGGGATTACAATGGGAATGTATTTGGTAAAAATGTACATTCCAAAGAAAGTCTTGGGCTTTATCGGTATGTCGGGTGGTGGCGAAATGTGGGACGGCAAGGCCAAGCCAATGACTATTGCCGACAATATGCTTAAACCGATTATACGTGCAATGATTGCCGCTATCTTATTGTTGCAAATCAAGCCAATGTTTGTAACCCAGTGGCTGGTTAATCCGTTCTTGCAATTTGGTTCACTGTATACAAATGCGATTATTTCCACAATTAACGAGACTGGAATCGTCAACCCAACAAAGGTTGAATGCCCACCCGACATTGTGGAAAAGGCCTGGATTTCCGAAACATCGTGCGAATTTTTAACGCAACCGGTTGCGGATTTAAGTCACGCAAACAATCAAATTATCAAACGCGGCTTTCAATTTATTACAAATGGTTTGCGGGGCCTGATGACATTGGTGCCACACGGGGGCGAAGACTTCTTGAATATAATTTCGGGACTGTTCATTGTTTTCACATTTGTGGGATGTAATTTGTTTATGGCATTTTTAATAATTCAGGCAATATTTAATTTTGGTGTGGCGTTAATGCTGTATCCGTTTAACGTTTTGGTATGGACAGTTAAGCCCAGCGACAAATGGTTTGATCCGTGGCCCGTCTTTTCCAACATTGTCAAAGCATTACAAGACATAATTATCACGATGATTGCGTGCGCGTTTATATTGGGGCTGAATGTCGCATTGATAAAGGCACTGTTCCAATGGAATTCATCTGTATTTGTTGTGGCCGCGGGTGGCACCGCAACCGCCAACGTCCCGACCGTCGCGAACAGCGCAATGGGATTTGGGCAACATTCTATATTCTGGTTATCGGCAATATTGACATTCTATGTGATGCAAAGAATGTTTGATGTTACACGCGAACAATTAAATTCTTATACCAAGGGTATGGATGGCCTTTATAAACAAGTCAAAGGTGACGCAAAGGCAACGGTTGGAAATCTGCAAAAAACAGGTAAGACGATTGGCACAGTTATCGGGTGGATAAAGAAAAAGTAATGACAGATGTGATAAATTCTTTTATCGATAATACGGTTCAGTGCTGGGGCTGTGGGGTGTTTGATCGCCTGTTCCAGGTGGTGTCCACCGCGGCGGCTGAAATTTACAGTCAGATGACAAACCTGGCATTTATTGTATTTTTTGCTCTTTTTACCGCGTTCGTTGTAAATGCAATTTATCAGAACTTGAAAGGTGGCGGTACAGATCCGTTCTATAAAAAATCAATTCAAAAAGTTTTGGTAAATTCTATTATCGTATTAAGTTTGCTGGGGATTGGGGTGGCGGTGCCAAAACTGGTGACAAGAATAACGTTTGAGCCCGCAGCAACAGTTGCATTGACATATACCCAGGCACTGGTTAAACACGACATTGGTGATGTTGAAGAGAAAGTTACATATCAACCAATGGAAATGTCAGACGATGGTTTCTATCGTCCCGAATTGCGCAACACTATTATCAACCTGATGAAAACAACGATTACACAATTTCAATCTTATATGAAATTGGGGGTTGCGGTAATGGACAGCGCATTCACCTGGGAAGCATTGTTGGGGATTGGGGCACTTATAAAACATATTGGATTATTCTTTATCGGACTGTATTTGTTTTATGGATTTTTTAAATTATTCATACGGTTCTGTTTTTATTTTGTAGACATTATTGTTGCGATGACGTTTTTTGCATTTTTCTTTCCTATGTCGTTAATGCTGATGGCGTTTGATGGCGCCGATCATATTCCAGACGTTGTAAAAAATGTCAGCAAGCATATCAGCAAGGACCAAATAAAAAAACTGATTAACGCGATTGTTGCGTTGGCGTCGTGCGTTCTGACGTATACAATCATTATGATGATTATTGCGAAATTCTTTTCAGATCCAGACGAGACAAACGCCGCATTGATGGACAAGATTTTATCCGGTAATGTTTTTGAAGCCGATTTAAATGATGAAAATCTGGAAGCGTTAACATTGATGAGTGTAACGGTGTTGGTATATGTGCTAAACTTTATATACAAACAAATTCCACAGATTTCAAAAATGGTCCTGGGGATATTTGGGGTTGGCACAGAAAATCAACTGAGCGAAAAAATGGCAGATGATGCGTTAACCCTGTCGAAAAATGTTATTAACACGGCGGTTAATATCGGAAAAACAATAATTAACGGTGGCGAAGAAAAGAAAAGTTAATGAAAGGAAAAATAATAATCTTGGCCGTTAAAATTATTATGGGCGCAATCGCGTTGGGTATCGGCATTTGGTATTTATCGTCATCCATTGGGGGGGCGGCGTTGACGTATTCCAGTATGGAAAACTTTATGACCGCGATTGGCGCCGAAAATGGTGATGTTGCAAATATTAACGGATGCTTTATGTGCAAATATATCGCCGATTTATTTTCTGTGATTGGCGATGCAACCGAATTATTCTGGACGGCGATACTGGATGGGTTGTTAATTCTGATTGCGTTGGGATTTGGGATTTATATGACCTACACCGGTGTTGCACACGTATGGGCGGCCGCAAAAAGCACCGCCGGCACAAAAGTTGATGAAAAGAAAATTGAATTTAAGCCCTGGTTCGACAAGGTTGCCAAACAAGGTGTTCGTGTGTTCTTTGTCGCGGCATTACTGGGGGGTGCGGTGCTGGGTGGGCCGGCAACCCTAAAAGCATTATCACAAATTATTATCACGCCTATTTTATATCTGGGGGGATTGCTGGGAATGGCGGCCAGTGGCATTGTCGACGCGGGTACGTGCGCAATGGGTCCGGTTGACGCGGGCGAAATTTTATCACCGGTTATGGGACCATTTATGTGCGTTATCGGAAATGTTAACAGTGTTGTATTGGCCGGGGCGGCGGGTGGATTTTCCCTGATGAACTATGCGTGGCTGGGGATGGGCGGCGGTGCGTTTACGTGGATTGCGGGACTGGGGCTGGTTATAATGTTCCTGGTGATTGGGTTTGATTTGTTCTTTCAAATCTTGTCAGTGGTTTTTAAATTGATATTCTTGATTATATTTATGCCAATATTTATCGCGGCATATGCGTTCGAAGGTGCGTGGAAACTGGCCGGGGGGCTGTTTGACAAGGGGATAAATATGCTGATTAACGCGGCGATAAAAATTGTCGTTATCGCATTAAAGGTTGTGATTATTTATGCAACCATATCTTATGCGGCGGATTCTTATTTCCCCGGTCCCGTCGATGGGTACAGCGTGATGTTGCCACCAATGCTGGGGACAAGTCCAGAAAACCCAGATGTGCAAACACTGTCTGTGATGAATGTGTTTGCGGAATGTGAACGCGTTTCATTGGTTGATGGCGAAATGGACAAGGATAAATTTACAGCCTGCTTTACCGCACAGCGCGCGATGGTCGAACGGTCGTATCCGGGCGCATTTGATTTCTTGGACGATGGCTGGGATTTTATTGTTATGATGGCGGCATTGTTTGCGTTGTATTTCTTGGTCTTGCGCAATCGGGTCGAAGGAATGTTGCCATCGGTTGGCAAAGAAGATTTTGATTTCGGTGGCCAGATTAAGCAACTGGGGAAAAATATTTGGTCGTTACCAAAACAAATCGCAAATGCCGTCGGCAAGGCAATGGATGAAAAGGCAATATAAGTGTTAAGACGTGTGTGGAAATTTTTATCGGTTGTTATGGTCGCCCTTTCTATATCTGGGGCGGCGGGGGCGGCATCAAACCTAAATACGGGGGATATTGGCGATTATGGAACCTGGGCGACGACGGCAAATCGTGAAATGGTTGTAAGCAATCTGCAAAATGATATAGCAGAATTCGCGCCAGATGTAACAAAACAATTATTACCAGACTATGTCCCGATTGAGGCCAAAGTTGGAATGGCGTTTATGAATGCACTTAGCCACGTTGCACATATAATTGACAACGCATTGGCGCGGTTCGCAATCATATTTATCTTGTTGATGTATGTTTTCTGGATTATGGGCGAGGCATACAATAATATGAAAACCGGTTGGGATATAAAAAAACTGGGCAAAGAAATCGCAATAAAAACACTTAAAGTTTCGTTCTGGATTGTTGTTTTAAACTTTGGCCCGGCAAAAATATTTATGATGCTGATGACACCAATTATGTTGGTTGGAACATATACGGCGGATATAATACTGAATGTTACATCCAGTGTGGTTGGCGTTCAATTGCCCGATACGTGTGCCGCAATTCATACATACGTTTCAACCCATATCGCAGATACGGCAATCATAGACGCAAATGCGGCGGCAAATATTATGTGTCTGCCGACACGGTTGTCTGGGTATTTTAGCACCGGCGTCGCATTGGGTTGGGAATATATAAAACAATCAATCGGGACCAGCGCATTTTTATTCGTCTTGGGCGTTGCCTTTATAATTATGTTTATCGTGAACGCGTGGAAATTTACATTTATGGCGTTTGGGGTGATTGCTGATTTGTTCCTGGCCATTATTATGTTGCCATTCACCGCGGTTGCAGAAACCGTCACAAAAACATCGTACAAGGGAATACCGGGAACAATCTATAACACGTTCACGGGACTGTTTAAAACAGAATCCCTGAAAGCACAGATTGGACGTGTGGTCAGTGCCGCAATATATTTTATCGTGCTGGCGGTGGTAATTGCGGTGTGCGTCGCGTTAATGAGTGGTTTTGTCGGTGTAAACAGTGCAACAATGGCCCCCGACTTAAAAGATGTGGGTGTAATGCCAATGTTGATAACGGGATTCTTGGTTTGGTATCTGGCCAATCGCGCGGATGAAATTGCCAAAGATTGGGGTGGCAGCATCAAAGACGAATTTGGTAAAAAATTACGTGGTGATGTTGAAACACTGGCCAAGGATGTTTATAAAACAAGTAAACAAATATGGAACGCAATCAAAAGCGATGATTAGTTAATCGTGACAAATTGACGTGCAACCTTTTTAATCCCCTTGTTCTTGAACGCAACGGTCAGAATGTTTCCGTCATCCTCAATTACAACGCCAGAGCCCAATTCGGCGTGCGTGACAAATTTCCCCTTTAAGGTATTATTCTGAATTGATGTGTGACGTGGTCGGGTTGGCGTGTCGTATGACCGTGGGGTTGGCGCATAGTATGTATGCGCACGGGGCGTGCCCCCCTGAAAATCCAGATATCGGTTATCCATTTCGGTGATAAACCGACTGGGGGAATTGTATGTACGTGCGCCAAACATTACACGTGACATCGCATTACTTACCACACATATGCGGCGTGCACGCGTAATTGCGACATAGGCCAGACGTCTTTCTTCTTCCAAAGCACCTTCGCCAATGGCACGTTCGTTGGGAAATATTCCCTCTTCCCAGGCGGGTAAAAATACCGTATCAAATTCCAATCCCTTGGCCGCGTGAATTGTCATAATGGACACAACATCCCCGGTGATTTCGGTATCATTATCGTCGGTCATCATCAAGGCTGCCTGTTCCAAAAATTCGGGAATCGTGTCATATTTTGAAATGACACCCGTGATTAACTCGCGAATATTTGATAGACGGTCTGGAGCATCTGAATCCTTGGAATCTTGCCACATTTTGATGTAGCCCGCACGTTCCAGTAATGTTTGTGCGGCATCCCGTGGCGAAACGTTTTCCCAATCAAAATCAAACGCCGATAAAAATTCATCGGCCGCGGCGCGCTGTTTCGCGGACAGTGGCGCATTACGCAATCCCGTCATTAGATTGGGACCCGATGCACGTATTTTTGCAATTGCCGCATCACCAAATCCGCGACGTGGTCGACCAATTATACGCAAGAATGATATATCATCAAATGGATACACCAGCAATCGCAAATATGCAATCGCGTCACGAATTTCCGCACGATCATAGAACTTGGTCGCACCAATTAACTTGTACGGTATACCACGTGTGGCAAAAGCCTCTTCAAACAGGCGTGACAATGTGCCCGTACGAATCAAAACCGCAAAATTAGAATAAGTTGGTTTGTCTTCGCGTTGAATATATTCGGCAATTATGCGTGCCTCGTCTAAATCCGACGGCAGGGTTAACACATACACCGGTTCACCGGGGCCACCATCGGTTGACACGTTGTGTAAATCCTTGCCCAGGCGTTCTTGGTTATGACGAATTAACGAATTTGCCGCACCTAAAATATTTGCCGTTGAACGATAGTTTGTTTCAAGACGAATGATTTTTGCCCCGGGAAACGTTTTTTCAAAATTTAAAATATGTTTAATTTCTGCACCACGCCACGAATAAATTGATTGGTCATCATCGCCAACACAACAGATATTCGGTTTTTCACGACCCTGGGTTAACAATTTTAACAATTCCATTTGTGCATTATTAGTATCCTGAAACTCATCAACCAGGATATATTTAAACTGATTCTGATATTGCAAAAGAATATCTGGATATTCACTGAACAATTTTAAAACACGTAAAATAATATCACCAAAATCAACCGCGTTCAGGCGTTGCAATTCCGCATTATATGCATTAAATAATTTGTCTTTGTTTTGATATGCAACAAGTCCCTTATCTTTTAATCTTGAAAATGCTTCGACATAGTTGCTTGATTTTATGTCTGAATCATTATTTAACGATTTGATAACAGATTTTTGATCATCTTCATCGTAAATAATAAAATTATTTGCCAAGCCTGCACGGGCTGCATTAGCACGCAAAATACGCAGGCATATTGAATGAAATGTTCCACACTGTATTCCGTCTGGATACCATTCGCCGTTCGACAAAACAGATAAACGACTTTTTATTTCATTCGCAGCCTTGTTTGTAAAGGTCATCGCTAATATTTGATATTTATCACACAAGCCCAAATTCAATATATGTGCAATACGGGATATCAGAACACTTGTCTTGCCAGTACCAGCACCAGACAAAACCAACAATGGTCCTTGGGTTGTTTCAACCGCTAAACGTTGTTCTGGATTAAGATTTTCTAGCATTAAAGTCATCGTTCCATTATAATACCACAAACAATTATTATCAAGCGACCAAGGAAAGATATGAAACGCGTTATTTGCTTTGACATTGAAACAACTGGATTTGAATATTTGCGCGGGGATCGCGTTATCGAAATCGGGGCGGTTGAAATACTGGACGGACAAATTACCGATAATAATTTCCACGAATACATTAACCCAGAGGGTAAAATTATTCCCCCGGATACCTATATGGTTCACAAGATTTCTAATGCCTTTTTGGAAGACAAACCAAAAATGTCTGAAATCGCACCAAAGTTCTTGGCGTTCATTGGTGACAGCCCGATTGTCGCACATAACGGATTCGATTTTGACTTTCCATTTGTAAATCACGAATTGGCGAAACTGGGACTGCCACAGATTCCACGCAGCCAGCAGATGGATTCCATTGTCATCGCGCGAAATCGCGTGTTTGGTCCAAAAAGTTATTCTTTGGACGCACTGGCAAAATGGTATGGCATTTCGTTGACGGCACGTGCGGACGCACACGGGGCGTTAATTGACTCGGAAATCTTGGCCAAGGTTTATATGGAACTGGAAAACACCGCGCCCGCCCCGGACGTATCAGAAATTATTGCAAAACAGCACGCAGAAATGCTGGCCCATCCAAAAATTGGTGGGGATTTTCCATATCGTACGTTTGATATACCATCCGAAGACAAGGCCGCACACGATGCATTTATGGAAATAATCAATAAATAGTGGTTAGTGATTAGTGGTTGGTGATATGAAATCGTTCCCAATGCCTTTGGCATATGGGTGATGTTATAATCGCCATTATGACACGAAAAAATTCCAATATACCGGGGGCGATTGTCCTGGGGATGCACGATGCACTGGTTTCGCAAACCGGGATTATTGCGGGGCTGGCGTTTTCCCTGGCGAACAGATATTTGATTATCTTGACCGGTATTATTTCCGCCGTGGCGGCGGGATTGTCAATGGCGGCGTCAAACTATCTGGCACACAGGACAAATGACAACGAATATGCCGTTATGGCGGGCGCGGTGACGGGGCTGACGTATCTGGGGACCAGTTTTCTGTTAATACTGCCATTTTTTATGACCGCCAATGTGCGCGCGGCAATGGCATCTGCATTTATAATTGCAATAATTATCATATTCTTGTGCAACTGGGGGATATGTCGTGTAAATGGGCATAAATTCTGGCGACATACGATTGAAATGCTGATTATCTGTATTGTGGTATCGATTGTGGCATTTGTTATCGGACAATGGGCACAATATTTTCTGGGGGTTGCAATTTAGAACAAGGGGACCAAAATGGCCCCCTTGGTTTATCCTAGCGCAGATGACAATTGTCACCGACACAGTGACCATTAGATTTGATACACTGCTTATGCTGCGCAAATACGTGCAGCGCATCCGCCAGCGTCGAACGGCAAGATTCCGTTGCCCATACCAGGTCCATACGAATACGCTGGGCCGTTGTGATAATATATTGCGAATCAGACGCCCGTAATACAACGGTGCCGTTTTTGCGTTCAAATGTTTTTAAATTTTTTGCATTCTGCATTTTGGTGTGCCCCCTGGATTCATAGTGCGACACGCATTGTATATACACACAACGAAAAGTCAAGTAAAATCAATCCTTATAATTCCATCTTACTTGTTATGCATACCAGACAATTTCTGGACAATGGCGGGAAAGCCCGCCCCAGGCGAATCAATTTGTCGTTTTGCAGAATTTATAACCGCCTCATATCGGCGCAACTTAGTTGAAAATTCATCCGTCTTGCCGACGGCAAAGGTTGGCCCCTTGGCATACTTCATCGCAAAAAACATATGTGTTACAACGGCTGGATTTTCGGCAATTGCACGCGCAACCAATGATTGAAAGCGTGACATATCATCCGTTTTGATACAGTATGCCAATTTTTTTACAATATCAATCTGAACCCGGGTCAGTTTTTTTATATCGTCATATTCCCCACTGCGCGTACACAATGACGGTGTATCAATCAATCGGCCATCTTTGAAATTATTTGGATGCGCATCATTAATATTTATCCCCTTGGTAATATATGCAAAGTACAATTTTTCCATTGCAGATTCAAAACCGTCCACGCGATCATTTTCAACGAAATCAGATATAACCCACGAATATTTTCGACCATTAAATTCAAAGACCGATCCGATATGCATTTTATTTACCAGACTACGGGCACGTTTCTGTAACGGCATTACAGCCAATTCGCCCGTGGTTGTACGACGATTTATCTTGAACGCAAATGCGTAATCACCAATCGTAATTTTATATACAGATCCAATTGACCCCGACGCAACATAATCCAAAGATACCGTTTGTCCGAACAACTTTCTTGGTGTGCGCAACTTTATATTTTGGGGCGCAACATCCATTGATAACTGGGTATGAAATTCGGCTGCCAATGCCGTCATAAAGTCTTTAAATTCAGCGGTGGCGGTGGCCACATCAGAATCGCCAATTAATTGACGCAGTGCGGGCGGCATTTGCCCCATTGATTTATGAACAGCACGATTAAATTTTTTCATCCATTTGATTATAACATAAACAAAATCAAAATAAAATCCCCCAGAATGGGGGATGCGTTTTTATTCTTGGCACAATATTACTTGGTGGTTTCAAATGCCGGATCTTTCCGGCGACCACGTGCGTGTGTGGATTGATATGCACGACGCTGCTTGGTTATCTCGTACAAGACGATACCCGTTGACACCGCCAGGTTAAAACTCTCTATGATTCCGTACATTTCGATGTTGATACAGGCGGCGCTGCGCGCGACGGCCTCTGGGCTGATGCCGCGGGCCTCGTTCCCGAACCAGACGGCCAGACGTTTTTGTGTATAGTCACCGTGCTGTAATATCACATTTGTGCGCCCCTTGATATGCGGGGATGTCACAACCGATACATATTTGTTTTTTTCCAGATGATCCATACACTCGGCCGTGGATTTAAATTTCTTTACAAAGGTCCATTTTACCGCACTGACCGATGATTTAAGCAGGGTTTTGCGCGTACGAATCTCGTCCCAGGTGTCTGGCACAATATTATTTGAATCAACGATATATAATTTCTCTACCCCAAGGGCATTTATGTTACGAATAACCGCACCAATGTTTTTTGGATCGGATGGCTCTTCTAGGACGGCGATTAGATTTTTACATCTGCCACGTTTTGCGGCATTTGCCTTGGTACGTAATCCAGATAACATTTTACATCCTTTGATTTCTGTTGGGAATATTGTAGCACCCGCATATGAAATGGCAACAAAAAACCGCCCGAAATCGGGCGGTGATATCAACAATACAACTGAACTTGTTTAAGAGTCTACTATTATCAACAAATCTTTTGCCTTATCCTTGAACCAATCACTGTTGATAAATTCGTCTATCCATACACCCAAACTAATGCACCCGCCAGAACGACGCTTATCTTTGTCAGCAGTGCCGTGTAAATACATATTTGCGCGCCCATATGTTTCTGTTTGATGCGACGGAATCAGTGGAATACGATACCCACCCCACAAATCCAAATTTTTTGGTTCTTGAACGCTATCGTGCTTTGCCAGATATATTCCATTTGGCGTAGACCCAACATTTGGATAGGCCTGAAATTCTGCACCTTTGCACGCCACATACCCCGAAAAAGCCGGTTTTACAATATGCACAGGTTTACCACCATCACAGACAACCAGAACCTGGCCGTTAAAAATCAAAACCTGACCATCTTTGATATCTGGCCGTTCTGAAAAACTTAGTGTTTTATCATTATATTTTGCATTCATATTAGTCATATTTGCAATGATGCCTTTATCTGAAACCGACGGAACAAGTGGACAAGATGAATCATCTGTGTGAACATTGATTGCGTTAATACAGGAATCTATATCCGCAGTGATAGTATAAAGATATTTAGTATCTTGTTGCGCCTCTTTTAATCTTTTTTCTAAATTTTGCCTGGTGACCACACAGCCCTTCCATTCTAATTCTGGGTTCAATGGGATTAAGTCTTTCTGGGACAGACGATTCATTACATTCGCAAGGCCCCCAATTATTTTATCGCCAAAATCATTCCCTTCTTTTGTTTCGCCGTAAAGCGTTGCAATCTGTTGACGACACTGTGATAAAAGCAATTCATAAAACACTTCTATTTTTGTGCCACTTTTATTATCTTCTTGTATAACGCCTTCTAGACAGGTGTTATCCGCATCTTGTTCCAGTTGCCGTATTAAATCTTCTGTAATAAAATAAACTTCGCCATTGGCTTCGTACATAATAACTTCTGGTTTATCTGCTGCAAATGACGCACCATAACTTATGGTCAACGCCATAAAAAACATAAATACCTTTTTCATCCTAGCGTAATGCCCCCTCGCATTCATCGGCAATGGTTGCCGCACGTTTAATTACATTTATCTGTGTTGCATTGAATATCGTTGCGGTCGCCGATGCAACGGTTGTGCCACCCGCCAATACATTGGCCGCCGTGTTCAAGTTCTTTTCACGTTGTGCATCGTCGCCATTGCGCACACTATCTGAATTTGCAGATGCGGATGTTATTGTCCCGACCAAGCCCAATCCCGCACCAATGCCTGATGATACGGTTGCGCCCGTTGAACGATTGTTGATTGGCGTAATATCAATCGTGGACCACGCGTCACACGCGCTAATGATTCTTTCGGCGCGCGCCAGTTCCGTATCCGTTGCACTGCCGTCCATACGCGCCTGCATACGGATATTTGATAACGTTTTTACAGCGGCTAGGCATCCGTCGATTTGTTGTTTCAAATCGCCCTTGACCCGATTTGTGCCAGACATAATCGCACCCGCAATATTTGTTGCCGTTGCAACCGCCAGTGTGCCTGTACGCAGATTTCCTAGATTCTTGGATTTTTGCATCAATTTATCTTTTTTTGCACGCAACTGTGCCGCGTATGCCTGGCCGTTTAGGGTGCTCGTTTCACTAAGTGCATCTGCAAATGTTTCATAAAACATTTCTAGACTGGTTACCTGTGTGGCGCCGGCGGCCTTTAACTCTGCAATGATTTGTTCTGTTTGTGAAAGTTCTTTGTCCGTCTTGGCTTTGGCGATACCGGCGCCCAAGCCAACACCACCGGCGACCGTGCCAACACCGGTGACCGCCGTTGTAATACCGGCCATTTTTTTCATATCGGTCAGTTCCGCACCAATATTACCACAGACATCACGAACATTTTCAACGGCCGCCGTCAATTCAGGTCCCGCATACACAGTGTTGGAAACAAATAACATCGTTACAATAAAGGCCTTGCGCATACATATCCCCCACGTATAAAAACTAAAATTTCAAATCCCCACTAATGGTATCATATTTTTTTCAAAAAAGAAACCGCCCATCTGGGCGGCGATTATATAACTATTCAATCCACATCATTGCAGATTCTGTACCACTGGTTCCAACAGGGATTTCGCCCATTTTGACAATTCCGGCGGACTCGCGGGTGGCAACCTGGGGCATTGGCGCATCTGAACGCGTTACAACAACCGCAGTATCGGTAACAGAGATACCGGTAATAAATTCACCGTTACCATCATCTGCGATTTCCGATGGTATTGCATAGCCATACTTGTCTATTATAACAAATGTATTATGTGCGCGTTCTTCATCGGGGATTGGATTGCAATCCATTTTATAATAAGAGCATGCGTCATCCGCACACACAAGATCACATTTTTCAGTTGGGTTTATAGCCCCCTGTAGTTTGGGTATGAACTCTAGAAAACCGTTTTCCATAGCTTCCATATTCTTATCTACATATGCCGTTGATGCAATATCAGAAAACGAGACTGTCGGAAAAACAATCACGGTGATAATAAATAAAAACTTTCTCATCCTTTTCCCCCATATTTTGAATCTTGGCCTGATGGTGGCACGTGGTCAACACGCAATAAAACGGTGGGTGTATTGCGCAATTGTGCCACCATAAAAAAACCACTTTCAGCAAAAGTGGTTGGAGGTTAGAAACTATTAATTCATAGAAAATAGCGGGCTTATTTATGTATATCACCGCCCTCCAACCGTTTTTAGGGTTGGAGGTTTTTATTGTCCCCACGGACACTATGAATTAACGGTTTTCTACGACCGACCGACTTCGTACCGGTATGTGCATTCTATCATAAACAGAATTTCTTTGCAAGTTAATGTGGGGTTCTGGACAAAATAAAACCGCCCAGTAACGGGCGGGGGATTATCGTGTTTTGCGGAATGGACAGGCGGCGCCAAAAATTTCCCTGTAGGCCGTGCCGCCCAGGGCGCGTGGACAATTTTTCTCTGTGCAGCCACGGGACCGGTTAGGATTATATTTACAACTGAATTTACGGACGGGTTCGGTCCATTCGATTTCGTCATTCAGATATCGACACGCCACCTTGAAAAATTCGCCCGCCGCCAACGCGTCCAGACGACCACGTGATTTGTATTCTTCGGACGATGGGGATGTCTGCTTGATAATGTGCACGGCATAAAATTCATCGCCGCCTGTTACATGCACTTCGCCATTTTCGTGATGGTACACTTTTACCGCATCTGACATATTGTAATATATACCCAATAAGGTAACTGGCATTTTAAACCCTTTTTTCTTATTCGTGATAATAACAAATCAAGCGCGATACGCAATAAAAAAACCGCCCGGGTGGGCGGTGGAATTCGGTTTTTATATCGATAAACTGGATTTATTCTGGCGACGACCTACTCTTCCGTGGCTTAAGCCAAAGTACCATCGGCGATACGGGGTTTCCCTGTCTGGTTCGGGATGGAACAGAGGGTGGCTCCCGCTCAATAAT
>JAFVSL010000008.1 GCA_017503725.1 Alphaproteobacteria bacterium | reverse complement strand
AGCGTTTTGATTGCCCAGGATCAGGAACTGCTTGCCTGATTCAATCAACTGGGCCACATATTGCCGGAACAAAGAAAAAGGCGGATTGGTAACAACCACATCCGCCTGCTGCAACATAGCAACTGATTCCGGACTTCGAAAGTCAATGCCACCCAGACCACCAGACCAGATGACATCACGAATAATCCCCTGGGATTTTAGATTCAAAAAGTAACGCACAAAATTGCTGCACTCAGTATCACAATTACAGTATATGACCTTATTCCTAAACTGATCCAGGTAATGGTCACATTCGGCAGCGATATCCTGATACTGGGTATAGAATTCATCGTTTTTAGTGTTTTTGGCACGCTGCATGCCAGCTCTCCTTCCAGACATATAAACCTCGCATAGAAAAAGCCCCAGCACAGAGCCAGGGCAGAATAAAAAAGACGGCTTAAAACCGTCCGCTGATGCCAGGCATTATATCACAAAACGAACAAAAAATCAACAGAAGTATTTCTTAATCATCATCGTCATCGATCCAAGAGGATTTGTTTTCCGCAACTGTAGTAACCTCACCGATGCTAACTTTTTCAATTCCAGAATCCTTTTGGTTGACCGATTGTGAGATTTCCTTTCCTATGTTCAACTCATCCAACATTTCCCCAATTGCGATAGAACGCAACTCTGCTTCCTTAACAGTTGTTGCAAACTTTTCAATAACTTGTGACTCGATTCTTTTAGCTATGCCATCTGGCATTTTATCAAAATTATCTTTTTGCCTTTTGCTTGCAATTAAAATCCCCTCTGCCTCTGCCTGCAAGTTTAACAAACAATCCCTTTTTTCCTCTACAGACAAATCAACATATGATGGGTGTGTAGAGATGGCACTCTTCATACTCTCGATAATCGAACGTTCATTTTCAATCTTTTTCTCACTTTTTTTAGGGGCTTTTTCCTTATTGCTAGAAAATGCATAGTAAATAGCAATAGGAAGTAAAACAACCAAACAAAGGGTTGGAGATATGTGGTATAGAACAATCGCAGCCAAAGAACCTATGAAGAAACCAAGAAACCCTTTCATTATAAACCCCATTTTTGCAAGTACAGAATTTATTACAACTAACAAACTTACTGTACATTCTTACCCAAATTTTTAATCTTGTCAAAGATAATAGCCACAGGAATTCCTAAAATCATCGGGATATAAATTATCAGCAACGGACAAAACAACAGTATAGCTAGAAAAACATTCATGCCCCAAGCATTAACAGCTCCAAGTATACCAAGGATTGTGGCCAAAAGAGGTATTCCCGTAATAAACGATGCAAATACAACTGATAAAAACATATAACCGTCAAACCAATTGTGAAAGAAACTAACCAATGCACCAAATTGAACTATACCTAGAACAAATAATGCTACCATTACAACACCAGCAAAAAAAGCCTTCATATCACAAATCCTTTATTTAGTTGCTTTCATATTTGATATAAAGTAAATCAACGTGGCAATGTTTAGTATTGTCCATACTCCACGTGTTAAGCCAACAGAGAATATAGGATTATACAGCAGAGCAATCAGGCATAATCCAACCGGCAGCGTTCCCTTGTTATTGTATAATGTAATTATCTGCCACAGGCAAACACCACAGATAACAACACGTAATAGCATATAGTATCCATAGGGCATGACCGGTAGAATAGCCAAACCCAACATAATACAACAAACAATGTACCAAGAATTTTTATTCATTTTATGCACCTCCAAGTATTGCAATAATTATTGCAATGAAAATAAATAGGAATAGACCAAGCCACCCATCGGAACTCTCATCATTCACAGAATTGGTTGAGGATGAATTTCCAGAAGTTGAATCATCAGAATCCTCCGGCGTATCCTCTGAGAAGCTAACCTGACGTTCCTTTTTAGCATCGGCCTTAGACATTCCAAATGCCTCACTAATAGTGCGTGCAGGATGTTCTTTGAATATTCGCATCATCACAGAAATAACGTGAGCATTGTTAATTTCCTGGAAAGAAAAACTTTTAACAAAATCATTCTCTTTGAATGCCATAAAATGAATAGCTCCATTCATCTCAGCCCAACCAACCTCATGCCACTTGAAGAATTTAGTCTCTGAGCTAAAAAACTTGGATTTGGTCAACTTAATACCATCATTGTAAATGGTTCCGTAAATATCCTTACCCTGAGCAAGTTGTGCAACCATAATCATAATCAAATCCGGACCAACCGCTTTCCATAGAGCATCTGTAAACTTCCTAAAATCATACTTATCCATCCAAGTTATGACTGTTTCACCTTCAGAATCACCAAATGCCACCATGGTATCAGTTCCCTGATGAAAACCATTAACATATCGTTCTGTCAAACCATAACGAATATGTGTAATCTCATTCAATTGATATTCAGTCTCACCATACTGAATTTTTTTGGGGTTGATAGATACAGTTTTTGGGAAAAATAATGATCGCTTTTCAATTGTGCAAGTTATTTCCTTCTCCCGTTTTGCCTTAGACTCCCTTAACTGAGTAATTGCTGACAGGTCCTCAGCAAAATGTTCAGCAGAAGTATTAACCTCCGCAAACAACTCCTTTGCCTTTTTTACAATTCGTTCTGATAAATCAAATGCCTTGTGCTTGGTACTCAAATGAATTGCCAACAAGCGCACCTGGCTAGCCATCTCTCTACTTGCTGTATGTTCTAAGCCACGATTTTGCATGCTTACCTGCATAGGCTGCATAATGTTATCGTAATCCTCCAACTTTGAGAGGAATTCATCAATTACCTGCTCTAAGTAAGATTTTGATACATTTTTCCTTGCGGCCACTTTTTTTACATTCTCAATAGAGGACTTTATCCCTTCATCTAAAGTCTCCATATCCTTTTGAACTGACATCGCATATATGCTGTCAATATAATCCTGAACCAATTCCAAAGAAGAACCATCCTTTTTCTCTCGTGCCAGAACACCCAACATAATATGGTTTAGAGATGTCAAAGAACGACCAGATAATAAATCTTGTAATGAATGGACAGCCTGGATCCTGATATTTTCAATTTCCTCGGCCAAAATAGCAACATCTGACACCTCAGAGAATCCTGAAATGCTACGTTCTTCATTTATAACTTTTAACAAGCTATCAGCGTTAATATCATCATATGATTTAGCTAGTTCGAATAAACTCTTTTCAAGAGCAGCATCACTCAATTTCTTTTTTCCATGCAGCAACAACTCCAAAGACAAGTTAAACCTAACCAAAGGCGGTAATTTATCGAGCAATTCTGTCTCAAGAACTCCAAACTTCAACTTACTCAATATGACTGACGTTTCCTTTAGACTAACTCCAGGGAACCAGGACAACTCGGCCACCAATCGTCTTCTTGGATTTGTAAGTACCATACGGGCCTCAGAACAAACAGCCTCATCAACTTCAAGGCTCTTTTCTTCCGCAAGGGACATTATCTTTTGGCGATTGTCTCGCAGACTAGCACCAAGTATATAAAAGGGATTTTCTTTAATTATCATTGTTAAATCCTATACGTCTTTTAGGTTTGTCTTCAGTTGATTTCAATGCCCTAGCTTGAAGAGCATCATCAATTTCAATTTGGGAAATTTTGTCTTTACCACGAAAAGCGGTTAATCGTGCGGCCTCCTTAACAACAAAAGCAACATCAGAACGTGGTCTATCAGTCAATGCTTCAATCACCTTATCCAATACCAAACCGTCTTCCTTAGGCAATTTCGCAAGGGCCGTATCAAGCATCGATTTAATGTCCTCAGCTGTTGGCATCCTTACCTCAATCTTATGGTCAAAACGACCAGTTCTAAGGATCGCAGGATCGATATTTTCCAACAAGTTAGTCATACCAACAACCAACACCTTATTCTTTGGTGCCTCTGGTATCAAGCGCAAGAACTCGCCAACTTCCTCGACCTTAAAATCTTGCGCACCCTCTCGCTTGGAAAGGTATGCCTCCATTTCATCAATTATTACAATAGATGGCGATGTATCAAACGCCTTATTGAACACCTCAGCAATTTTCTGTCCTGTTTGATGAATATATGGACTGCCGATACTACTTGAATTTATGCTATAAACTGGCCAATCTAAAAATTCAGCCAACTTTTCAACGGCGTAAGTTTTACCAGTACCTGGTTTACCATAAAGAATAATTGGCGATGGGAAACCAATTCCCAGACTCTCATACCGTTCCGCATTTTGGACTATATCAATAACGTTTTCATGAAAGAAATTTTCCAGATACGTGGCCCCAGGCAGAGAAAACTTAGTTGGTTTAACAGCACTATGTTTTCTTGTGCCAAAGTCATCTAAAAATGCCGCCTCTGAATCAACCTGACCATCCAGCACCTTTTGTTCTATACCAGAGGCATCAATAATATCTTCCAGATCCTGCTTTGAGAAATTAGCAGTCAGGCTTTTCAATCTTCTAATCGAAGTAGTCGGAACAGCAACCCCACCGGTTAACCATGTTCCTAAAAGTAGGCTATCATCAACATGCCCACCAGACAACTCAGCAACAGGCAACAACCGTGCATACTGTTCAACATAAATAGCATCATCCAACGGAACATCCTTCAGGATATTTCTAGTTTCCCTAAGACTCTTTGCAAAAGCTAAGGCCGAAACCTTATCCACCTCAAAGAACTTATAGCTTAGTGGTGCTAATAGGAACCGCTCCGAAGACAACAAACAACTAAAGTTGTCACCACCAAAATCACACTTGAAGAAGACCTCAGGATTTAATAACCCTTGATCAACCCACTTGTCCACTAACGGCTGACGACTAACCAACAAATTTTTGTTGTTATTCGTCTTATAAATTTGCCAAGTATCATTTGCAAAGACAAGATTTCTGATCTCAACATCCTTTGCAATTTTATAGTCTTTTGGTAACCAAGGGTCCATCATATCCTATCCTCTTACGATATTTGTAATATTCATATCTTCAAAGCCGGCACTGCCGCCAATACAGATCATTTCCAACTCACCAACAATTTGTCTCAATCGGTCAATATTGTCATGTTCCATCGCATTATTACCGGCGGCAATCAAGCTATTGAACTTAGCTTTGTCGGTTACAGTTTGACGACGTGTGGCCAAATTCTTGAAACGAGCAACAACGAACCAATCTTGCTTCCACAAAATTGCGAATATCTTAAAGCGAATTTCCTTGATATAGCCCTCAAATTCATTGTTTTCACGTTCGATCGTACGCTTTGCGCTGGCAACAAGATTATCAATAGTGCTTATATCAGTGGTACTTGCCACCTTACGCAGAGGTTCAAAAACCTCCAGCATCTTGTCCAACTCTATTTGGCGGATCGTCTTCAAATGTTTTTTGCGAACTTTTGCCAATTCCTTTTTTGCCTGCAAGACCTGTTCTTCAGCAGCTCTTGCTTTTTCTGGATCCCTTTCATCGGAAGACAACGAGGCAGCATTATTCAACTTTGTAATCGCAGAATCTAAATCGGGGTCGTCAATTTTCTCAGCCATATCATCCGCACGACTACGGGTAGATTCCGCATCCGCTATAATTCCCTCAGCTGCATCGGTATAGTCTTTTTGTCCTTCCTGTCTAGAATAGAAATTGTTCGTAGAATCAAAGGAACCACGAATACATGGAATAGATACTTCTAGTTTTATGTTACCATCGTCCGACATTTCATATATACAATCAATATCCGCCCCAGCAGGAATGACACCATCATCAAAGTCGGTCCCAGAAATCTTGAAACAGCCAATTGGGCGATTATCGTCAATCGGAGTTACAATATCACCCTCCCACAAATTAAAGTTTAGAGAGGCCATATCGCCAGCCTTTAGTGTTTCTGCTGCCTTTAACCTAATGGTTCCACGTTTTGGCAACATATCACCAGCCTTAACCAAAATTTCTGGCACAGGCGTTCCACCTAATTTATCCAACACACCAACAAACACAGTATGAGATGCTGGGATAGAATCAATTGTCGCTGCTGTTTTAACAATAACGATTTTATTTGTTTCCAGTGGAACAATTTCACCCAAATCATTAAAGACAAAAACCTTAAACGTATTTTCACCATTTTTAGATAAAAGGACATCAACTGGAGTTTTGTCGCCTAATGCAATTTTGCCAGAAGACCAACCAGTATCTAGCGAGTCAATCTGGAATTCATATCCCTGCCTACCACCAGAATCAAGGGTAACAACAAGCTTAGTCTTAGAATCCGGAGTGCGAGCAATATAGTCAAATTTTACATTTACCGCCCCCTTAGACTCGATAGAACCACGAGTATTCTTTTTCGCATGCGCCTGGGAAGACCAATCTATGGATTCAGCATAAATACTCGCCCCCTCTGAAACGGCTGTCATAGGATTGACCTCGGTATTCGCAGGAATACCCAACTGAGATGAAACCTTATCACGCAATGGTTTATAATTTGTTGGCCCCCCAACAAAAACTATACGAACAACATCCTCTGTTTTAAGACCAGCGGCATTTAACGTGTCAAGAACAGCCTTAATTGTATCCTGAATTTGTTCCTCAATCAAAGGGTTGTAAATTTCACGTGTAATTTCCACATCCAAGTACAAATCCTCTCCTGCCTCATCCTGAATACGCAACTGTGATTCAGAAACCGAAATGGTAGCACTTTCTCTATCAGATAAAGCAATTTTTGCTTCTTCAGTAGCATGATTTATAATTCCAACAATAGATTTATACTTATCCAAGGTCCAAAATTCATCAGGTAATTTAAAGCGACTTTGCATCCAAGGATAGACAACCTTCTCAATTAACACACGGTCAAAATCACGACCGCCGCAAACTGAAATCCCACCATGGCTCATCAAACTTACTCGCCCATTTGTGCTTTCTGCGACAGCAACATCTAAGGTGCCACCACCCAAGTCATAAACAAGGAATATACCATCCTCCGGACGAGTCTTCATGATACTCATAACCGCTGCAACCGGCTCCTGCATAAGAGCAACTTTTCCAATACCTGCCATATTAGCGGCAGCCAGTGTAGCATCTTTGGCCTTTTGGTCAAATGCCGCAGGAACAGTTATGACAGTTCCCAACTCCGGATCATTCTTGATTTCATCAGGTAAATAATTGAACATAGTTTTCAAGATCTCCGCAGAGCATTCCTCTGGTGACCACTCTCTGCCAAAATTTGGGACACTAACCATAGTGCTTGTACCCATCATGCGCTTAAAACGAACCGCCACATTTTCCGGATCATTCGCCATCTGGTTGTATGCTTTCTTACCAACATATTTATTTCCTCTTTTGTCCACAAAAATAGCAGACGGCGTAACATCATACCCATCAGAACTCTTCCAGATTTTTACATTTTCACCATCATATGATGAAATAGCACTATTAGTAGTCCCTAAATCAATACCTATAAAGTTTGTCATTATGCATCGCCTTTTGGTTCATTATTTTCATTATTTTTTGTTTCTGCTAACACATCATCCAAGGTAACAACCTCTGCATTAGAAAAATCAATTTCAACAAATTCAATACTTGGGTCAACAACCACCGCTTCTGTATCTACTACATTCTCCTCCTGAATATCGGCAGAAACCGTAACCTGAGGTTCAACAACCTCAACAACCGGCTCTGGTTCCTTTGCAGATTTCAACAAAACAACACCAGACTTTACAACCTTGCCCTGAAACATAACGATTGGCTCAATAACCTGATCAATTAAGAGCTCCTCATCTTTATCAAAATCAGACAAATTCAATGGCGTTGCTGCAATCCCAACATCATAAACACCCTCTGGTACAATAAACGAATAGCCAGACTTAGTGATAAAATCGTTACATTTTTTTACAAACCAATTGATTTGCCCCATGTAACGTTTCTGTTCATCAGGGGACAAATGCCCCAAAAGCTTCTTAAACAACTTAGGTGCATTATACAATTCCAAGATAAAATCCAAGTTTTGCTCACTCATTGACCATTCTCCATCTGATTACAAATTTTCTTGAAAAAATTTTTCAAGCCATAATTTAAGTTTTACCCCAAGATAAATATAGAGGGCGATAAAAAGAACTATAAGCAGCACGCAAAACACCGCCTCTGCGTTGCCACCCACAAAACCAAACATCTCTGCTATACAAGAACCAATGTAACCACCAGAAATAAAACCAAGAACTGGTGCTCCGAAAATAATTAAAACCCTACTTATAAAATCGACAGGTCCAGTATGATAGATAGTGATACGCATGCATTGACTCCTTTCAATAGATCAACCGCCGCAGGAATGCAGGCGGTCGGGGAGTTTGCAAATCATGTCATTAGTGATCCCATCCGCTTTCAGGATATCCCCTATTGTATGGCGGACAGCCCCCCGACTGTAATACAGTCAGGGATAAATGACGATGCAAAACCACAGGAACGATATCGGAATAGCGATGCTGCCGTCTTACACCGAATGACATGGGCGTGCAAAAGCCCCCGAACCCATATCCCTATGGATTCAAATCTCATTATACACAAATACACAAAAAAGGCAATAAACAAAGTAAAATCGAAGTAAAAAATAAAAACATTTTATTTTATAGACACAAAAAAATTATATGTGCTTGTTTAGCCATCTACGCACCGAAGTCTTTTTCGTAGCACATGGGATCAACCTTGGAACTACATACACCAGCATCCGCTTAAGTTGATATCTAACAAACCCACCCTTAGAACGAAAGGCAGCACGATATGCTTTTTTATATTGAGTACCAGGAACCATATCTGCCCCAGAAATAACAAAACCACAATCCGCACAAAATTGCTTCAAGTACTTGGTTGGTCCAACGATTTGCGGAAATTCCGACCAATGATGAGTTGGCAGCCTCTCCAAAGCACAATCAACCAGGACAAAGTCACAGCCCTTTGTTGCACACAATAGATACTGAGTATCGCTATTATCCCGATATGGTTTATTCCTTTTTATCTGAACAACCGTACCCCCAGACGGCATAAACAAAGACAAATGCAACGCAGAACCAGCTATACCAGCCAAACACTTACAATGTCGCATATACGCAACCTGTTCGTCAAAGGACAAGCACTCCGGATAAATAACAGCAAAACCATTAGAGGCAAATATTTGCTGAATCTGTTCTTCGCCATATGTGGCCCTGTCTCCTAATTTCAACCTAGAAACATACACCTTGTCATGCCTAATATCAGATGTGATTGCGCTGGCAGCAGCATCAAATATCTTTCCAAAAGCCTTGGACGAAGTATTTGGTATCTCAAATGCCACCTCTGGGACATACAATTTGCGAATGCCAACCGATGATGACACAACAATAACATCATTCCGATCAATCCCCAACAACGCAAACAACTGATAGACAAAGCCAGATACACCAGGTAAATTACGATTGTTGACAAGAATATATTTCTTTCCCTGATAACGTTGCCTTAGTAAAGCATATAACCTGGTTGTGTGCTCTAACAGGAAATGTCCAAAATGATCCTCCAGAGTTCCTAAATATACTGCCTCAACATCCAAATAATCATTAGCAGTCATAAAGACAGGAGGCGTTTGAATAACCTTATTCCGCTTTTGCCCAGAGCTGGGAACAAACATACCGGCAGAATCAAAAACACCAAACTTATGGTCCGGATCGATTACAATGGTGCAATCGGACAAACTATGAACATTTAGTTCATCCAAAAAATGAACTTTTTCAACAGACCTGTTGAAAAATTTTCTATAACCGTCTGATGCATAAATTACGCTTTTCATATAACAGACCTATACACACCAATGATTGTATTAACCGCTTTATCCAGATCATACCTATTACCAACAGATTTCTGAATATTGGCCGCAAAAGCTTTCTGCAACTCCTTAGATGACAATAGCTTCACTATAGCCCTGGCAAGTTTATCAGTCGAACCACTCTGAACCAAGATACCCGTGTCTCGACGTACCAACTCTCTTATACCGCCAACGTTTGTGGCCACAATAGGCTTTCCAAGCATACCAAGCTCAATAAGAGATGTCGGAATACTCTCAAACAATGACGGCTGCACAAAAATATCGTGTCTACCAGCAATAGCACCAGCACCATCCCGAGGGTCGTATGTGCCAGCAAAAACAACACTATTTTGCAAGCCTAAAGAAAATGCCAGACGTTCAAAATAGGACTTTACACGGCCATCACCATATAAATATAGTTTTGCTGCCGGAATCGCCGCAACTACCATCTTCCAGGCAACAAGCAAAACACCAATCCCCTTTTCTGGCGACATTCTTGCTATACAACCAACTGAATAAGGTATTCTGGTCGCTTTCTTATGAACTGGGGGGCGAATAAAATGCGGAACAATTTTGACAGGCCCAGAATAGCCATGAAAATCCTTTATACCCTTAGCAGATGTCCTGCACGTAGCAACAAAACAACTTACATTAGATAGCAGTTTCTTGAAATCATCCGGATACCAAAATGCAGAATCAGCACATGGTGTGGTATGCTCAGTAGCAACAATTGGAACCTTTGGTGCTTTTTTATGAGCCAAGAAAGCTTTTAGTAAATTGGCTGCAGGACTGGCGTGTATAACATCTGGCGACCACGAAACAAACTCATCAATAAAAGAATCTACAAATTCATAATCTACACTACGATCGTCCCTGTCTATACGATTTCGTGCCGGTTCATATGTCTTTATTCCACAATCAGCCAACCTATCAATCCAGTAAGAGTTCTGAGTTTTTTCACAGATAAACACCCGAACATCAATGCCACGCTTTTTCAACTCCATCGCCAAAGTGGCATTATAGTATTCAGTACCACCAAACGAATGTAAATAATCACAAAAAATCGCAACCTTCATTATTTTACCCCTAGCTAGTAATACAATTTTAATAAGAAAAATTCCCACTTGCAATTATTTATACAAAAAAATTGACAAATAAAAAATTGTTGCTATTCTAAAAAGAAACGCAAATGTCAGAAAAGACACTTTTTTTATTAAAACCTGATGCTCTACAGTTGAGCCTTAGGACCTTGCTCGCTAAAATAGAATTCTACAAACAACTCAAAGCCAACGACCTATCGGTATTGGCAACTGCCAAGTTTGTAATGACTTACGATATGCTAATAGGATACCAACCTGTCCTGGACCCAAATTTCAAAAGCGAAATGACCACAGATTGGAAAGACATGACCCTAGACTACCAACTAGGAAAAGACCGCCAAGGCCTAGAACATCTCCTGGTCGTTGTTGAGGGATATGATGCGCTGGCAAAGGGACCAACAATCAAAAGACACATTAGAAACAAATATTGCTCGCCATGGGATAAATATGCCCCAGGTAATCTGATACATGCACCAGATGACAACGAAGAATATGAAAAGGCTTTATATTCCTTTGAGTCTGTGCTAAAGTCTAAAAAGGCAATAACAGATATGGAAATGCTATACAACACAAGGAGAAAAAAATGATTAAAGAAGTAAGCTATGCAGCATACATCATCCCTGTTCGCATTCAGGACGGCAAAAAACAAATTGCTATTTTGGAATACGCACCAGGTGCATATGGAACAATCGGTGGCCGTTTTGATGATGGCGAAACAACTGCAGAGGCAGCATTAAGACGTGAATTAAATGAAGAATTGGGTAAATCATCTGAATTCATGGTTGAATTAGCAGAACAAATGGCAGAACCATACAGATTCAAAGTAGCGGAACACAGAGTAGAAAAGCGTGGTGCATACAATGAAGCCCACATTTTCTTCGTAGCAAAAGTCCCAAGCGATACAGTTCTAGAATTCTGCGAAGTCCGTGAAGACAATGTAAAGGTTGTATGGTTGGATTCCGAGGCACTGGTTGATGAAAAAGTAATTGGATTCCCAGACCAGCGTGAATATTTCGAAAAACACGTTATGCCAGCAGTAAGAAAGATCGCATAAGCATGAACATACTGATTCACTATTATCGTTTAGGGCATTACATCGGCGGTGCCGAGGTAGTTGCCCTGAATCAGTGTTCGGAAATCCTAAGACAAGGCCATAATGTAACAATTCTAACAGCAGACACTGGCCACCATTCCAAGATATTTGACGAATTCCTAGAAAACAATCCAAAGATAAAGCTTGTTGAATTGCCACTTGAACAAATTCACAAGACCGGCGACACCTGGATAGATATCGACCTGGAATCATTACAATTTGGACGATATGCAGCAGAACACTTTTATAAAGACAACACCGAACAATACGATTTAGTCGTAATACACAACAAAACAGATGCATTATTTGTCCCTAGCAGATACAAAACAGTAATCCATCTGCATGGAACACCAACAAAATTTGACCATCTTATGGAACTTGCACTATACAACGCATCCGGATTACTGGCAGTATCCGAAAGCGTAAAAGATGGATGGCAACAAAACGTAAAGTCTATCCGGAAAGAAATATCAGTTATCCACAACGGCATAGACACAAGCATATTTAGGAACACCAACCAAAACAGAGATATTGACGTATTATTTGTCGGACGATTATACCCACACAAAGGAATTATAGAGCTATTACAAGCCACGAAACAACTGAACCTGAAATTAGTTGTTGTTGGGGCCGGACCACTGGAAGAAGAACTGGCAAAACATAATCACGTTACGCATCTAAAAAACCTAGAAACAGAGAAACTAGTAGAGATTTACAACAGAGCCAAGATATTTGCCTGCCCATCTAGTGCCAAAGAGGGAGTTCTGACAACAATGCTTGAGGCAGCAATCTGCGGCTGCGCAATAATCACAGCAGATTGCGCTGGTATGGTGGACTTTGCCAAACATATGGATAACACTATACTGGTTCCACCGTCTGACCCAAGTTCATTGGCCCAAGCAATATCATTACTGATAAACAACGATGAATTAAGAAATAAATTGGCAAAAAAGGCACAAAACGATGCAACCAGCCAATGGAACATAGAGAACCAGACAAACAAACTGTTGGCATTTTACAAAGAAATATCATGCAAATAAAAATCCAGTCTCTTAAACAATCAATCATATGTGAGTTACCAAACGAGCTGTTTGAACAATGGCACGATTACTATTTCTGGGCCGAATACATACCAGCAGTAAGCATTACTGAAACAAAAAGCAAACCGGAACTGATTATTGCCACCGGCAAAAAATTCAAATGGATTGATAACAACATCACTATTACCGGCTCAGAACAAGATATCAGGTCAACAATTGTGATCATTGGGACACTGCTGGAACAAAAAAGACAAGAAAGCAGACTATATCAAATACACGGCGCAGCAATAGGATATGGCACAAAGGGCATCTTGCTAATTGGAGGAATGTCCGGACTCGGCAAAACAAGTCTTGCTATTGCTCTGCAAAATTCACCAAAATACCAATTTCTGGCCGATGAAAAATTTATCATAGATGGCAAAAAACATACAATTGTTGCCGGTTGCCCGATATCCAAGGACAACCTAAAAACTGATAAGGCCAGTATTCACCACCGGACAACCAAAAAAGCAGCAAAAATATCGCTTATTCTGTTTCCCATTATCACAAACGAACCAGAGATAACCGCACATAAATACGACACACTAAAATTATTCTGGCACCTATACGAAGAATCCAGCCGAGATATCCGTGGCCTAAATTTCTTATTCAACGATTTCACCGAAACAAGAAACAGTCTGGACACAAACGGCATCATGAACCAACGACTGACAGACATCAAAAAAATAGCCGACAAAGTGCCGGCATACTACATCAGAGGCAACATTGCCTCAGTATCAAGGTTTATTCACAACCTGATGAAAGAATCTACATAGTTGGTAACCAAAACGGCCTTAATACCCAACAAATTAGCCGGCATAATATCAACTGCAACATTATCCCCAAACAAGACCGCCCGATCAGCCGACACCCCAGTTTGCTCAAGTATCGCTTCAAGATTACGAATTGATGGTTTAGATTCCAACTGAACATCACGAGAGAAAACCAAAACATCATCCGACAGGGTCCCCTTGCTGGTGATGTAATCCACCTTTGCCTTAGACAGCGACGTATACAGACAAACCCTTTTCGTTTGGGCCAACGAATTCAACATTTCAATAATTTCAGGATTTACACGATTAAGATCGTAATAGGCAGCCGACAATTCCTCTGCTTTTGCAGATTCTATTGAAATGCCATTGTCTAACAAAGCATCTGCGATATGCGATGCAGTCGAACTGGATTTGCTTTTTTCATACGCACGTTCCATCGCTACATTGACCTTAGAAATCTCTAGATCAGAGAGCTGTGGGAAAGCAGCGGACAAGACCTCCACCTTTGCATTGTGGTTATTATCCAAAACACCATTGATATCAAAAATCAACAAATCATAATGACTTGCATATTCCATTATATCGTCTATAATCATAATACATCCTTTAACCCCAGGCAAAAGAATGATACCAGCGATAACCATCGGTATTCCAGTAAAAAATGAAGAATCTACAATTATCGCCACCTTGCACGCAATAAATCAGGCGACAAGGGAACTAGACCCCAAAATTAAGATTGAAACAATTGTGTGCCTTAATGGAACGACTGACAACACAAAAAAAGTCATCCAAGCAAAAGACAACATAAAACTTTGCAAGGAACTAAACCTTAGCATTATCAAATCCAAGCCTGGCAAGCTGATTGCGGAACAAAAAATAGGAACCAACAGAAAGCTTAATGGGTACCTGCTATTCTGCGATGCAGATATCATCATAGACAAAAAAGCGATAAAAGAACTATACACACGGATGCAAAAGAATAAAAAGCTGCGTGTGGTCTGTGCAAAAGTTCTGCCAATCTTCAACAAAAAAACAAACAATTTCCTGCGAATAATGAAAGACTATTACGATATGCGCTATCTGTTGCCAAATCGTGGTTGCTTTCACGGTCGTCTTTTTATGCTAAGGGATACCAAAGATCTACTTAAGAAATACAATATCAAGGCACACCTTAAGGGAATACCAACACAAACAATCAAAGACCTGTATTTGGACAAGGGACCAATATGTGACGACATTATTCTGTCGGCCGCAATTGTCCACGATCATGGTCAACAAGCAATTGAAAGAGTATTCTCATCCAAGGTTTACTTTTACCCACCCGACAACCCATACGACTTCTTTCTGGGCATCAGACGATACACAATAGAGATAGAACGAATAAACACACTGTTCCCAGAATATGCAAAAATAAACACATCAGACAGATTCCTGCGCCCCACACGTATAGAAAAATTTACATTCTTCCGGCGCAAGAAACACCATGCTGAACTGCTGATGGAATTGGAAAACTTTCTGGGAAATATTGTCCGTGGATACGAAATCAGTAAACAAAAACTTGCCCTATGGGAAACAGTCAAATCCAGCAAACCCAAAAAATAATTTCCATTGCACAGTATGTAAAAAATGTGTAAAATGTATGCGAAAAGCAAATATCGAATCCCTACAGATTTTTCTGAAAAGATACCCCAAAATTCCTGTGTAAAAAATATGTAAAACTGAAACTATATACGGACCAGCTTAAACCAGCCTGTATGCAGTGATATGCACAAATGTTAAACGGCCATTTTTGCCCGAAATTCAGGCTGTATTATGCGGAAATCTGGGATTTTTTGTTGTGTAGCATATGTGGAGTCAGAGTCCGGAGTTCTACCATTAAACTATGCCCCAATGCGCCCCGGATTATAAGGCTTTTTTATTTTTAATGCAAGTAGAAAGTTTTTTCTATGTAAAAAATATGTAAAATTTTTTGCAAAACGAAAGCACTTTTACACATGTAAAATATGTATTTAATATGTACAAAAACAACTGCCATCGCCTTGATTTTACATAAAAAACACCACATTTCCGCCACTTTTAATTTTTCCAGACCATTGTTCCGCTAGTCCGCCGGTCTGGACAATGCATAAAAATTCACCACTTCCTGTGTAAAACCGGGACTTTTTTACCCCCTTTTGAACAATATTTGACCCTTTTTCACCACGGCCAATACATGTAAAAAATATGTAAAAAAATCACTGTTTTTACCATCTTTATAACATGTAAAAAACAATCCTTTTTTCAACTAAAACAAGATGTTTCAATGTTATTCTTTCAATAAACTACTAAAGAAAACAGCATTTCTTTTTTTCGCAATTCTCAATAGCGCATCATAATTGATTATTTCGATAGTAACGGTATCATAATTCGCCGGTCTTAAGAAATATGTACCTGCTCCTGTTTGCTTGAACCCAGCATGCATTATTTTTGTTGCATCATTGTCTTCAACATCTTGGATTATATAGCAATAAAATAAAGTAGAGTCACCAACTACAATTCTGCGCCCAGAGGCATCCCTAATTCCCCCAGCTTTAATTTGGTCTATGTAGGTTAAGACTTGTTCATAACTATTTGTATTGTCTCGTCCAGGTTTTTTCAGCTCTATTATCGTTAAAGAATTTCTCAAATCACTATCAATATCCTCATTATAACACAATATGTCGGGCCGATCTATAGAGTCGACAATCGACCGTTTTTCAGAGTGCAAAAATTTATAAAAAGCCAATTTGTCATCTAACAACCACAAATTATGA
This sequence comes from Alphaproteobacteria bacterium, assembly GCA_017503725.1. Taxonomy (GTDB): domain Bacteria; phylum Pseudomonadota; class Alphaproteobacteria; order Rs-D84; family Rs-D84; genus Enterousia. The sequence goes on along the minus strand of JAFVSL010000008.1, from coordinate 226,020 downwards.
TTGTTATCTTCTAGTTTATATGAGCCACTTGGGGCTATCAAGTCATGTATTATACGTTCTTTCGCATATTTATCCTCATCATCAAGCCTAATATATTTATCCAACAACTCTATAATCCATTTGCGATAATTTATATAACCACACAATTCGGCCCAGCCCTCATTAGATTGTTTTTCTCTTAAACTTTCTAAGAACGTTTGTATATCTTCTCGTTTTATTTCATTTTTTGTAGTATCAGAAAGCTTGGCTAAAAATTTTTCTGTTTGATATCTAGTTGCTTCTATATTCGAATTGTGTATATTCTGAATATATTTTGCTATTTTATCTTTTGTCACATCAAATGGAATTTTCTGTAAAACACCATCCTTATTCTTTCGAATATATGAAAATTCAGGATTGTTATTCATAAAATCATTTATAGAATCATTTAAATCCTTTTCAATTCTTTCATAAGTAGCAGCTAAAAATGATTTTCGATTAGAACTCAAATTCTCATTTATTATATCCCAGGATAAATCCATTGAATCGCTATCTAAAATCGAAAAATCCCCACGAGTTTGATTAACATTAAGTTCAAAAAAAGGCGATGATACATACGCATTGTAATAAAAATCAGCTTCTACTGGCTGCTTTCTCAAATCCTCAATTTGTTCTGATTTTACAACCCTATCGCCAGCACAGTAGTGTATCATATTTTGTTTGGTTAATTTAGTTTTTATATGCGCAACATTAAATTCATAGTTTATACCACAATGACTTATAATAAGATGTTCTTCTTGTTCTAAATCTTCTTTAAAAGAATTTTTGTTTATGGTGACACTTGAACTATTTTCATCATAAATTTTTATATCTATATCTGATTTTTTAAATACCGTTCGCAACATAGGGTAAAAATGTTCTTGTATCATAGATTTTATATCGTTAATACCTTTTCTTGACCATTTTTTATAAGACTGTTTGCACTTTGTTAAAACAATTTGTGTTTTAATAGGTTCAAGAGAAGAAATTTTAACAGGGGTAACTTTTTCCAAATCAGTTGTGGTGCTAAAATCGAATTCTAATTTATATTTATTCCCATCCTCACCAACGTACACACTTGAAATAACAGCTTTTTCAAAAACCTTTAAAAAACTTATGCGCCCAATCCCCTTACAACCATCCTTAGATGTAGTATATCCACGTTTAAAATTTGAAAAATTAAGCTCATTAAATCCTACACCATTATCTGTTATTATGATATTATTTATTTCGCTAACTGCATTTTCTAAATTCATTTCATTATTACGTTGAATCACCAAGTTTATTACCCCCGACTCAACATTATTTAAATAAATGGATTGTATGGAGTTAGATAAAGCCTCAAACAATGCATACCATACCCCATCCCTTACCCCTAAACCAAAATTATCCACAATGCCCGCTAAACTCATTGGCATATAAACAGTTTGACTTTCTGGCATGCTTGCATCCCCTTTATGTATTTTTATTAAATTTTATTTCGGCACCGGCAAACCAAATTTCTGTAATGGTATGTATTCAAAATAATATGAGCATCCAACCGATATAATGTAATCCAATACATCCTGATAACATGGCTGTTTGAACCAATCGCTTAACAAATAGATGTATTCAACTTCCATATTTAACTGCGCCAGCAATTTCTTATATTGTTTTTTCTTAAAGTCACAAGTTTGTAATTTTTCATCAACAGAACCTGCAACCTGTTGAAATTTACATTCTATGATAAAAAATGTGTTATTGATAACTACATAGATAGAATCATCTGGCAACAAGCGTTTAGACAATATTGTTTTCCAATCAACGCCACGGTATTCCAAGAATTTATATAATGCAGTTTTCTTGAAAATAGATGCTACTTCTTTATCTTGGTACAAAACAGAAACCCAGCCACGTTTGTCATCAACACAATCATATCCCGGCTGACTACACAGGAATGTACGCAAGTCTGTTTTACCTTCAAAAACTAATCCTGTTTTAGTGTTTGCACCGCCAATACCATTTGCTTTCATTTTTTAATCCTTCTTTTCAGATGCATCATATAATCTTTTTTCAGCCAATTCAACAAATTGTGATTCCATGTCTATGCCAACAAAGCGGCGGCCATGTTTTAGTGCAGCGACACCGGTTGTGCCACTGCCCATAAACGGGTCCAAAATCAAATCGCCGGGATTGGTTGATGCCAAGACTATGCGCTCTAATAATTCTAATGGCTTTTGTGTTGGATGCTTCCCATGTATTTTTTCGGCCTTGGTCGGTGTGCCAATCGCCCAAACACTACGCATTTGACACCCCGGTTTTTTAATAAAGTCTTTTGGGAAATCTCCGTTCTTCATCGCTTCATAGTTGAAAGTGTGCTTAGATTTCTTGTTCTTTCTGGCCCACAGCAATGTTTCGTGACTGGCCGTAAAATACCGGCAAGACATATTCGGACTGGCATTTGGCTTAAACCAAGTAATGTCGTTCAAGATATGAAAACCCAGCAACTGCATCGCATAGCCGCATGAATAAATGCTGTGATATGTACCGCTGACCCACAATGTGCCATTTGGCTTTAAGACACGATGACAGGCACACAGCCACTTTTTATGAAACTCGAAATCTTCACTAAGGCCATGCGACTTGTCCCAATTGCCTTTGTTCACAGAAACAACACAACCATTCTGGCAGGTGATACCGCCATTGGACAGCATGTATGGTGGGTCCGCAAAAATCATGTCAAAAGTGTTTTCGGGGATTTCGGCTAACTTTTTCAGGCAATCTTCACAATAAAGTCGATACTGTTTCTTATTCATAATTTGTAATCAAAAGTTCCCGAATTGCATCACGACCGTCCGCCTTGGAATTTATCAGTCGCTTGGCCATAATGCGATTTATCTTATAATCTTGGTACAGGTCATCAAAGAACGGGTCATCAACATAGTTCGTTGGGTCGGAATTACTTAACATCTGCAAAGCCCCCATTTGATGACAGGCTTCAAAAACGTTCTTTAGTCTGATTTGTTCATTGTCGTCAAAGTCGCCAACCGCATACGAATTAAATGACGAAGTTTCACGAATTGGGCGATATGGTGGGTCGTAATAGATAAATGTATCATCCGTCACATACTTTGATGTATCGCCAAAGTCACCCTGAATAATGGTTGCAATCTGCAAAGCATCAGACACATTACGCAGGTTTTCTTCATCCAATATGCGTGGGTTTGTATATTTGCCCATTGGAACATTGAACTTATTCTTGCTGTTCACACGGAACAGGCCATTAAAGCAAGTCCGATTCAAGAATATCGTCAAAGCCGCACGGCGAACAAAACCGGTACGATAGACATTCGCATCAATATCTTTGTCGAATTCATTATATTCATCACGACGTGCGTAATAGTATTCTTTCTGATTCTCGGTCAATCGATATTCAGTCTGCAATTTGGTCAGTTCGACAATCAATTCTTCAACATTATGCTTGATAACATTGTACAGAATAACCAATTCAGGATTGATATCGAACAAATATGCTTCCTGGATTTGGTATTTATTATAGATGTCAAAGAACACGGCACCGCCACCAACAAACGGTTCAATATAGCGTTTGATGCCACCCATTTTCAGTTTTAAAGGCAATTTAGGTTCGATTTGGTCCAATAACTGCCCCTTGCCACCAGCCCATTTCAAGACAGGTTTGCAATCAACATAATCCGACAATCTGGCGGGTATAGCAATCACGTATTCCTTTCCTTTGATTTGATAATAGAAAATATTACCAGATTGATCCACACAAATTATTTACTTTCTAGAAAAATCATACCTATCATCATTAACGTCCCTGATACTTCATAGTTCAAGAAAATAAAAACTATAAAGTATCAAGTAAAAAACACCCTAAAATTACCCCAAAATTCCTGTGTAAAAAATATGTAAAACTGAAACTATATACGGACCAGCTTAAACCAGCCTGTATGCAGTGATATGCACAAATGTTAAACGGCCATTTTTGCCCGAAATTCAGGCTGTATTATGCGGAAAACTGGGATTTTTTGTTGTGTAGCATATGTGGAGTCAGAGTCCGGAGTTCTACCGTTAAACTATGCCCCAATGCGACGCAGATTATATAACGATTAAAATCACTTTGCAATTAAAATCTTTACACAGATATGATATAATTCGTGCTATGAATATAAGACTGGGCACCATTATGGAATTTCATCATCGACGCACAACGGCACACGTTGATTGCCTGAATTACTATGCGGGGCTGCTGGGATACCATTTTCCTGAACACGACAATGATAAAAATTCAGGCACTATGCAGACCGCATACGCATATATGAATTATGCAAAATATCATCCCGAATTTACACTAAGTAATGCGCGTCACGATTTATGGCACGAAATGCACGCCGAACATCATCGGATGCAGCCCCACCACATCGAACACTATACTGATATAAGCACCATATCTGATATTACATTGATTGAAATGATTTGCGATTGGCACAGTGCAAATTTCGAACAAAACTATGTCTCGCACGAGGGTGGCCCCACATCCGTTCGCGATTTTTTTGATTGCAAATTGCGCAATCGTGCCGACCTGAAATGGTCGCCACATCAACTGGAAATAATTGATGAAATGATAGATTTTTTGGCAATGTATACCAACTTTGACGATGTAATGGCGATATGGCGCCCATTACTGACGGACTAGATAGTCATAGGTTCCTGTGGCGTAAATTCCCCAAATATAAATAATTTATTTATATTAACCAAAGGGGGGATTTTCATGCAAAAAATTCAATTCTGTGCGACATTATTGGCGTGCCTGGCACTAATAAAGGGGGCCGACGCCTGTACCGGCATCACATTAAAGGCCAAAGATAAATCCGTCGTCGTTGCCCGAACCATTGATTGGTCAGGAACCGAAATGAATAACATCTATACCGTTGTGCCCCGTGGCCATACCCAACAATCATTGTTGCCCAATGGTAAATCGGGTGGGCTGGAATTTACCGCCCTGTATGGATATGTTGGTATGGCGGTGGAACAGCCTGAATTTGTCGTCGACGGCACAAACGAAGCGGGGCTGTCAGCCGCCCTGTTCTATTTTCCAAACTATGGCGAATACGAACCATATAACGAAGAAGACAAAGACATATCCCTGGCCGATTTTCAGGTCGTATCTTGGATACTGTCACGATTTGCCACCATCGACCAGGTCAAAGCCGCCATCAACGACATTCGCATTATTAACATAGACCCATCTGCATCAACCGTACATTGGCGTATAACCGACGTCACCGGCCGCCAGGTCGTCCTTGAAATCGTAAATGGCGTCCCCAACTTTTACGAGAACGAGGTCGGCGTCCTGACCAACTCCCCCGGGTTCCAGTGGCATATGACCAACCTGGACAACTATGTAAACCTGAAACCGGGTGGCGCGGGCCCAACCGAATTTGGACCAATTGAATTACGTGCATTTGGTTCGGGGGCGGGATTCTTGGGCCTGCCTGGGGACTTTACCCCACCATCGCGTTTCGTTCGTGCATCATTCTTGAAAACATATTCGTTACAGCAAGACAACGCATACAACACCGTGATGCAGGCGTTTCATATCCTGAATAACTTTGATGTGCCATTGGGTGTACAATTCGCCGTCGGCAAGGCACCAAACAATATGCCATCTGCGACCCAGTGGACGGTTGCAACAGATTTAACAAATCGAACAATTTACTATCACACAATGTATAATCGTTCGATTCGCAAAATTGAAATGGATAAAATTGACTTTGCCAATGTCGAATTTCAATATCACCCACTGGACGAAACAAAGCGCGAAACAATCACACCGGTTAAAATTGATTAACAAAAATCGGCGCAAATATTTTTGCGCCAGTATTTTTATTCCATCGCACACAGGTTGGTGAATCCATATGTTCCTGAATCATCTACATACTTCTTGCCCTCTGGCACAAACATATAGCATTCGCCCAATTCTGACGACACAAGACACGATTCAACATTATCATCAACAAGAGTCGTGCCCGCTGAACACCCTGTGGTTTCAATAATCATATCTGGCACATCCACCATTTGAAAACCTTCTGGACATTCTGTATCGGGTCCTGACTTACCATAATTATCTTCGCCAACAACAATTGCATTGGTGACACACGGAAATAAGATTAAAAAAAATACTAACTTTCTCATATAATCAATCCTTGATTTAATTCAACGAATTAAATAAAGCCGTTAAAAATGCAGCACTGTTTTGAGCCGCCCGCTCGCACACATAGGAACAATTTCTTGGACAGCGCGCCGGTGTCATATCTGTATAAGTGACATAGACCCATTGAGACAACGCCGGATAAGTCATCTTACACCAGCAATATTTATTATTAGTATTTGTATTACTATCCACAGTTTTAAGAGAAGTTCTAGTGGCATACACAGTAGCACCAACATTAGCGGAACACATCCCAATTCCTTCGATTGGAACAGATATTCCATTTGTTGTGCACGAAATAGCCCAATCTGCCTGCCCATATTGTTCTCGCGCACCTGAACAAGTTGTTGAGCCACCCAAAGCCACACATTTTTTATACGCCATCACTGGACCTGATATCAATGTCGCAAATAAAAAACCAGATAGTAAAATTTTTTTCATTACGTAACCTCTTCTTTCAAATGAAAAACCGCAAAATACATATTAAGCGGTTGGAGGTTCGTAGCTATAAGTTAGTATAGTGTGTTTATTTTGCAACAATGCATTATTCACAACCCTCCAACCCATTACAGTGATTGGAGATAAACTGTCGTCATATTGACGCTAACTTCACGGGCTACGACACCCCGTTATGGCAAAGTCACCACAACAACATAATTATAACTAAATATTTTCTTTTACGCAAATGCTTTGATAAAAAACATCCCGCCGATTGGCGGGATATTTTTTATTTTGCAAATACACGCTTGTAAACTTTTTCATTTATACGCACCGGATATTCGCGTATCAGGAACGAATTATAATCATCCATCAACACACGTTCCGACGCGGTCTTTAATTCTTTACTTAACGCTTCCATTTTCTTGGTATCAACGGCCGGCATTTTTTCGCCCACAACACGCAAGACATAGAACGCATCCGCCCCCGGCACAATTGAATTTGTTTCAACCGGGCTGTTAAACGCCGCGTTCAAAACATCAACCGGTGCGCCCGATGTACGTGAAACATTCACAGACTTTTTACCGGTCAATTTGCCATCCTTGTTCAAATCAACCAACATTTCATTTGCACGAACATAGGCTTTCTTTTTCTGTTCGTCGCGTTTCCAGTCGGCAACCAAATCTTTTTTGACCGATTCGAATTCCTGGGTGTGTGCGGGCGCAATTTTATCAACACGCGCGATTACAAACCCCTTTTTCGTTTCAATCATTTCTGATTCCATTCCTTCGTCCATATCGAACATACTTGCAATAACCTTGTCCGTCAATACCTCATCCACTGGACGTTTATCCGCACTAAATGGTTTCAAAGACACATATTTTGCCTTGTGCTTTTTGGCAACATCAGCAAAGGTTTCGCCGGCGATAATATCATCTTCGACCTTAATCGCGGTTTCATATGCCGCATCATATTCATCCGGTTTTGACATATCCGCCGGAACCAAAACATATGAAACGGTTCTAAATTCTGGCACAGTACGTGGATTCTGGGCATAGAAGGCACGCAAATCATCATCAGATGGATTTTCGACCTTGAATTCATTGTACTTTACGGTTGCATATTCGATATCACGCGTGGCATAGCGCGCATTGTACATCGCACGTGTGGCGAATGCCGGCACATTAACGGGTGCCGCAACCGCCCCCAGCACCATTGAACGCAAAACCTGGGACCGCAGAATTGCCGCAAATTGCGATTCGGTATATCCCGAATTATTCAACACATAATCAAACAAGTATGCCGAAAACTGCCCATTTTCCTGAAACTCAGGGAACGCGCGAATTTCCCGTGCGATTCGTGCATCAGACACCACAAACCCCAAATCATCGGCACGATTTTCCGCCATTCTTTGCGTTGTCAGATTGGTCAACACACGTGTGGCCAACTGGTCTGCAACAATCGGATCAGTATACACGGCACGTTGTTCTTCGCGACTCATCGCGGCCATTTCACGATTGCGTTCCATTGAAAACTGTTGATATGTGATTTCCCCATTTCCAACATAAATCAATGTGTTATCGCCGGCGACATTACCAAAAATCCATTCGGCAACACCCCATCCCACGAACGAGAACGCCAACAAAGCAATTAAAAATTTCGCCAACGGTTTTTCCGCCGCATTACGTAAATATTCTAGCATTTCATCCCCTTTTGCGTTACCATAGCAAAACAATTTAACAAAAAGCAACGAAAAAAAGGGGAAAATCAATGAAAATTATTGCAGGCAACTGGAAAATGAATGGTTCACGCGCGGCATTAACGGAAATGGTTGCCAAATTACAAAACGTTGAGACAAATAATACGGTTATTTTATGTGTTCCATATACTATGTTGGGGTTAAGCACGGGTCGTGTTTCCCTGGGCGCGCAAGACGTAAGTGCACATACCCACGGCGCATACACCGGCGAAGTATCCGCCCAAATGATCGCAGACACGGGCGCAAAATATGTAATTGTCGGCCACAGTGAACGTCGCCAATATCACAGCGACACCAACAGCATTGTCCGCGACAAGGCAACCCAGGCATTGGCCAACGGTCTGATTCCGATTATTTGCGTTGGCGAAACAATGGACGAAAAACAGGCCGGCAAAACAATGGCGGTTATTGAATCAGGCGTTCGCGAATCCGTTCCATCGGATGTAAACACACCAATTATAATCGCGTACGAGCCACGCTGGGCAATTGGCGCAGGGCTGACCCCAACAGACGCAGAAATAGCCGAGGCCCACGCCCTGATTGCGAAAACATTGCGTGAAATGGGACTGTCGGGTACGCCGGTATTATACGGAGCCTCGGTCAAGGGTTCAAATGCGGCCGAAATTATGTCGATACCGAACGTAGACGGTGTATTGGTTGGTGGCGCATCCTTGAAATGTGACGATTTCATACCTATAATAACCAGTGTTAAATAATTCTATACTTGTAACAAAATGGAATTGAAATGCACAACGACGAAAACAAAGAAGTAGAAATAGAATCTGTATCGATTAACGATGCACCGGCCAATGAAAATATCGATGTTGCAAAATTGCAAGATGATTTGGCACAAATGAACGATAAATACCTGCGCCTGGCGGCGGAATTGGAAAACACCCGTCGTCGTGCGGCTTTGGATGCCGAATCGCGTGCCCGCAATCGCGCAATGGGTGTGGCTGAAAAAATTCTGCCGGTGATGGATGCGGTTGATGCGGCGTTAAAGCATAATCCCGATGATGCGGGCATTCAGTCGATGGCACGCGCGTTGGAATCTGCGTTTGCACAAATCGGCATTACAAAAATCGAATCAATTGGTGAAAAATTAAACCCAATGTTTCACAACGCGATTCAGGTTGTTGAATCCCCCGACGCGGAAACGAATACCATTGTCGATGAAATGCAAACAGGATATATGTTTGGCGATACAATTTTACGAACGGCAATGGTTGTCGTTGCAAAATAAAAATCCCCCGAAACGGGGATTTTTAATTGTGAATTTATGCCGCGGAAAAACGTCCCATTGTATTCGGCATAGTTTTTCTTGCTCTACGCCACACGTTGTACCGCTTAGCACCATTTTAAGCAAGGCGTTTTTTTATTTCATTTTCCGTTTTTGGTCGCCTAACTTTTGGTTAATCGTATCGATATAGGGCGCCATTTCCGACACCAATTTATCATCATCTGAATACGCATTTGAAACCAATCGTGAAAAATCATTTAAATCCTGGGACATTTCCAATTCAGATAAACGAACACGGAATGACGGCGTTTCTTCCGCATAATAGGCAGACATATGAAATTCCGGCCGCAAACCATTACGACGCATTAAAAATCTAATCAAATCACGATTTTTGACATCCTTTACAAAGAAATACCAATAGCGATGTCCATTTGTTGCACGCAACCGTATTACACCACCAGACAAAGATGCCAATGCACGCGCATCCTGGCGACGTGTTCCGTATAAAACACTTTGTTCGCCATAAAATGTGTCACGCAATGCCGCCTTTACATTATAGATATGCATACTTATAAACTCCGTATAAAACCAGGGAACTGATTTTACACTAAAAACAACCGATGTCAAGGCATCGACGGCGATTATTAAATCCCCAATCGATGTAACAACTTCATCATAAAGATGGATTCATTACCAAATTCATCGGTGTGATTTGGATTTACACGATAAATCATCCCCAGCGCACCATCGGTAAATTCGCCCAGTTTTTGCCGATATGTCGCGGCAAGGCGAACCTCTCGCTTATCCGGGCACAGGGACAAATCAGCAACACGTGCATCACGCACCACCAGGTCATATTGTCCCGTGGCAACCTCTACCACATCATATTCGGCGTGTGCATATTGCAATGCACCATCCGTAATCCCCAGGGGTTGCGCCACTGTAAATTCAAAATCGCCAATATTTGCACCAAATGCAAACGCATTTGATTCTATATCGGTCAAACCCAACACCATTGCCCCCGTCGCATCAGACGTCGTACGTGCAAATGTTGCACGGGCACTGATTCCAAAGCGGTCTGATAAATCATATCGCGACACAACATCCACATACGTTGTATCCCCCGCCCCCAGGCGCAACAAACCATCCGTCACCGCCCCCAGCAATGTATCACTTTCACGCGCCATACCAAATGACACCGACACACCAAATTTATCACCATCATATGCAACGTGACTTTCCGCACCAGACATAAGCCCCAGTTGCCCCGGCATAAATTGTGCCGAAACCGTCGGGTCATTTTCCAACAAACTTTCATCCGTAACCAGGCCCGAATACCCACGCCCACCGAACGACCAATCCCCGGCCTTGTATTCCGCCCCCGTCGTCACAACATTAGACGCCAGATTTAAAATCGGATTTGTCATACCACTGAACCGGGATGCACCATCTGTGAAATAGCGTTGATATGATGCACTCAGATTCCAATTATCATTTTCATACCCCAACGATAAATTGTCCAGCCCCCCCATATTATCGACATAGGCCCGTTCTGATATCGCCATAGACAGCGACAAATCACCAATCTTGGTCACCGTTGCATTTTCTTTGCGTACCTTGAAATCCCCCAACACATCCCCCATATAAAGGCCACGTTTGGTTGTGTTCCCCAATGCAAATTCACTTTCCCACACACGTGGCAGACGCATTGACCCATCTGCACTTTCCAGCACATCAAACACCGCCGTGCTGACCCGTGCCCCCGCCAGATTCAAAACACTGGACGCGCGCACAGACGTATTTGTCGCCGCCCCCCAATACGCATTTTTATCGGCGGCTACTATCTGAATCCCATCAAAGAAATATAAACGCTTATTTGGCGTCATCGCACGTTCAAGGTTAATCAGGCCATAACCATATACCTCTGTAAATGCTTTCAGATATTCATCGGCATCCAAAGTATCTTCGTAATATTCCGGCGGCAATTCATACATTCCACGCAAATAATTTGCCAATGTTTCCGTTGAAAACCTGTTTCCGTCATCATCAGACCCCAGATATGCACCATCCGCCGTCAACGCCAACAATGTAAACAATTCTGCATTTGACATATCTGCATCTGCAAATGCGGCCTTTACCGATGCAACCGCACCCGCCGCCGACGCAGCCGCCATTTCCGCGGTTGCGCCCGCCGCTGCAAAACACCACGGGTCAATTCCATTCAGTCCCATTCCCGCAATACCACATTTACGCGATTTATAAACCGTTCCATCTGCATCCGTCCAAGAAGACAATGTCAATGGACCAAAACTGCTACCTGTGCCATTTCCATAATTTTCAATAGACGTTGCCGCATCTGTTCCCGTTTTATGTTGAACCGCAACAACCGTCATAAACAGATGTTCCAGATTCGGATATATCACCGGTGCATAATTTTCAAATGTCGCATCCAACACAGACAAAGATTTGCCCGCACCATATCCATATGCAAATTCCCCCGCCGGCATAACCAAGATTGGAGAATTTGCATTATATCCCCCCAGCAATTGATTCGCATAAATACCCTGGCTGGTATTTTGTGTATCATCCCTATCATAGATATCATTAACCAAACCAACATATACATCCACCGGATTGGCATTCAGCACATCAATCAGTTGTGGCATATCCGACATTTTAACATAATCTAAACCACGCGACGATTGAATAACAGATACATTAGCCAACACATTACTGTCTGATTTGGCCGCATACAGCGCCTCAAAATTTTTAAAGTCAACATCTTGCAATTCTTTCTGGGCATAAATATTATTGTTATTCACCACCCATACCGCATCCGGTCCGGTTCCGCCGGTTGTATTAACATAAAAATACCCATCTGTTCCCTTATAAATCGCGATATCTGAAATATCATCACACGCGCCGGCAACATCACTGGTGCAAACGCCACGCAACATAGTACTTTCCGCCGGCAACTTGTACGTTGTGCCATTGACCGTTATCGTTGGATTGGTAAGTGCCGCATCCGTCGCCAAAGACATCGTGTATGTAACGCCATTTAATACAACCGTATCACCCACGCCAATTGAATTTTCACCACTGCTGGTCCCCAAGACCGCACCATCTGTCGGTGTATCGATATTCACAAAGGCCTGACCATTACCGGTTTTGAAAACCCCCACACGTCCATTTGGAACAAATCCCCAAAAATCACCCGCAATAAAATCCTGTTCATCATATTCATACGCGCCACGTTCCCCGGTCCAACCCGCGACAATTTTAACCAATGCGCCATCATAAGCACTTGCGAATGGATTCATCGCCGTCCCAGTACCAGACAAATCAAAGCCCGTCTTTTCTGTCCCCAGAACACCAGCCGTGGGATTGTTATAGTTTAAATATTTATCTTTTGTCGTAGTGGCCGCACCCGCGCCCGCACCCGACGCCACCAAAATACCGACCGTATCGGCACTTGTACGCGCGGCAGACCCCGTTGGATTAAGACCGTTTGCGGTTATCATACCAACCGTCACCGGTTCACCACCCGACGCAGAATTTTCCATTGGCAATGGATTATAGTTATTAGATGTACTGCGGAATATAAGTTGTCCCAAATAGCCATTTGCGAACGCAGAATACCCGTGCATCATAAGTAAGTAGTTTTGCACCGGCAACAAAATTCCATCATTCTCGAAATTACTTATCCCCGGCGCAACGGATGGTCTGAAATAATTAAAATCGGCCTGGCGAATACCACCCTCGGTCGGATTCCAGGTCTTCAAATTCGCCAAATATTTTTCATTACTGGTGTTTATGTACCCATTTATACCCAAATAAGCTGGACTGTATGGTATGGTCAAGACATCGGTTGCATTACCCCCACCCGAGTCACCACCGGATCCGGGACGATTCCCCGTAGACGTCCCACCATTATCATTATCGTTACCCGGGTCCAATACATCTGTTAATAACAACAGCCCCCCTACGACAACGGCGGCACCCGCCGCCGCTAATGTCATACTCTGGACGGATGACAGTCCACTGAACAGCCCCCCACTGGGCTTTGGCTTGGTTCGATTATTATATTTTTTAATTTGGCGATCACATTGTGACGCATCCGCGCCATACATCTGTAAAATCTGAGCGGCACGCGTATCATTATTCATCAACGCCGTACAGACCAAAGACAATCCCGTCGCATCGACATAGTTAATATCGGCGCCATTGTTTACCAGAGCCTGTACCTGTTGAATATCGGCATTACGCGCCGCCGCCAATAACTGGGCCGCGACCATAAATTCATTTTGTGTCGCCGCGTGCGCACCAAACGGAATCATAAATAATGCAAGTAATAAAATTCTGATATATTTCATAACAATTCTCTCTGACTTGGTTCAGTTTAGCATATAATTCGCAAACCTGTCTAGTTTATTTTTAATTCCCACCTGCTGCACGCTCTGAAACAGAATCCATAACGGACTGCAATATATTCGCACCCTTGCACGTCATACTAATTTTAACCCGCCGACACGGTGCAAACGGGACACCATCTGGTACAACCGCGGTCGTCTGTTTACCAACGCAATACTTATAATCATCATCCGATTGCTTATCCGTCGGCACACCATCTGCCAACACCCCACAGGTACAATGTGACTCGCCATAACCAAACACCCACGTCGACAACACATTTTCCAACAATGCCTTGAATTCAGACTTTGACATAAAATAATCGTGAACCGCAATGGCACGTGCTTTGGACAGTGTCAGATTCCGTGATTTGCCCCCTGTTGGATCCGTATAGCCCGCAACCTCAAAATCACTGCATTCGGTTACGCCACCCGATATCAAGTTAGATATAAAGTCATCCAACTTCTGCTTGGCCTCTGCACGCAGGGTGGATTTTCCAACCTCAAACAGGGTCGTTATTGGCAAGACAACATCAAACTTTTCGTCTGATTGTTGCCGTTTATCTTCTGCTGGGTTGGGTGTTACGGTGACACATCGGCCATTTTGTAATTGTTCGCCCGCATCTGCATTACAGGCCACAGCCGCATCTGCATCAATGCATTCTTCAGCGGTGGCATCCCATTCCTGATTTTCAGACGGACAAACACACTGTTGTAAACCATCTTTTACCTCTGACTTGCGGCCACCGGTGCATTCACGACACTCATTCGCATTTCGATTATATTCCTTGTTGCTGTTACAAATACAATTTGGATATGTACCGCGCGCCTGGGCCGGACACGTTGCCTTGGCGGGACTTATATCAGCAATTTCTTCTTCCAGTTTTTTTGCAGCCTCTGGCTTGGATTTTTCGCGTTTTTTTATAATCCCCTTGTTTACTGCGTTTCCGGCAATACCAATCACCGCACCAACACCGGCGGTTATGGCCCCCGTTTTCAGGTTCTGGGCACTCTTTTCTTTTTGTTCGGCCCACATTTTGGCATCTGCCCCATTTGGGTCCTGTAATGCACGCGCCAACGATGCATACGCCCCCGATGAAATACCAACGCCCACATCATCATAAAGGCCCGTTGTTGCCGAATCCAAAATCTTTTCAGATTCAATTCCCGACTTTAATCCCAATTGTTCTTTGCGCGCCTTGACGTCGTTTGCCAATGTGACATATTCAGAATAAAGCGGTATCAATTCCGCCGCCCCTGGCAATTCAACATTAACCTGGCCACCACGAATATTTAATCCCGCACCATAATCACACTTGAACGTTGCCAGATACGCCGTCATATCCAATTCGGCATCCGCATCCGCATTTTTTTCTGCCAAAGACGACGCAACCATCATCCCGCCAATTCCCATAGACCCCATAGATGCCGCCCCCAGCATACGATTTGCCAACGATTGTTCATTGGCCTTGGCGGCTTCATACTTTTCCCGCGCATCATCAATATCGGCTTGTTCTTCTTCATCGACGACACAAGACAATTTATCATCACTGGGCTTGTACCCACCAACACAACCAGAAACCAAACAAACCTCTTGCTGGGATGTGGCGTCAAACTTAATCTGTCCAGACGTTGCGTTTTCGGGTAAATCATCCGCATCACAGGCGCCACTGATTTCAACGCATTTATTATCTTCTGGAACCAGGCCGGGCTTGCATTCTGTAATTGTGCACTTCTGCTTCTTTAATTCACCCTTGGTTGCGTTTTCATCCAACGCAGACAATTGTTCGGCGGTACAGTCACCTTCGCTTAACACACAGGAAAGTCCATCATCCGCCGGCACGTACCCCTTGACACAAACGCGAATAACACAAACCATATTCTGGCCACGCTTTTCAAGTTTTGCCGTCTTGGCATTTTGGTCATTAACATCGCATTCGTCGCCGGATGTTTTCACACACTTGTTATTTTCAAGTTTAAATTCCACCCCATCACAAGATTCAATTTTGCAAACTGCAACATCATTTTCGCACACCATATTTGCAGATTTTGCATTATTGGGTAATTTAGGCTTGGTATTTTTTGTACATTTTTTACCATCTTTCCATTTAACACACTTGTGTTTTGCCGAATCTGATTTATCCAAATCATATCCGCACTTGCACGCGGTCGGATTACAGAAAATTCCATTTTCGCCATCTTTTCGTGCGGTTTTACCGGCGGTGGCATTTGCCGCATTTAATTCATCTGAATTACAATCACGGGATTTAAAGTCATCGGTTGCTTGGCTCGCTTCTAATTGTTCTGCACAATTTAATTTAATTGTCTTATTAACCAAATCAGATGCTTTTACAGTCTGTTCCTTGCAACCAACAAATGAAATTTTCAAACTTGCACCCGCGTCAACATCAATTGCCTCAGAAAAATTACCATCTACATCGGTGGTAATCCCCCTTTGAGAATTGGGTTCATAAATCGTTGCACCGACCAACGGTTCATCATTGTTATCCAACACGGTTCCCGACACCGTCAAGGCCATTGCCGGCATTGAAAATACAACTGCAAAAATTCCAAACAAAACTTTTTTCATTTTTTAATTATTACCTTTTATAATTCTTTGCATATCCCTATTCCGCGCCAGCGTTTGTTTTAGCATCGGATTTCACAGTATTATCTTTTTGTTTTACGCATTTATTTATCGGGTTTTCGGTACTGATGTTTTTGCCATTACGATCCTTGCATGAGCATAACGTAGAATCCGCATTCACCGTCCCACCCCTGTTTTGGCACGCACGCTTTTGCATATCGCTAAGCCCTTTCTTCTTTTCATCGTCCTTCTTGCCAGAATCAGACTCACCCTTATCCGCATCACCAGATTCATCAGCCCCCTGAGACTTGACACATTTATTTTTAGATGAACTCCATTCCTTCCCTTCGTCACAGGTTGCACCCGAACAAACCTCGCGATTGTCATCCCAGGTTCCGCCCGCTTTGATACAACGCCGCCCGGCCGCACCCGGCTTGTTGTCATCTTCGTCTTCATCCGCCGCATCATCAGCCTTGTCTTTCGATTTCTTATCTTTCTTGTTCGATTCAAGTGTCCCATCATCTCCGGCCTCGGCCTTTTCCAATTCTTTCTTGGCCTTTTGTGTTTCAAGTGCCCTGTCAATCGCACCCGATGTAATCGCACCGGCCGCCATACCAATACCCGACCCTAACATTGCCGACGACGCAGATTTTTGTTCACGTGTCAAACGATACGCATTTTCTTTGAACGTTGTAACATCTATACCAAACCAGCCCGGATCGCAACTGAACACACCACCCGCATACGCCTTTTTCGACGCATATGGTGTGGTTGAATTATTCGCAAAGAAATTAACAGTATAAACACAATCTAATGAACGTTGATCGAACATTGCGCCCATCTTGCGGCACACAGACGCCATCTCGTCACGCAAATCATAAAGACGTTGTTCATCACGCTGAACCTGTTTTTCTGCATCCTGGCGCACACCGGCAAAGACATTCATCATACGTGACGCCAAACCATTATCCAACCCCGTACATTCATTTTGAATCTTTTTGCATTTGGCAATTGCCGCATCACCATAAGATTTCCCCAGACACTTTGAAAAAGTTGCGCCACATTCCGCCAAAATACACGAATTATATTTATTTCCACAATTTATAATCGCATTGTAATTTGCCAATTCTGCATTTGCATCACGATCGGCCTTAATTTCGGGCACAAATGCCGCATATTCTGCGCCACTGCATTCCAGGTCACGACGACACGCATCCATTTTATCACCCCAGATTGTATCTGTATCGCCGGCACACTTTGCAAAATCCGCACCACATTTTGCCTGCATACATTTACGCAACCCCATATCGCACGCATTTTGTCCCGATGTCGCCATTACATTGACCGTACGCTTTACCGTTTCGGTCGCATCCGACGCATCTGCCGCCGCACGTTGGCGACGTATCATCTCGGCCAATTCGTTATCATCCGACGCATCCGATGCACTTACCCCACCAATCGCATCATCAAATTGACTTGTCCTGTCTTCAAATTCAAAAGGTTCTTCGACCACAACCGTTTCTTCAACAACAACTTCTGGCTCTGGGACCGATTGTGTGACGACCGCATTCGTCGTGGCAACAACCGGCGCACGCGCCGCCGCGGTTACCTTGGCACGGGACACTGTGCCACGTTTTGCAACCGCCGCATCCGCATTTATCACCGCAAACGCCATTGCCACCGAAGCAAAATATTTAAAAAAATTTGCACACTTTATCATCGTGACCCCGCCCCGCCTTTTTTATCTCAGTGTATCACACGCAACATCATAAAACTTGCACATTTGTGTTGCCAACGCACGTTCAGACTCAAACCCAACCGCACACTTGTTCACCATATTCGTCGCACAAACCGTCTCAACACACGCGTCACGCGCCGCACCATCCGCACACTGCGCCTTGACACCTGCTAATAAATTTTCACGCGCATTTTTATACGCCGCAACAATGCGTTCAACCGCCGCATCCGCGTTTTTAATCATACTGTCACGCGCCGCAATTAAATCATCGCGAATATCCGACATAAATTCATCACATCCGGTTGCATCAACCCCACAAGACGCAAAATGCTTGTTAAAATCAGCATCCGATTTACAATTTGAAAAATCTGCACCACAACGATTATCCATCATCAGGCACGCATTAATATCCACCGAACAAGACGACGCCGTACGCGCCACCGCCGCATCCGCCGCAAGCGATTTCATTTCGGCCGCAATGCCGGCCGCTTTGCAAGATTGCTCTATAAGAGCATCATACACATCGGCAACATCATCGGTCGTACACCCTGCAACCTTTTTCAAGCAACGCTCGGCCGCCCAAGAATAACGTTCAGACGGATCCTTGGGGGCGTTTTTTAAATCTTTTTCTGAAATATTGTATTTAGCCGACGCACCAATCGACACACTGCGCATACCGGCCACGGGTGGCTCGCCCGCGCTGGCCGTGCCACAATACTGACACCGGGCCGCCGGATTAGACGAAACGTTAATCGCACACACAGAATCCAAACAACGCGTCAGATTAGCCCGCGAACACGATGACGCCGCAACCCCGGTCGCAGGCATCAACATAATCGCACCAAATAAAAATAATGTATTTTTTTTCATCTTCTCTCTGTTAAGAAATTATATCAAAAAAGACATATCCCTGCAAACCGAAAAAAAGATAAAATTACTTTTTTGTTTGACAAAGTCAGCACTTTTGTCTACTTTAAAAACATCAACTGAACAAAAAGGAAAAAATATGAACACCAATTCATCAACCAAACGATTTTTCGCGTGCTTGGCCCTGCCAATAGCAACGACTATTATTATGCTGACCGGATGCAAAAATTCTGCATCAGACACAAATGATTCAGACCGCGCCGCATTCGTAATTGACAGTTTACTAACAGAAAACCGCAAATTAACAGATTCTTTGTCTGTTGTAAATGAACGCCTGGACGAATGTAACGCCGCCCGCTGCAAAAGATGCCCCCAGGACAAGAAAAAACCAACACCAAAGAAACCAACGCCAAAAAAACCAACACCAAAGAAACCAACACAACCAAAATCGGCCGTTGCAAAACCCGCATCCACCCAGGTTATAATCGACAACAACAACGCGGGCAATAATGCTGTTGTAATCGGCGACAACAACAACGTAAACAATATTGTAATCAATGGTTGTACCCGTGTTGTTCTGGACACATTAGCCCAGGTAAAAACCACACGTCGTATAATGTCTGGCCACGCACAGATAGAATACACGTATACGAAATAAAAAATCCCGGCAATGCCGGGATTTTTTTGACACCTTATTCACACGCACCGTATGACTTTGCCACCGGATAGTTTTCGATACACACACTGCCCGATGCGATACACGCAGACGGTATTGCCGTTATAGTTGGCGCCCCCGCCGGCTTGTAATTAAACTGTGCCGATTTACACAAATTCAAATCAGTGTACGCCGCACACATATCTTTCCAAGACTGACAGTCCGTAACATGCGCGGTCGGTGAAATCGTATCCGGCAATTGCAGATTCCATTTGATATAGAAATCACGCAAGTTCCCCAACGAATATGATTTTCCATATGCAATCGTATCCAGACCATCACCAACACGACAACTGATATTATTCTTTTCAACGAATGCCGTAATTGCCGTGGCCAATCCACCCGCGGCCGCACCAGATGCCGCGCCAATTGCGGTTGTTTTACCACGATTACCATCAATCCCCTTTTCAATCATATCACTTACGCTATCTGTAAAGACACCCCCCAGGCGCGCCAATTCACCGGCCAAATCCTGGTAACTGTGACACTCTTCGTTCTCGTTACAATAAATTCCTTCGCCATTTAACTTGGCCAGATTGATTTCACGAAATCTTGTACAACGTTCCTGGTTCGCCGACGAATTTTGCGCCTGGTAATCCAGAACCATTTTCACACACGCATCAACGGATGTTGCATTACCATCTATGCAAATTTTAAAGTCTGAATTTTGCGCCGCCAACCCCTGAAAGCATTCTTTTAATACATCCGCATCCGACATATCGGCCGGCGCATCAATTTGGCAAACCGCGTACAGTTCACGCTGAACCTGGACCTCGGTACGTGGACCGGTACAACCATCAACTGCCGTCTTAAGTTGACGATATGTATCATAAAGTTTTACAACATCTTCGCATTGTGCCACGGTAAACGTTTTATCCACCACCGAAATTCTGTTGGATGCAGACATATATTCACCCAGTATTCCGGAATTTGCACTGGCACGTAATTCATCTGCCAACAATTGACGATGTCTTTCCTTGGCACAATCAAAACGCTGATCACCGTGGCCGGATACCGCGCCAATTCCCGCCCCCAGGACCGTTCCACCACCGACACCAACAACCGCAACGGTATTGGTATCATTCATAAGCGAGAAACCAAACAAATCTTTGTTACATGTAAACGTTTCACCAACGGGTTGCCAAACCTCGGCCGGTTGATCATTACCAACCGCACCAAACAGCCAACTGTTTTTAATTTGTTCGTTTTTATTATATGCCGCCACACGAACCAAACACGTCGCCGACGCCGCATCCCAACGCGCATAATGCCCACGTGCACCATCAACGCCCGGATTACCATCATTAACCTCTACGCCCATTGGCTGATTTTTAACCAAGATATTACCGTGCTGACCATTATAGGCACCAACCGTTTTATTATATTCCGCGGTCACATTTCCCGTATTTGACACCGCCGTAAAGGACGAACCATACGTATTCTTGTCCAACAAGCGACAGGTATTTTCGGCCTGGTTCGGTGTCAGTCCCGTCTTGCGCAAAACATAACTGTAATATTCCGGCTGAACGCGACGTGAATTAAAGTCAATCCATACATCCGCCGCCGAACGATAAACATTACGACAATCCTTGCGAACGTCACTTATACACTTGTCAACCGCCAGTGAGCAAATTCCCATTCCGTTTTCAATTGCATTGCGAAAATCTTCGTTAAATAAATCATTCAAGCCACCCGGCAACGCGCCACCATTCACACAACGCAAAACATCATTCATACAATTTTCAACCGAATAAGTTGAATTTTTCACGCCACCATCTGGACATTCTGGGGCCGGCGTATCTGGAACATCTGGTGTATCCGGCACATCTGGCACGTCCGGAGTATCCGGAATACTTGGTACGGATGGAACAGTGGGCGCGGACGGAACATTCTGTGTTGTATTTCCAACCGCCATACCCGGCAATGTCGGCATAGACGGCATACGTGCCGTTGTCGCGCCCGACACACGACCATACGCAGCGCGCCCCGGATTAGATGCCGCATAGCACATCCCTACAAACGCAAAGATACCCAGTCCCGCAATCGACGCACCAAAAAACTTCTTTAAATTTAAACAACGCATAACCGTCCCCCCGTTAATTTTATCCTCTTAATTATATCATTAAAAGCGATATAAAAAAAGCCCTTTTTGACAAAATTACATTTGACAAATCACCAATGTTGTCTATAATAAATTCAATGAATAAGATTCTTGAAATTTTAAAGACCCACAAATACGCCATTATATGGACGCTATGCTATACTGCAATAATGTGGCTTGTATTAAGATTCCTGTTCAATTTTGATATGCTTTCTATTGCACATTGGCGACACCTAATGCGCGCCGAATTACGTGGTTTTCCCGGCTTTGTATTTGGCATATTGGTATTGGCGGCATTACCATTATATATCGCCAGCACCACATTGATTATACGCACCAAGAAACCACTTTTTTCCGTTCCGATTCCCGCATTTATCAAAGGCATCTGGGACCATATGCAACCAACGCTTATCAATCCCCCACAAAGCGACGCTGAAAAAGACGAAGAAAAATCCGCCACAGCCGACAAATCAGAAAGCGACACACTGCCCGACGAATTGCCATCTGAATTACGCACGGCATACATTCGCGCACGAATGAACATTACCCCGGAACAACGATCGGCATTTAACCAACCCATAATTCAAACACCCGATTTAATTCCCCAGGTTGCAACCAGCCCCGCACCCGAAATATCCGAAATCCCATTACCATCGGATTTTGACATCGCACCAACAAATGACGATGATTATACCAGCCCGGATTTTGAACAATTATCCGCCCCCACATTCACAGACATTACATTTGACACCCCCACCGAACCAGACGATAATCCAATATCAGACTATCTAGATTCCACGGGAAAAAAATTTGAAGTCATAGACGACATAATAATCACAGACAAACACGCAATCGCCACACACACCGATAACGATTTCTGGGTCTGTGACGATGAATTCTGGTTCGCCACCGGCAAACAAATCACATCACCAATAAAGCGGTTAACAAATATTGCACTCGAAAGAAAAATTGCCCCGATATTATATCTGGGCGCCGAAAATATAATGGACCTGGACACAATGCGAGAAAAATGGGAAACAATGGGAATAAAAATAATTACCACCCCAACTGAAATCCCAGAATAGCCGTCATAAAAAATCCCGCCATTCGGCGGGATTTGTTTAGAATACGATTTCCTGAGGCTTCTCGACCCATTCACCCCATTTCTTATCCTTACATCTACGCTTTGAATTATTGTTATTATATTTAATATCCTTGCAATCACGATGTCTTGTAAGAAGCGAACAGGTATTAGTCGACGGATTCCATGTCGCCTCTCTCCATTCTTCATACACCGTACCTTTCTTGTTAACAGAATAATCCTGCTTGGACGTATTCCCAGATTTCGTCGGATTATCACCAACAGAATCCAAGCAATTATCCTTGTTAATCTTGTTCGCTTTTTCCTTTTCCTCGTTTCTGGTCTTTTCAAGTTCCATCTCTTTTTCGACAACGGACTTTTGTGCCTCTGCAACAGCAATCTGTCTTTCAGCCTCTGCCTGGGCCTGTTCGGCGGCATATGTCTGGTTTTCTAATTCCTGAGCATGCACTGCATCAATTGCATCATATTCCGCAATCTTGGTCGCCACCTTGGACAATTCTTTCAGTCCCTGCGCAACCAGCTTATCATACTGGTCATAATAGTTTTGACGCGCGGCGGCAAATACCGCATTTGCAATCATCGATCGACCCGACATCGCCAATTGTGGGAAACGCGCACCACCTTTCAGATCTTCCCGGGCATTATTTACAACCATACCCTGGACCGTACGCCCCTTGATACACTGCTTGACCTTCTCGTCCGATTCCAACTGTGAAACCATTGTCGCGATAACTTTGTCAATATTGGCAACCTCCGCCATTTGGTCATCAGACGCCCCCCCCATGTAAGACAGATACATCAGACCAGTGGCCTGTTTTTCATTTGGCAAAACCGCACCAGTTGCATCATCAATGGTTTCCGTTACCAAATCGATATCATTCCACGGCAGGGTTCCCACAATATTACTTTTGAATTTCTTTTCTATATTTTCACCGCTGCCCAAGTATTCAGATGGAATCATATCAATATTTTCAAAACATTCACCATCCGTCGTGCAGATTTCAAGTTTCAACGAACGCGCCCCCAGGTTTGAATCAACCTTTATCGCGTTACATTCATCAACACTGCCACAGACACTGATAATCGCCGTATTAACCGCATTCTGACACGCCGAATACAAACCGTTGTCAATATTCAGTATCAGCCCCTGAATCATACTTGCAATTTTATCATATGTTTCTTCGCCAGAGATATTTTCTTCCCCGTACACCAACTGACAACCGGTCAATTTTTCGTACGGACACATACTAATAATGGTATCGGTATCCAATCCTACACACCCCGAATAATCCGCACCACATCTGTCTTCGGATTGCATACATTCCTTGACCTGGGTTGTACAGGCATCAACACGCATAGACGCCAAACGTGCCACCACAAATTCCCAAATCTTAGATGCCTGGGCGGTTGTTTCATTTGTCGCATCAATTCCACACGCATTCAATGGAACCTTGCAGACATTCAACATCGCCGCCGGACGCGACAAACACATATCATACGAACCATCCGGATCATTTGGATCGATTGTGTCCTTGCACGCTTTTTGGAAACAATCAGAAATTGTTCCGATACAATTTTGACGTGCATTATCCTCTGCAATCAGTTCCGCCGACTTTAACTGTGGCGCAATCTCGCGCAAGAATGTATCCCAAACCTGGCCGGCAACATTTACACACGATTTTGTAACTGATTCACACAACGGCTTTTTCGCAACCAACGCATCGTATGTTGATGCCGAAATTTCAATCGTCGTTGCCGCACCCTTGATTTGATAAGCCTTTGTCCCACGCGTGGTACTTTTGCGTGTGTTGGTTGAATCCATCGCCGCAACCGATGCGCAATTTGCAAAATCTTCGCCACACCCACCTGTATTTTGCATACACTTTTTAAATTCTACCGTACACTGCCCCAGATCATATTTATTCGCACTGCGATACTGGTCCAGCGCGGTCTGGCGCAACGCTTGTTCCGCGGCCGCCAATTTTTTCGCAGATGCGTTTTTCTGTTGCTTTAATGTATTTTCATACGCGGCACAATCCGAACGTATTTTCTGGCCATACAATGTCTTCATCAGGTTTAATTCCGCACCACATTCCGGAATCTGGGCAGCACACAGTTTTGCCGCCGCCGCGTAAAGGGCATCACCCTCTTTCCCCTCAATAGAATCTTCGTTTCCACCAAAGACATCCACTTCTTCGTCGAAATCAACCGCCGTATCCCACATAGACAAATCCAGCGAACGACGTTTTGACACACTGGTTTTGCCAGAATCTTCGGTCAAAGAATCCGCCACAGATTTTGCCATACTCATCGCCGCCTCTGCATCATCGCCCATTTCCAGACGTTCTACACCAACGGTCGCCATTTTATAAGACTGCTCATCCAATTTTTCAATTTCGGCCAAAATCGCATCAAATTCAGCATTTTTATCACTGCAAATACATCTGCCACCGGTTTCATTATCCAGCATACAGAACGCGTCCATACAGCCCTCATACTTGGCGCGACATTCCTCGCTTACCACGACATTCTTGGCCGCGGTCGACACCTTGGTTCCGGTACCAATAACCTTTTGCGTTGTACCGGCGCGTGCCGCAACGGGCTTGGCCGTTGTGGTGGTTGGTGTTGCCGAACGTCCACGCACCACCGTATTTGATGTTGACGTCGTCGCCGGCGCCGCCGCACGTGGTGCCGTTCGCGCACCCGTCGCCGCACGCGCCGCGACCGGTTTTGCCGATGTGGTGGTCGCATTAGTTGTGGTGGCGCCCGTTGTACGTCCGCGACGCTGCGTTGGTGTTGCCGCGTCAGACGTCGACATAAAACCCGCGATTAACATAGATAAAATTGCAAATTTTCTCATAGACTTTTCCCTTCTATCCCCTTTATTATATCACCCAAAGGAATTTATTAAAAGCGCAAAATTTATACAATATTGACATTTTATACGTCATATTGACATTTTGTTATTTTGTACTATATTATATAGCGTTGTGGAGGATTAAGATGAACCAAGACCTTGTACCGGCATATGCCATATCGAATGAAAATCAGCGCTGGATAACATCTCGTTTCCAGAATGCAAAACGCATCTTGACTGTCACCGGCAGTGGCGACCAGGCAATGTTTTATTCTATCAACGGCGCCGCACACGTTGACACATACGACATCGCGTTATTTGCACGCGTTATCCAAGACATAAAAACAACCGCATTAAAGATACTGAATCACAATGAATATTGCGAGTTAATCGAAAGTCTTAACAATACATACGGCGATTATAGAGCCGCAAAACACATTGCACGCCTGTTACCACATCTGCCCGGGGACAGTATTAAAATCTTGAATAAATACGGACAATACGCGAACTTTAATCGTGGCGCGATGTACCCCGAACACCTGCCAACACGGGATGAATACGCACGTATGCAGACCACAATTACACAACCGTTTAATTTTATTCATACACCACTGAATAAATTACACGAAAAGATATCGGGCCAATATGACATTATTAACGTGTCCAACATATTTGACACAGTTCCCGGCCCCGAACAACTGCAAATTATGTCAAATCTGTTGCCACATTTAAGTGTTGGCGGACGCCTGCTTTATATTGCCCAGATGAGCAAATATAACTATTCCACAATCCAATATGAAGACCCACAAACCGGAATTAAATTCGGATACGAAGACACATTTACACACCCAACCCAGCCTGATATTAAAATAATATCCCTGCAACGCTCGCGATAAAAAAAAATCCCGCCGTTCGGCGGGATTTTAAAATTGCATCATTGAATTATTCAGCAACCTTTTCGTCTGCTTTTTCTTCAACAACTTCTTCTGCAACCGGGGCAATTGGTGCCTTCTTCGCATTTTCATCACGATCAACCAATTCGATAATAGCCATCGGTGCCGCGTCACCATAGCGGAATCCCGCCTTTAATACGCGTGTATAACCACCCGGACGATTTGCATAGCGTTTACCCAAAACGTCGAACAATTTTTTAACCGTTGCCGCGCTGTTGTTACCCAATTCAGACGCTGTCAAACGACGATTAGCAACCGTATCATTCTTTGCACGAGTAATCAGTTTTTCAACGACACTGCGCAAATCTTTTGCCTTTGGTAAGGTTGTTTTAATCTGTTCTTTTTCAATCAAGTTTTTTGCCAGACCAATAAACAAGGCCTTGCGTGCATTTGTGTCGCGATTGAATGTACGACCTGCTTTCATATGTCTCATCGATTACTCCTTTTTGTTTCTGCCCACCGTCCGATGGGATTTTTTTTGAGACGTCCGTGACCTGATTCAGCATCAGAACCACGGGATTAAAATTCGTTTTATTTTATCCTATTTTTCGCCCGTTGCAAGGAAAATCATCCCCCCTTGCAATGCGAAGAAATTAAATTATGTGCGACAAATGTTGACGTTCGCAGTTTTTGTCATTACATAAGCCCTTGCTAAGCAAGAAATTAAAAGATATGAGATTATTGGAAGTGTTTGCCAGTTCGCAGTGTAGTTAACCTACATAAGAACCGACAAACACAACAAGAATCCATATATTTTAATTTATTTGTAGGGGTCCTCGTATTTTTTGGCCAACTCTGCAATATTTTCTGGTGGCCAACCCGGAACTTCCATCCCCAGCCCCAGGCCCATCGCTTCTAATTGAACTTTGATTTCGTTCAAAGATTTGCGGCCAAAGTTTGGTGTTTTCAACATATCGGCTTCGGTCTTTTGTACCAATTCACCCAACCAGTTGATTTTATCGTTCTTCAAGCAGTTATTTGCACGAACCGACAATTCCAGTTCATCAACGTGCTTCAACAATTTTGGATCAAATGGCAATGCGTCTTTTGCCTTTTCATCTTCGGCTGGTGCGCTGATTTGTGCTGGATCTTCAAAGTTGATAAAGACAACCAATTGATCCGTCAAGATACGCGCTGCAAACGCAATTGCATCTTCTGGCGATACCGAACCATTTGTTTTAACCGTCAATTCTAATTTATCAAAGTCTGTCGACTGACCGACACGCGTTGGTAAAACCTCGGTCGCAACATTCAAGATTGGCGAGAAGATAGAATCCACTGGAATCACACCCAACGGCAGGCCATCTGCGTGTGCGGATGCTGGAACATAGCCACGCCCCGTGCCCAATGTGATTTCCATATCTAAATTCGCACCTTTGTCCAATGTGCAGATTTCGACATCTTTGTTCATAACTTCGACACCACCTGTTGTTTCAATCATACCGGCTGTAACAACGGCTGGGCCTTTAACCTTTAAATATGCTTTGTGCTGACCCTCGCTCAGGGCTTTGAAATAAACACCCTTCAAATTCAGGATAATATCAGTCACATCTTCGCGAACACCAGAAATGCTGGAAAATTCGTGTTGAACACCATCAATTTTAATATAGATTGGTGCACACCCCTGCAACGAAGACAACAGAACACGACGCAATGCCGTACCCAATGTCAAACCGAAACCCTTTTCCAATGGTTCGGCAACCAATGTTGCAATATTTGGATTATGTTCATCTGTGTTGATTGTCAATTTTTTTGGCTTAATCAACGTCATCCAGTTCTTTTCAATCATATGTTTTTCCTTTTAGCTTAGTTTATCATTTTCGCCAAATGGCCGCGCCACTTCTGTTCGCGCCCGCGTATTTTATAGCAGGAACCATAAAAAGTCAATTGAATATTCGTGCTATTTTTGTTTTTGTCGCGCATTTTTTCCAAGTTGACGGCAATACTTTTCCCGGTCCTTTTCTGAAATCAATGGTGATGTTATTTTTTCGCCATTCAAACACCAATCAATATGCCACATTGGCGCCGAAGAATAGCCGATACTGGACAGCAACTGTGGCATTGCCTCGCATACAAAATTAGGATGTGTACATTCCGACAAACGCACCCATTTTTGTGGCAAATCATTTAATTTACCGGTCTTTCTGTCGCGGGTAATAGATGTCGCATACGCCATCGGGGCCGCATTACTGTGCGTTGCAGGCTTTGGCATATATGTAAACAATTGTAATTGTGGCTTTACAATCGCCATACCAACAACCGCCACCAATTCAATATTTGGATGCGCGCGTTCAATTTCGCTTTTCATACGTGTGCAATCAACACCCGTTGTCATAACATTATGCCCCAGATAGTAATTGCAATTCCATTTACGCGTATCAAAGTTATACATCACAACGTGATTTATATAATCCCCCAAAATTTTACGCGCACGTTCATCGCTTAATTTTTCTGGCGTAACAACTTCGCGTTTGCCAAATAATTTTTCCAAGAATTTTATTCTTAACATTGGATTCATTGATAACACCATAATTAGAAGCGTTAATAGCATTTATTGCACACCTGGGGGGCACGAATAATACGACGCGTTGACACACGTCCCGCCGGCTGATATATGGTTACCGGTTGATACAGTTGGTAATGATCGATAACCTCTGTATGGGTTTTAACACGAACCGGTGCGGTACGTTTTGCGCACGGACGTTTATGCGGAACAACCTGGGCCGACGAAACATAGCGCGGTGCGGTATAATTATAGTCTAAAACCTCAACCGTGGTAACGGTTTCCGTTTCTGTCACCACACCATCCGCAACAGCCGGTGCGATAATTGTCATCACTAAAACAAAGAAAAGAAACATTTTTTTCATATTTATTCCTTAAACTACTACACCCCACCCCGCTGGCAAAGTGATATTAGCATACAAATCCCATAAGTCCATAAAAAAACCGCCCAAATGGGCGGCCGTGTTAAATAAATTTAATATTCTTTGATAATTATTATTGTACAACGTTTGATCCACCGGACTAAGCCCCCCATCAAATGCCTCAACAACACCATTGGGGAATTCAGCATTGATTATATCATATGCCGCGGGGGTGACATTCGGAAATTGTAATCCCAATACATTTGCACCCACAAACTGTGCAACGGTTGCTTGACTAAATTTCTGGTTCAAAATACTTTGGATTTCTACAATAACCGCTGGCGCACCATTGGCCGGATATACATTAAACCAACCACCGTTTTTTCCAATCCCCAACAACGGTGTCCACGCCCCAGTTTCCATATTGACATAGAAAGGCAAATTGTGACCGCGCCAATCCACCACCACAACCGCATTACCGTCAATATTCACGATTTTTGCACTTGTGTTATTTACCGTTGGCATCGGCACCAATTTCAGCATATCGCTACCAACAAAGAAATATTCATTGGCATTATTCAATATCGTTTCCAAATCACGTTCCAATTGTCCCCTTGCAGCCGACACATTAACCGAATTCGCATCATCTTTGTCATTTGATACCAATCCACCAATCAACGCGCCCGTCCCAACCGCGCCCAGAACCGCCGCCGTTGCAATCAGACCAACATTAATTGGCTTTTCGACCGCATATGGCTTAATATCGCGCGACGGAACATCCGGAACAACATTTGGTGTTGGAGTTGGCACCGGCGCTGGCGTTGGTTCAACAACCGGTGTTGGTATCGGCTCTGGTGCCGGTGTCGGTATCACCGGTTGCACTGGTGTTACCGGATTAACAGGCACCACAGGCTGTACCGGGGCTATCGGTTCAACCGGGACGACAGGCGTTTCCGGTTCCACCAGTGTCGGTCTCTTGTACCCACCCTTTACCACAAAGAAATCTGCATCATCATTGCTGTGATATAAAATATTTCCCGTTCCAACCGTAACTGGGACCAGGCCCGCCAAATTTCGCACCATAGAAACATTCCGCAACACCTGACCATTATCCATAAGCCAAAAAACATCCCCCGGTTTTAGCCCCAGATGCCGAACCAGTGCACTGTTTGTTTCCACACCGGGTATTTTCATAGTATTTTTAATAAAGTCATTTGAAACCAATGACCCATTACTGCCCCCGGGATTGACAACCTTAGCCAATGGACTTTTGTTATTCATATTATCAACGACCCGCGCGCGTACAGCATTTTGCGTATTTGACAATTGACTGCCCACGGTGGCAAACATTTTCAAGAATCCACCAGCAATCATCGCCACGTTTCCAACCGTTCTGGCAACCTGCCAAATTTGAGCAGATTCCTTTACCACACAGGTTGTTGGATCACTGGGGACAGTGCAATCAAAGAATTCTGGATTACCAAAGAAATCGGTCCAAAACCTTGAATCATCCGGCAACATATTAATCAGTTTCACAAAGATTTCGTCCAGGGCGGTTGCCTCTTGACTGGTAAATTCCTTGGAATAACTTTGCATCTTGTTTAATTCATTTATCAAAACATCTTCGGCACAGGCCACATCTTTATTTTGAATACATAAATTCGCCTTTTTAACAAACGGTTCAAAAATACCAAACGTCATAACCGCTTCTGATGTAACCTGAACGGTGGCACCGGTGACAACTGCAGCATCTGCAACCGTCATAACAATTGCCCATGCACCCGGTGCCGCCGTTCCACCACTAAACACGGTTGCCGCAACCGCAATAACCGCGGTACCCGCCACCGTTCCAATTTTTATCCCCTTGTCCCAGTTGGCGGCATTTTTTGCCGACCCCAAAACGCACATTTTATGTTCTTCATCCCACGTGATGTCTTTACATTCTGGGCAATTTGCATCATTTGACGCACGTAATTTATCACAAACATCTTTGCCAACGGCGGTACAGTTTTTTCCATCAAATATCCCATCTGCGGTCAAACATTCCAGTGCCTGCTTGGACCCGGCAATTTTCTTGTTTCCCAACCAAGTACGCGCCTGGGTTAAATCGTCAAATACGAAATCAACGCGTTTACCATTTACATAACAGGTTAAAACATCATCCGGATTTTCAAAACCACCACGAACATATCTTCTGTGGCTTTTTTCACAACTAAAACTGGTTAATTTTGTTGGTGCAATTTTTGCCGTCACATACTTTTTAATTGTATCATCTAAACTGCCCATCGCATACAGTTGGATATTTTTAACCCCTTCTGAAAATTCCCAATTATTAAGTGGCGGATTTCCATATTCATTTTTTATATCTTTGGCATCACGAATAACATTGTTTTCAAAGACACATCCATTGGTTGAATCATATTTAACCGTATAACCAAAATCTGTTGCTGTAACATTTATATTTTCGCACAGATTCATATCCTTGGTATGACAATATGATGGCCACGACACTGTACTGGTCGCAACACCCGCACTAACAGCCCCCGTACTGAACGACCCCGCCTTGGTATAATCCAAACCATATATTGCACAAATTCCGGCCTCTACCCCATACTGAACATTCAAATCACCCGTTTCTTTTGCATCAGAAAATCTGTATTCATAATACACATTTGGCGACACGGTTGACGTGCAAGTTATAAAGTCATCATTTGATTTTGTACGCACAAAATCCATACACTCAATATTATCGTTATAGGCTTTCTTGGCGTGCGCTTTGGCCAGGTTAATTGCGGCACGCGTTGTAACCTGAATTTGTTTATCGCCACTTGCCGCATCAAACACCGTGTCAACACACCGCGCAACAATACCCGACTTATTTTTATCTATATCACAAACCTGATAATATGCCGTGGTCAAATTTGTTAAATCATTTACAAAGGCCTGACATTTTTGTTTATCGGCATCCTTTTTAATTTTAAGATTACCGGCCTTACAAATTGTCCACAAGTTATCCGCCGTCAATCCCGTACCATCATTATCGGCCAATAAATCACGATATTTTTCCAGAATGTCTTTCTGAACATCTACATCAGGGAAATGCTTTTCAACAATCGTTTTTAATATAGCATCATCCTTGACACGCAGGTATACCACCGCATCTGCACGACACATAATCATCAATCCAAAAAATACCGTCAATATCTTCTTTATCATTTCAACACCCCGGTACATTTGGATGCAACCTCGGCAACCTGTTTAATTGCTTTGATTTGCGTCGCGTTAAACACCGTTGCCGTCACAGACGCCGCCGTTGTTGTTCCCGCCAAAACATTTGATGCGGTATTCAGATTCTTTTCTTTTTTCTTGCCTGCCTCACTATTATCATTACGCGTCGTGTCAGTATTTGCCATCGCAGACGTTACCGTCCCCACAAGTCCAGTCGCCGTACCAACACCCGCAGATATCACCGCACCCTTGCCACGCGTGTTAATCTTGGATAAATCTGAATATTCAAAATCACCACACGCATCAACAATAGATTGGGCCTCTGATATATCTGTGCCGTCCATACGCGCCTGCATAATCGCATTACGCAGATTTTCAACCGAATCCTTGCACGCATTGATTTGGGATTCCAGATCACCCTTGACCTGGTTTGTACCCGCAATAATCGCCCCCGCCAGGTTTGTTGCCGTCGACCCCGCCATTAACCCAGTACGCCAATTACCCAGATTTTTTGATTGTTTGGTGGTTTTGTCCAGTTCTGATTCCACCTCTTCCTCTGATGCAATGGCGGTATTATATGCCAGATTAAATTCAGACATAAAGGTCGAAATTTCTGCTTCTGTCATCTCAGATTGAGATTTGGATAATTCGCGAATTTCTTCTAGTATTTTTTCTAATTCTTCGGCCTTTTGATCTTTGCCAACTTTGACCACACCGACAACCGTCGCACCCACACCCGCCGCCGCACCAACCGACGTAATCGCGGTATTTATACCCGCCATTTGCTTTAAATCCGCCAATTCTTCATCAATACCAACGCACGCTGTATATGTGGCACGCAATGCATCATCCAACAACAGTGTATTTCCAAAGGCTGGAAATACACCCAGACATAACATAATGGATAAAAACATCCTCATCCGCGCGGCCTTTTTTGTACGCCCCCCCATCAGGAAAACGGTCCTTTTTCTTAGGCATAATTTTACCATAAAAAAACCTTGTAAAAAAGTGTTTTTTACTGCTGAAAAGAAACCACCGTTTAGATTAGGCATATATTTTTTATGTTTTATTGCAGTATTTTGAATACATTATTATCCAAAAAATAAATTAGAATGATCTAGATATAAACAAAACCGTCCCCATATTGCACAAATGCTACATAAGGGGACGGTACTGCTTATAGATATACTATTAGATTTTATTTTAGACGCGACGTACTTTCTTTGGACGACAACCATTGTGTGGAATACGTGTTGTGTCTGTAATTGATTGTACAATCAGGCCCGCATTTGCCAAACCACGAACGGCTGATTCACGACCCTGGCCAATACCACGCATCAAAACATCAACTGTTTTCATACCCATTTCGGCGACCTTTTTGCCAACCGCGTCTGCAACAACTGTCGCGGCATATGGCGTAGATTTCTTTGCGCCTTTAAAATTATTTGCCCCAGCGGTTGCCCACGTCAACACTGCACCAGACTGGTCTGTGATTGTGATACGAGTATTGTTATTCGTCGCAACAATATGCGCAATTCCATGCGATACTTTCTTTACGACTTTCTTTTTAGCTTTTGTTACTGCCATTTTTATTTTTCCTTATTTAGATGTCTTCAATTAACTATGGTGTTAATCTCTACCTTATTCAAAAAAAATTAAGATAACGTTGCAAGTATATGTGTTGGGCGACGGGAGTGTACAAACGCTACACGAGCGCGCCAACATCAAGCAGATGCGACGTTAGATTAATTTTTATTTCCCTTTGGTTGCGGAACCTGCGACCACTACACGCTTACCTTTACGTGTACGGGCATTTGTCTGGGTACGCTGACCACGAACCGGCAAACGGTTACGATGACGGATACCACGATACGCCTTCAAGTCCTGCAAACGTTTGATGTTCATTGTCACTTCGCGACGAACATCACCTTCTACTTTAAAGTTTTCTTCGATGTATTTAGAAATCTTAATAACATCTTCGTCCGTCAGATCTTTTGCGCGCAAACCATCTTTCAGTTTCAAAGCCTTGCAGATTTGTGCGGATTTGGCCGGGCCAATACCGTGAATGTACTGCAACGCGATTTCGATGCGCTTTTCTGTCGGAATATTCACACCTGCTATACGTGCCATTTTTCTTTTTCCTTGTTTTGTTTAACGGTCGGAATGCGTCCACCCGCACCCCGGATTTATCCCCGAATATTTACATTACACAAACATCCGGTTATTCTATTCTGCCGCACTATTTTATATAAAATGCGACAAAAGTCAAATTCTTTTGTCCCACACGGTTTTGATTAGCCGCGGAAACGTCCCTTTTTAGTTGGCTTCTTGATTGCGCCACTGTATTGTTTCGCGACCAAGTATGATTGTACCTGATTCATTGTATCCAGTACAACACCGGCAACGATTAACACACTGGTTCCACCAATTGCAACCGGCATACCCAAATGAGTATTCAAGATAATTGGCAATACACAGATTACCAACAAATACAGAACACCAATCGCCGTTGTACGTGATACGACACCGTCCAAGTATTTAATTGTCTGTTCACCCGGACGAACACCCGGAACATAACCGCCCGCATTTTTCAGATTATTGCTGGTCTCTTCGGAATTAAAGATAACCGCTGTCTGGAAATACGCAAAGAACGCAATCAATACCGTATAGATAAAGATATATGACCACGTACCATACGTAAATACCCCCATAATGTTCTGAACGATTAAGTTTTCGCTTTGAACAAAACGCTGAATAAACGCAGGCAACATCATAATACTGGCTGCAAAAACCGGTCCCATAACGCCCGACATATTAACCTTAATCGGTAAATATGATGCATTTGTATTCATAACGCCATTTGCCATAACCTGGCGTGGGTATAAAATCTGAATGCGACGTTGGGCCTGTTCAAAGAACGCAATCAGCGCAACAATACCAACAACGAATGCAATGGTTAATGCCAACATCGCCGGTGATACTTCACCAACACCTGCACGTGACAACAATTGCATTGTGCCACCTGGCAATTCTGCGATAATCCCCGCAAAGATTAACAGTGATGCACCCTGACCGATACCACGGGCGGTAATTTGTTCCGCCAGCCACATAACGAACACGGTACCACCAACCAATGCAATAATAGCCGACAATTCAAATGCAAAGCCTGGATTCACAACCGCGGCAACACCATTTACCGGTGCCATTGCCTGCAAGCCACGAACAATCGCCCATCCCTGAATAATTGCCAAAATAACCGCCAGATAACGTGTATATTGATTGATTTTTACACGTCCAGATTCACCCTCTTTACGCAAATCGCTTAACGATTTACTGGTTGCGGTCAATAATTGCAAAACGATAGACGCCGAGATATATGGGAAAATGTTCAACGCCAGCACAGACATACGCGACAGCGAACCACCACTGAACATATTAAACATATCCATCATACCGCTGCCTTCGCCACTAAACAAATGCAACACCGCCGATGCATTAACCCCCGGCAGTGGAATAAATGATCCGATACGATAAACAATCAACGCACCCAACGTAAACAAAATACGCTTTTGCAAGTCCGTTAAATTCCCCAAATATTTCTTCAAGAATTTCATTGCACTTTGAATTTTAACCATTGAACGGCATCTGGGAAAGATCCCCAAATGCCGCAAATAAAGATTAGTTGTTCTTAATAGAACCACCGGCTTTGACAATCGCTTCTTCGGCGGCTTTGGACCATTTTGTTGCGACAACGTTAACCGCTGTTTTAATTTCGCCTTTGGCCAAAACTTTCAAGCCATCCAATTTACGATTGATGATTTTTGCAGCCAACAAAGAATCAATTGTGATTTCTTTTGACGCATCAATCTTGCCAGATGCAATGAATTTTTCAATATCACCCAAATTGATTGTCACATATTCCTTGGCAAAAGGATTGTTGAAACCAAATTTTGGGAAACGACGCAAGATTGGCATCTGACCACCCTGGAAAGTCGCTTGTTTACGTGAACCGCTACGCGCTTTCTGACCTTTGTGACCACGACCGGCTGTTTTACCATAACCTGATGCCATACCACGGCCAACGCGTTTTGCGTCTGCACGTGCACCAAAATTATCCATCAATGCATTTAATTTCATTTTTTCTTTCCTTTTTTATCCTAACGACTATTTATATAGTCTTTTTTCGCACGTGGACAAGTGCCCTTGTCCACGTACTCGGTTTATTTTATTATTTTACAATTTCAACCAAATGGGAAACCTTGGCAACCATACCACGTACAGATGCGGTGTCTTCCATTTCTTTGGTTTTGCCGATGCGTCCCAGGCCCAACGCTTTCACAATTTTGACCTGTGATTCTGGACGACCGATTGTACTTTTAACTTGTTTTACAACTATCTTAGCCATAATTCAAACTCCTATCAATTGTCCAGATTATTAAGCATCTGCATTTTCAGTTGCTTCTAATTTTTTACCATCACGACCGGCGATGATTTCCGCAACCGTTTTGCCACGACGTGCCGCCACAGTTTTTGGAGAATTCATTTTTTCAAACGCCAAGAACGCCGCACGAATCATATTGTTTGGATTATTAGAACCCTGTGATTTAACAACAACGTCCTGAACACCCAAGCATTCAAATACCGCACGCAACGCACCACCTGCAATGATACCAGTACCAGGAACCGCACTGCGAACAACCAGTTTGCTGGCGCCATATTTAGCCGCGCTGTCGTGATGCAATGTACGACCTTCTTTCAATGGGACGCGAATCATTTTTGCTTTGGCTGCCTTGGTTGCTTTCTGCACAGCGGCTTGAACTTCCAACGCTTTACCTTTACCAAAACCTACACGACCTGCCTTGTCACCGACCACAACCAGGGCCGAGAAAGACATATTACGTCCACCCTTAACAGTTTTAGACACACGGTTGATAGAAACCAATTTATCTACCAAGTTATCCGTCTGCAATTTTTTATCATCAAAACGTGCCATTTATATACTCCGTTATTCCTGATCTTAGATTCTTACACCACCTGCGCGGATTGCTTCGCACAGTGCTTTTACACGACCGTGATAACGATAACCACCACGATCAAAATAACAGTTGTCAGCAATTTTCGCAGCAACAATACGTTCTGCTAATGCTTTACCAACCAGTTCTGCACCTGCAATATTCCAGCCCTTGCCCGCAAAGCCCTTTTCTTTGGACGAAGCAGCACAAACTGTGTGGCCTTTGACATCATCAATTGCCTGAACCTCGATATGACGTCCAGAACGGAAAACCGACAAACGAATCTTGCCAGGATTTTTTCTTTTCAACGCACCGCGATTTGCCAGTGTGCGTCTTTCTTCTGTAGATAAATGTTTCAACATTTTCTTTTTCCTTTGTTCCAATCCCCGTAACAGCGGGAATCAATTAGTTATTATTTCTTCTTACCTTCTTTGCGGCGGATTCTTTCGCCCTTATAGAAGATACCCTTACCCTTGTATGGGTCCGCTTTGCGAACTTTGTGGATTTTATCCGCAAATTGTCCGACCAAGCATTTATCAATACCCATTACGGTAAATTCTGTTGGTGCATCACCCATAACAACGGTCAAGCCCGCCGGGATGTCCATAACAACATCGTGTGAATAACCGGCAACCAAAACCAACTGATTACCCTTAACCGATGCTTTATAACCAACACCCTTCATATACATAGGTTTTGCAAAACCTTCGGATACACCCTGAACAGCACTGCGAATGTTACGAGTCATTGTGCCCCACATTGCGCGTGACGCTTTTTCTTCTGCATCTTTTGGTGTAACTACAACCTGGCCTTCTTCGATAGCGATATCAACCAAGCTTGCATTCTTTGTATCCAAGGCTAATTTCAATTCACCCTTTGGCCCTTTGATGACCAATGCGTTGTCCGCCATTGCGACACTAACGCCATCTTTCAGTTTAACTGGATATTTTCCTGCACGAGACATAATTCAATCCTCACTTTCTTAGATAACCTTGCACAATACTTCACCGCCAACGTTCATCAAGCGTGCCTTGTGATCAGTCATAACACCATTTGGTGTTGAAACGATTGCGATACCCAAACCGTTCAAGACTTTTGGCATTTTTGCACTGCCTGAATAAACACGACGCCCCGGCTTTGATACAACAGAAATTTCCTGGATTGCACCGTTGCCACCAACGTATTTCAACTCAACAATAATATTTGTGCGGTGTTCATCAATCTGTTCAATGCGGAAATCCGTGATGAAACCTTCTTCTTTCAGAACAGCCAACACTGCTTGACGCAATTTGCTGTTTGGTACTGTGACGAATTCTTTACCTGCATTCTGACCATTACGAATACGGGTCACCATATCGCCAATTGGGTGTGATAATGACATCTTATACTCCTTGTATCTGTGGGTTGCCCCACATTACGTTAACCAATTGCATTGTCCACAATTGGATTGTTCTTGTTTTACCAACTAGACTTACGTACGCCTGGCAATTTCCCTTCGGATGCCAAAGTACGCAACTGTTGACGGCACAGACCGAACAAGCGAGAGAACCCGCGTGAACGCCCCGTTACGCTGCAACGATTACGCAGACGTGTTTTGTTCGCATTACGTGGCAATTTTGCCAACTTTTTCATTGCTTCCATACGTTCGTCTGGTGTTGCATTAACAGACATTTTTGCCTTAATCGCATCGTGCTTTTTTGCATACTGTGCGACCAGCTTTTCACGTCTTTTTTGTTTGTTTATTAACGCTAATTTAGCCATCTTTTTTTACCTTTTTATTATTTCAAAACCAATGGCAAGCCGATTTTAGTCAGCAATGCACGTGCTTCATCGTCTGTTTTCGCAGTTGTTGCAATCACGATATCCATACCGCGAATAGCATCAATCTTGTCAACAGAAATTTCTGGGAAAATCAAATGTTCTTTGATACCGAATGCATAGTTACCACGACCATCGAATTTTGATTTTGACAATCCACGAAAGTCTTTTACACGTGGCAATGCAACCGTGATTAATTTGTCCAAGAAATCATACATACGTTTACCACGTAATGTCACCTTGGTACCAATTGCCTGGCCTTCGCGCAGACGATATGTTGCAATTGATTTTTTTGCACGTGTGATAACTGATTTCTGGGCGGCAATCGCGGTCAAGTCTGCAACCGCTGCATCTAATTTCTTTTTATCAGATACGGCTTCGCCAACACCCATATTCAATACGATTTTGGTCAGTTTTGGAACCGCCAAAGCATTCGTATAGCCGAATTCTTTTACCAATTCAGGCACAATTTGTTTTTCATAAATTTCACGCAATCTGCTTTGCATTTTTTATTCCTTAATGTTTTCTGTTTCCGTAACAGCGGAAACCATTGTTTTATATTTCAGCGCCAGATTTTTTTGCAACGCGAACTTTCTTACCACCTTCTACCTTGAAGCCAACACGTGTCGCCTTCTTAGTTTTTGGGTCAACCAACGCAACGTTTGAAACGTGGATTGGTGCTTCGCGGTCAATGATATGACCTGGTTGTTCTTGTGTTGGTTTGATGTGCCATTTACGACGATTGACACCTTCTACTACAACGCGGGATTCAACTGGACGTGCTTCCAGCACTTTGCCTTTAACGCCTTTGTATTTTCCCGAAATAACTACGACTTCGTCGCCTTTTTTAATTTTCATTTTGTGACCTTCCATCTGTTATTAGATTACTTCCGGTGCCAAAGACACGATTTTCTGAACGTCATATTTACGACGAACTTCACGGGCAATCGGACCAAAGATACGGGTACCAATCGGTTCGAAATTGTTTTTGTTAATCAAAACAACCGCATTGTCATCGAAACGGATAATAGAACCGTCTGGACGTTTTACTGGGAACTTGGTACGAACGATAATTGCACGTTGTACAGTACCTTTTTGAACCTTGCCACGTGGAATGGCTTCTTTGATTGCAACAACGATTTTATCACCAACTGTTGCATAACGACGATGTGAACCACCCAAAACCTTGATGCACATAGCTTTACGTGCACCAGAATTGTCGGCCACTGTCATAACTGTTTCGTTTTGAATCATTTTTTACATCCTTGTCCTGCGAACGGGGCAATCCCCCGCCGCTTTGTTATATGGTTCCGACTGTCCCCAATCCATCCCGTTGGGACCTCAAAGAACCATCAGGTTTACTTATTCAACATCAACCGCTTCGTCTTTGGATACACCAACGCGACCCTTAACGATCCAAGATTTAGTCTTGGAAATTGGGCGATGTTCTTCGATTGCGACGATTTCACCAACCTTGTATTCGTTGTTTTCATCGTGCGCTTTGTACTTTTTGTTCTGCTTAACGAACTTACCATACAGCGGATGACGGAAACGACGTTCCACCTCTACAACGACAGTTTTGTCGTTTGCTGTACTTGTTACTGTTCCTTGCAGTATACGTCTTGGCATAACTTTTCCCTTACTATTTTTTGATTTTGCCCGGATTTCTGCGGTTTTATATTTAATTTTTCCCGCAAAAACCCACGGACCAAATCCTTGTTTTATTAACTGACTTCCGCATATGATACCTAATTTTTTAGAAATCTCAACAAAAATCAGCAATCAGTCATTATTTTTTTGCAGCGTTCAATTTTGTCTTTACACGTGCAATTTCACGACGGGTCTGACGCATAACATGTGTTTTTGGCATCTGACCGGCGGCGTGCTGAAAGCGCTGATTCATTTGTTCTTTTTTCAAATCAACCAATTTGCTTTCCAACGCTTCGACTGTCAACGCTTCTTTTTCGATTTTCTTTTCTGCCATTTTATCTTACCTTCGCGTTTAATTAGTTTGCTTTACGTTCAACGACTTTTGTTTTAACTGGCAATTTAGCTGCCGCCAAAGCAAATGCTTCGTATGCGACTTCTGGTTTTACACCGTCCAGTTCAAACATAATACGACCTGGTTTAACACGGCAGATCCAGTATTCAACCGCACCTTTACCTTTACCCATACGAACTTCGGCGGGCTTAGAAGTAACAGGAACGTCTGGGAAAATACGAATCCACAGTTTACCCATACGTCTCATATGACGTGTGATTGCGCGACGCGCTGCTTCGATTTGACGTGCGGTTACACGTTCTGGTGACATTGCCTTCAATCCGAACGAACCGAATGCTAATTCGCTGCCACCTTTCGCAACACCGTGAATACGGCCTTTGTGCTGTTTGCGAAATTTAGTTTTATTTGGCATTAACATGACTTAATCCCTTACTATTTATTTATTGGTTCTTAGTGTTTTTTTCTTTCGCTGCTGCCGGCATATTCTGTTGGGCGTGCCATTTCAGATGCCAACTTTTCTTTGTTAACAACGTCGCCAGTGTAAATCCAAACTTTTACACCGATAACACCATATGTTGTTTTTGCTTGAATTGACGCATAGTCAATATCTGCACGCAGTGTATGCAGTGGAATACGACCCTCGCGGATTTGTTCGCTGCGGGCGATTTCTGCACCATTTAAACGCCCACTGCACATAACTTTGATACCCTGGGCGCCTGCTTTCTGAGCGTTCTGAACTGCTTTTTTCATTGCACGTTTGAACGAAACGCGGCCTTCGATTTGTTGCGCAATGTTTTGTGCAACTAATTGCGCATTCAGGTCCGGACGACGAACTTCGTAGATATTAACTACGACCTGGTCATTTTTAACCAGTTTTTTGATATCGTTACGCAGTGTTTCGATATCGGCGCCGTTCTTACCGATAATCATACCCGGACGCGAGGTATGAATTGTTACAACTACCTTTTTGGCAAAGCGTTCAATAACAACTTTGGCCAAGCCAGCTTTCTTTAATTTCTTTTCAATAAATTTGCGAATTTTAATATCTTCGGCCAACAGATTTGCATAATCTTTTTTGCC
Organism: Alphaproteobacteria bacterium; assembly: GCA_017503725.1. Taxonomy (GTDB): domain Bacteria; phylum Pseudomonadota; class Alphaproteobacteria; order Rs-D84; family Rs-D84; genus Enterousia. The sequence continues at coordinate 183,017 of JAFVSL010000008.1, read as the reverse complement.
CGCGATCCAACGAGAATCAGTAATCTTGTTGATAAATTCGCGCAGTGAAATTGGTGATACTTTCTGTCCCATTTCTTTTTTCCTTAGATTTTGTGGGGGCGTTCTTGAAGCTTTCGCTTTATTCAGGAATTTTCATTCCATACCGCCCCACACGACTTACATTATTTTGCTTCTTTTTTTGTTGTTTTCTTAGATGGCGCCGCACCTGATTCCAAAACGATTGTCAAATTTGAAAATGGTTTCAGAATTGGACGTGCACTGCCACGTGGCCCCGGCATAATGCGTTTCATCGTTAACGCTTTACCACACCAGATTTCTTTGACAAACAGTGTATCTGCTGCCAATTTTTTGTTGTGTTCTGCATTTGCGACGGCTGACAATAAAGTTTTCAAAACTTCGCCGGCAACACGCTTCTTTGAAAATTTCAAGACATCAACTGCACGGTCAACTGGCAAACCACGCACCAAATCACAAACCAGGTTTAATTTCTGGTGGCTGATGCGGATCATTTTATTGAACGCACGAACTTGATTATCTTTGATTCCATATCTTGCTGTTGTCATAACTGTTACCTTTTGATATCAGAATTATTATTTCTTGCCTGCTGCGGCCTTTTTATTTGCAGCATGGCCTTTGAATGTACGTGTTGGTGCAAATTCACCCAACTTGTGACCAATCATATCTTCTACGATTGACACAGGAATAAATTTATTACCATTGTGTACTTCAAATGTTAATCCAACCATTGGTGGCACAATTGTACTGCCACGAGACCAAGTTTTAATTGGTTTATGGTCATTTTTTTCATTCGCCGCCGCTGCTTTTTTCAAAACAGATGGGTGAACATAAGGCCCTTTCCATACTGAACGAGACATCATTTACTCCGTTTTTTTATTATTTTTTCTTTGCCAAATGTCTGCTGCGAATAATCATCTTAGCAGTACGTTTATTGCTACGGGTACGATATCCCTTGGCTGGAATACCTGTACGTGATACCGGTTCGTGGCCCTTCGAGTGACCATTACCACCACCCATTGGGTGATCAACCGGGTTCATCGCCATACCGCGTACAGATGGACGGATACCCAACCAGCGTGCGCGACCAGCTTTGCCCAAGTTGACATTACGTTGGTCAGGATTAGAAACACTGCCAACAGTCGCCAAGCAATCGGAATGAACTTTACGCAACTCACCGCTGTTCATTTTAATCTGTGCATAAACGCCGTCTTTACCCATTAACTGAGCATAGCAACCCGCACTGCGTGCCAACTGACCGCCGGCGCGTGGTTTCAATTCAACGTTATGTACGATTGTACCGATTGGCATATTTTTCAATGGCATTGCGTTACCTGGCTTAATATCTTCGCGTTCGCCAGAAATAACAACATCACCCGCCTTCAAATCACGCGGTGCCAAAATATAAGAACGTACACCGTCTGTGTATTCAATCAAAGCGATGAATGCTGTACGGTTTGGATCGTATTCCAGGCGAATAACAGTTGCCGGAACACCTGTCTTTGTACGTTTAAAGTCAATTAAACGATATTTACGTTTGTGACCGCCACCCTGATGCATAACGGTTACGTGACCAAAATTATTACGTCCACCTTTGGACTTCAAACCAACTGTCAGTGCCTTTTCTGGCGCACCACGGTGCAAATCACTGCGATCGACCTGGGTCAGACCACGTGTACCTGGTGTTGTTGGCTTATAATGCTTTAATGCCATTTTCTTTTTCCTCATTTTTATGCCTTGGCAATAACACCCTTTGTTTTGGGTTCTCTGCCAAGGCTGTTTATTTTATTTATTGTGCATTTTCCGTCAGATTCAATTCTGCATCTGCCGGCAGGGACACATATGCCTTTTTAACAGTGCGCTGTGTACCTGTGCTGCGACCACGGAAAGTTTTTACTTTACCCTTTGTCACTACGATGTTTACCTTGATTGGTTTTACACCATAGATAGCCTGAACCGCGCGTGCAACATCTTCTTTGGTTGCGCTTGGCGCAACTTCGAATGCAACACCATTGATTTCAGACAATTTTGCAGCCTTTTCCGAGATAATCGGACGACGCAGTATATCATAAATACCGGCGGTCGCAACGATTTTTTTCTCTGTACTTACTTTTTTCTCTGCCATTTTATTGACCTTTTATTTATCTGTTGCTTATTTTATTATGCCAAGCGGGCTTCGATTGCCTTGACTGCATCGGCTGTCAAAACCAATTTTTCATGTTTCAGAATATCCAAAACATTCAAGCCCATTGTCGGCAATACGTCGATATTTGCGATATTTGCCGCAGATTTCTTGAAGTTTTCATCCAATTGTTCCGCACCAACAAACAATGCAGACACGATTTCCAGCTTTTTCAACTGTTTCGCAAAAGCACCTGTTTTCGCCGCAGACAATTTTTCAGAATCGATAACAACCAAAGAACCATCTTTGATTTTTGAAGACAATGCCATCTTCAAACCCAAAGAACGAATTTTCTTTGGCAGGTCAATGCTGTGGTCACGAACGACTGGCCCGTGTACAACACCACCACCACGCATGTGAACATTATATCTTTCACCCTGACGTGCGTTACCTGTTTTCTTCTGTTTGAATGCTTTTTTACCACTGCCCTGTACATCAGATACAGTTTTTACAGCGTGTGTACCGGCACGTTGTTTTGCGCGCTGCCAAGTAACAACACGATGCAAAATATCCGCGCGTGGATCCAATCCAAAGATGCTGTCGGCCAATTCAGCCTTGCCAACAACTTTGCCATCAAAATTAATAATATCTAATTGCATTTTTCTACCTCACTTATTTCTGTCGCTTATTTTTCTTTATTATTCCGCAACAGTTTCTGTTTCGGTTGTTTCTGTTACTTGTTCTGTGTCATTATTTACAACAACTGTCGGAACTGGTAAATCTTTGTGTTCTTTTTTCACCGCATCGGTTACCAATACGAATGTACCGTTTGAACCTGGAACTGCGCCTTCGACAAAGATCAAGTTTTCAGATGCATCAACACCAAAAACTTTCAGATTCTGAACAGTGACGGTTTCATTACCCATCTGTCCAGGCATCTTTTTACCTTTCAGAACGCGACCTGGCCATTCACGCATACCGGTTGAACCGATTGAACGATGTGCCTTCAATACACCGTGGGTTGCCTCTTTACCGCCAAAGTTATGACGTTTCATAGCACCCTGGAAGCCTTTACCTTTGCTTGTCGCTTGAACGTCGACAAACTGGCCTGCAACAAAATGAGACGCCGACAATTGTGTCCCTGCTGGGATAACACAGTCATCTGTTACACGGAATTCAACCACTTTGCGATATGGTTTTACCCCTGCTTTTTCAGCCGCCTTCAATTGTGGTTTTGCAACGTGTTTTGCCTTGGCTTCGCGCATACCCAAGATATTCGCGACATAGCCATTTTTATCCTGCGTGCGATTTCCAATGACTGCGCAGTCACCAACCGACAAAACGGTCACTGGGTGTGCAACGCCGCCATCATCATACAGACGCGTCATTCCAATTTTTGTTGTAATTAATCCGCTACGTTTCATTTTTTTATGCCTTTTTTTATGTCAGTTGGTTGGTGCGGTTCAGAATAATTCCCCACCAACACTGACGGTTTAATTTTTATAATTTAATTTTTACATCAACACCTGATGCCAAATCCAACTTCATCAAGGCATCTACTGTCTGAGGGGTTGGATTAACAATATCGACAACCGCTTTGTGATTGCGGATTTCGAACTGTTCACGTGATTTTTTATCAACGTGTGGGGAACGGTTAACCGTAAATTTCTGAACCAATGTCGGCAAGCGAACCGGTCCAACGACTTCTGCGCCTGTGCGTTTGGCCGTTTTAACAATTTCTTCTACGGATTCCATCAAGATACGGTGATCGAACGCCGTCAACTTGATACGAATTTTTGATGTTGGTACCATTGTTGTTTCCTTACTTTAACTGGGCCGGTAATCACTGACGCTTTTAATTCAGTTACACCGACCCATTATTTTATTATTTTACAATTTTAGATACAACACCTGCGCCAACTGTGCGTCCGCCTTCACGGATAGCAAAGCGACGACCTTCGTCCATAGCAATTGGTGCAATCAATTGCACATTGATACGAACATTGTCACCCGGCAGAACCATTTCTTTGTCTGCTGGCAAGGTAATTGTACCTGTTACGTCTGTCGTGCTGAAGAAGAACTGTGGACGATAGTTAGAGAAGAACGCTGTATGACGGCCACCTTCTTCTTTCGTCAAGATATAAACTTCAGCTTCGAATTCTGTGTGTGGTGTGATGGAACCTGGTTTGCAGATAATCTGGCCACGTTCTACATCTTCTTTCTTGGTACCACGCAACAACAGACCTACGTTATCACCGGCTTCACCCTGATCCAGCAATTTGCGGAACATTTCAACACCGGTAACTGTTGTTTTCTGTGTTGGACGCAGACCAACGATTTCACATTCGTCACCAACTTTGATAACACCAGATTCTACACGACCTGTTACCACTGTACCACGACCTGTGATAGAGAATACGTCTTCAATTGGCATCAAGAATGGTTTGTCAACTGGACGTTCTGGCATTGGGATGTATTCGTCGCAAGCCTTTAACAAAGCTTCGATAGATTCTTTACCCAAACCGTCGTTTTTACCTTCAACAGCGGATACTGCAGAACCACGGATAATTGGTGTGTTGTCACCGTCGAAATCGTTATTAGACAACAATTCACGGATTTCCATTTCAACCAATTCCAACAATTCTGGATCGTTTGCCAAGTCACATTTGTTCAAGAACACAACGATTTTTGGAATACCAACCTGACGTGCCAACAAGATGTGTTCACGTGTCTGTGGCATTGGACCGTCTGTCGCAGCAACAACCAAGATTGCACCGTCCATCTGAGCGGCACCAGTAATCATGTTTTTAACATAGTCCGCGTGTCCTGGGCAGTCAACGTGTGCATAGTGACGTGTTTCTGATTCATATTCAACGTGAGCTGTGTTAATTGTTATCCCACGTGCTTTTTCTTCTGGTGCGTTGTCAATTTCTGTAACGCCTTTCTGTGCGTCTGCACCAACACCAAAGTAATGAACAATAGCAGCTGTCAATGTTGTTTTACCGTGGTCAACGTGACCAATTGTACCAATATTGACGTGCGGTTTGGTTCTTACATACTTTTCTTTTGCCATTAGTTTTCTCCTTAGGCTTGCTTGTTAAGTTTAAAACTTCTTTTTTCTTTTATTATTTCGTCAGCTTTTTGATTACTTCATCTGCGACGTTCTGCGGTACTTCGTCATAGTGCGACAATTCCATATATGGATTTGCACGTCCCTGTGACAACGAACGCAATGTCTTGACGTATCCGAACAGGTTTGCCAATGGAACAAACGCAGAAATCTGCTGGTTACCGAATTGTGTTTCGATACCGTTGATTTGTCCACGACGACTGTTCAAGTCACCAATGATGTCACCGACATATTCTTCCGGTGTATTAACCGAAAGTTTCATAATCGGTTCCAACAATTTTGGCGCCGCTTTCTTCATCGCTTCGCGGAAGCACGCACGCGCCGCAATTTCAAAGCACAATACATTAGAGTCAACTTCGTGATATTTACCATCTACCAATGTAGCCTTGAAATCTACCGTCGGATAGCCAATCAGAACACCTGTCTGTTGTGCTATCTTCAAACCTTTTTCCACACCTGGGATGTATTCTTTTGGAATCGCACCACCAACAATCTTGTTTTCGAATTCGTATCCAGTACCCGGTTCCAACGGTTCAAATTCGATTTTCACCTGGGCGTACTGACCCGAACCACCAGACTGTTTCTTGTGTGTATATTCTTCTGTAACCGGTTTGCGGAATGTTTCACGGTATGCAATACGTGGTTCACCAACGTTAACATCAACCTTGAATTCACGCAACAAACGATCAACCAAAATTTCCAAGTGCAATTCACCAACACCCGCCAAAATCGTCTGACCAGATTCTTCGTCAACCGATACACGGAACGATGGGTCTTCTTTGGCCAATGCTTGCAGCCCCAGGGACATTTTTTCAATATCCGCTTTGGTCTTTGGTTCAACCGCGATACTGATAACTGGCTCTGGAACGTGAATATTTTCCAACAGGATTGGATGCGCTTCATCACACAGTGTATCACCGGTAATTGTTTCTTTCATACCAACCAATGTAACAATGTCCCCGACGGTCGCTTCTTTGATTTCTTCGCGGTTATTCGAATGCATCAACAACATACGACCAACACGTTCACGTTTGTCACGGTTAGAATTATAGATATATGAACCCGATACCAATTTACCAGAATAGATACGGATAAACATCAGGTTTCCAACGAATGGGTCATTTGCAACCTTAAACGCCAACGCACTGAATGGTTCTTTGGCGTCTGGTTTACGTTCGTCGGCCGTTTCGCCGTCCATTTTTGTACCCTTAATCGCCGGTACGTCCAACGGGCTTGGCAAGAAGTCTACGATTGCATCCAACAATGGCTGAACACCCTTGTTCTTAAATGCCGTACCACATAATACTGGGTTAAAGTTCTGACCGATTGTACCCTTGCGGATTAACTTTTTGATGGTCGCCGTATCTGGGATTGTCCCTTCCATATACGCTTCCATAATTTCATCGTCCAGGGTTACAACTTCTTCAATCAATTTTTCGTGTAATTCTTGGGCTTTTTCTTTCAATTCTTCTGGAATTTCTGTGACAATTGGCTCTTTGCCCATATCATCTTCCCAGACAATACCACGCATTTCAACAACGTCGACAACACCACGGAAATCAGATTCTGCACCAATTGGGAAATTCAGAACCAACGGATTTGCGCCCAAACGTTCACGAATCATATCAACACAGCGGAAGAAGTTTCCACCAATACGGTCCATTTTATTGATAAAGCAAATACGTGGAACCGCATAACGGTCAGCCTGACGCCATACTGTTTCTGTCTGTGGCTGAACACCGGACACAGATTCAAATACCGCAACCGCGCCGTCCAACACACGCAAGGAACGTTCTACTTCCATTGTAAAGTCTACGTGTCCCGGTGTATCAATCAGGTTAATACGATGATCGCGCCAGAAGCAAGTTGTTGCCGCCGACGTAATTGTGATACCACGTTCCTGTTCCTGGGCCATCCAGTCCATGGTTGCGCCACCATCGTGCACTTCACCAATCTTGTATGTTTTACCCGTATAGAACAAGATACGTTCAGAAGTTGTTGTTTTACCCGCGTCAATATGGGCCATAATGCCGATATTGCGGTACATATGTAAAGGTGCGGTTTTTCCGACTGACATTGTATCTTTCCTTTTCCTTTGTATTTATTACCAACGGAAGTGCGCAAACGCCTTGTTTGCTTCTGCCATTCTGTGTGTATCCAACTTCTTCTTGAATGCACCACCCTGGCCCGCCAAGGCATCACGCATTTCGCCAAACAGTCTTTCTTCCATAGAACGTTCACCACGTTTACGTGCGAACATAACCAACCAACGCAAAGACAAAGTCTGCTGACGTGCTGGGCGAACTTCACAAGGAACCTGATAAGTTGCACCACCAACGCGGCGACCTTTTACTTCAACAGATGGCTTTAACGCGTCAACCACTTCCAAGAATGCGGCCAATTCATCACCGTCTTTGGCAATTTTCTTCAATCTTTCCATTGCGCCATAAACGATGTTTTCGGCAACTTCTTTCTTGCCGTCCCACATAACCATATTAATACATTTTGCAACAACCAGATTATTATACTTTGAATCTGGCAAGATAACGCGTTTTGCTGCTGCTTTACGTCTTGACATATTTTTATCCTTTTATTTCTTCATCCGTTTTCCGGATTACTCACATACATTCTTTTGTATGTGTTTGGTTTAACTGTTATTATTTTTTGGTCTTTGCACCGTACAAAGAACGCCCCTGTTTTCTGCTTTCAACACCCTTGGTATCCAAGACACCACGAATGATGTGATATTTAACACCGGGCAAGTCCTTTACACGACCACCACGAATCATAACAACGCTGTGTTCTTGTAAATTGTGACCTTCGCCTGGGATATAGGCAGTTACTTCGCGGCCATTGGCCAATTTTACACGGGCAACCTTACGCTGCGCCGAGTTAGGTTTTTTCGGAGTTGTCGTATAAACACGTGTGCAAACACCACGTTTCTGTGGGTTTTCCATCATATCAGGCGCAGTACTTTTCACCACGACTTTTTTACGAGGTTTCCGAATCAGTTGGTTTACTGTTGGCATTCAAAATCTCTTTGTTTTCTACCTGTTTTTACTCTGCACAAAAGCCACCTAATCAGACTTATTTCAACGACTTATGCCGGATTATAAATCTGCACTTAGCAGGCGGTTTCTGTATTTTTCTACTCTTCTCGACTATACGAAAAGCGAACACACTATAACCCCGAACCCCCGTGTTGTCAAGGAAAATCTAGGAAAAAATAATAAGAATTTCGCTTGAAACCGCCGTATTTTTAGGACTTTAAGCAAAACACATTTTTGACAAAATAAAAAAGGGTACCCTGTGGCACAAAACACCACAAAAATACCCCTATCACAGAACTAGAACAAGAATTTGGCACCAAATGACATAAGTAAACGGCGTAGCGTACACAAACATACATAAACCATTGCTAACCCGCGTTAGATACGCCATTAGATTTTATTTTTTATCTTGCGCCAGGCCGCGTGATTCTTCTTATGTGTCTCGTAATCACGGGCAAATTTATGTCCGCCCTGCCCGTCGGCAACAAAATACAGATATTTTGTATCAGCGGGTTTCAAAACGGCACTGACCGCGGAACGCCCAACATTTGCAATCGGCGCCGGCGGCAATCCTGATTTCTTATAAGTATTGTATGGACTGTCCACCCCCAGGTGCGCTTTTAGCAACGGTGCACCCTGCATATCCCCCAGGCCATTTGTTATCGCATATACAACCGTCGGATCCGCCTGTAATCGCATCCCCTTGTTCAAACGGTTTATATACACGCTGGCCACCATTGGCATTTCTGATTCCCGTGGTGTTTCCTTTTGAACGATTGACGCCAACACAATAACATCATCCCACGTCTTTAAAGGTTTTGGCAATCGACGAATATATCGATCCATTTCCGCCTCCAGCGCAACCATCTTTTTGCGCATCAATTCCAGAACCGCCAAACGTGACGTTCCACGCGCCACCCGATATGTGTCTGGGAACAAATCACCGTCTTTCAAATTACACACCGGCAAAGATTTATCCGCACCACATTCCACCCCACCGGTTAGGCCAGATGCCCCCAACAACAACTGCTTAATCTGTTTAACGGTTAACCCCTCTGGTATGGTTACGGTCGTTGCGGCAACATCCCCATCGGCAAACATCCGCGCCAGGCCCCAACTGCTTATCCCACGGGGGATATCATATTCACCGCTTTGCACCCGCCCGCCGTTCATACGCACCGCCATTTTAAATGTCATTGGCGATATAACCAAATTATGCTGATGCAGACTGCGCGCAACCGCCCCAACCGATGCCCCACGATTTATAATAAAAGTACGGGGACTATTCACAGTCGAACGAATACCAAATTGCCAAAACATCAACGCGAACGCCACCGCCGCAAACAGTGCAACAATCGCAATTGATTTATTTTTTCGGAAAAATCTTTTCATTCTCATAACGCGTATTATGACAGATAAAAATCATTTTGCAAACGGTCACAATAAAATATCGACCATCAACCCCACACTAATAAAAAAACGACCCAATGGGCCATATAAATATGTGTCGTGACTGGGCTGTAATTCCCACCGCAGGGCGGTGGGCCCCTTTCGCCTGCGCTAACGCTACGGCTCGAACCACACATTGTGTGCACAATGTGTGATATCGACCATCAATCCCACACTAATAAAAAACGGCCCGTTGGGCCATTTTTTTATTAGTGGTCGGAGTGACTGGGTTCGAACCAGCGACCTCTACGTCCCGAACGTAGCGCTCTACCAGGCTGAGCTACACTCCGTAAAACCGACGGCCGTGATTATGCAACGGATAAGACAAAAAATCAACTTAATTTTTTCGAATTTTTACTTGTATTTTCGCCACCTGTGCACCATATTTATTCTTGCAAACCAAAAGGAATCAATATGTTCGCACTACGGTTTTTGAACAAAGATACATTTGATAATTATGATGATTACAAAGAAAACGCAGTGCCAAATGTTCCAGACAACTTTAACTTTGCATATGATGTTATCGATGAAATTGCAAAAGTGTCACCGGATAAAGTTGCCATAATCTGGACAGATGACAGTGGCGAGACAAAAACTTTTACATTTAGTGATTTATCACGCTATTCAAATATGGTCGCTAATTTTTTAACCGATCGCGGGATAAAGCGTAATGACACCGTTTTATTATTTATGCGTCGTCGTTGGGAATATTGGGTTCTGATGATGGCAATGCACAAAATTTGCGCGATTCCAATTCCATCGACCAACCAATTAAAGGCCAAGGATATAAAATACCGCATTGATACCGCAGACGTTAAAACAATCATCGCATTTGATGACGGACAAATAATGGATGAAATTAAATCTGCGATTGGTGATGATACAAATATTCAAATTATCCCATCAACCGATATCGCCGGTGCATTGGAATATTATCCCGATACTTTTCCACGCATAAAGAATGAAAACACCGATACAATGGTTGTCTATTTTACCAGTGGCACAACCAATATGCCAAAAATGGTTGCCCATAATTTTACATACCCATTGGGGCATATTAACACCGCCCTGTTCTGGCAACGGCTGGATGATAATGACATACACTTTACATTATCTGAATCAGGTTGGGCAAAATGTTCATGGGGTAAAATGTATGGTCAATGGCTGGCGGGTGCAACCGTATTCATATACGATTTTTCACGTGTATTTAATGCGCACGATTTATTGACGGCAATTTCCACACACGGAATAACATCTTTCTGCGCACCACCGACCGCATACAAGATGATGATTCACGCCGATATGTCTAAATACGATTTATCAAAGTTGAAAAAAGCCGACATCGCCGGCGAGGCCCTAAACCCCGAAGTCTATGAACGCTTTCTGGAAAAAACGGGCATCAAACTGCGCGAAGGGTTTGGCCAAACCGAAACATGTGTAATGCTTTTTAACAATCCGTGGATAGAACCCAAGCCGGGCTCTATGGGAATGCCGGCGGCGGGCTGGGATGTCCAACTACTGGATGAACGTGGCCACCCGATAAAAGACAACAGCGTTGGTGAAATTTGTGTTTGTTTAAAAGATAAACGCCCCACTGGCCTGTTCCAGGGCTATCATCACGACGAAAAACAAACCGCCGCGGCATATCGCGATGGATATTATCACACCGGCGACGTTGCATACCGGGACAATGACGGATATTTTTGGTTTGTTGGCCGTAATGACGATTTGATTAAATCCGCCGGATATCGTGTCAGCCCGTTTGAGGTTGAAAGTGTCCTGACCGAACACCCCGCCGTACGCGAGGTTGCCGTCACCGGCATCCCCGACGCCGCCCGCGGCCAAGCGATTAAGGCAACAATTGTTTTAAATAAAACTTTTACAGAATCTGATTTATTGACACGCCAACTAATCAATTATGTCAAACAGCGCACTGCACATTACAAATGCCCGCGCGTTATTGAATACGTCGATTCTTTGCCAATGACAATCAGTGGTAAAATTCGTCGCGCCCTTATCCGCACACTGGACAGTGCCAAGGCAACCATTATCGACCCAATCAAAGAAAATGTAATTGAACCGATAAAAGAAAACGTAATTGAGCCGATTAAGGAAAACGTCATCGAACCAATTCGCGACACATTGGGCCTGAACAAAGACGAAGAGAAAAAGGAAGAAGAAAAAACCGAAACTGAAAAATAACCAATCCCCCAGAAAAACTGGGGGATTTTTAAGTTGACACAAATATTTTTTGTTATAAAATTTTGTCTATGGAATTATATCACGGAACCACGGTTCAAAATTTACCAGAAATCAGACCGCATCTGGATGGCTATCTGTCCACGCCATATGTTTTTGCCACACCAAATTTTGCATCCGCCCTGCGATATGCCGTTTATAACAAAGGCAATAATTATTTTTGCATTGAAAACGATACCGCAACAATAGTTGAATCCTTTCCTGGTTCTTTTGAAAAGACATATTGTGGCACATCTGGTGTAATCTATGTATTACCCCCAGAATCATTTCAATTAACAGAACTGCACCCTAATAAATCTTTCACGGTCATCGAATATGTTTCCACAGAAACAGTTAAACCAATCAAAGCAATCCAAATTCCAGACGTGGGTCAAAAATTACTGCGTGGTGAAGAATTGGGGTACATCAAAATATATCGATATCCCGACATACCAAAAAACTTCTTTGCATTTGACGAAGGGCCACGGCAAAAAATCCAACGATTTTTATATAAACACTTTGTTCAGAAAAAGAAATAAGAAAAAATCCCCTATGTCCTAGCACTTGGGGAAAAAAATTAAAGAAAATGGTATAGATATGATAAAACCCGCAACCGTAGTGTACAGACGCTACATAAGGTTGCGGGTTTGGGCATAGATATGCCGTTTTATTTAATTTTTTTAAGGACGAGTGATGCGTTTGTTCCCCCAAACCCAAACGAATTGCTAAGTGCAACATTTACATCACGCTTTTGCGCCGTATGTGGCACCAGGTTAAAATCACCAACCGCATCTTCGGGATCATCCAAATTGATTGTTGGCGGAACAATACCGTCACGAATCGCACAGGCACAGAATATTGCCTCTACCGCACCGGCGGCCCCCAAAAGGTGTCCCGTCACAGACTTGGTTGATGACATACATACATCTGCACCATTAAACAATTCCTGGACCGCGGCCAATTCACCAATATCACCCAAACCGGTCGATGTGCCGTGCGCGTTAACATAGTCAACATCCGCCGGTGTCAGTCCCGCATCTTTGATTGCGGCTATCATTGCACGTTTGCCACCTTCGCCATTTGGGGCGGGCGCTGTGATATGATATCCATCACCCGACAGGCCGTACCCGGCCACCTCTGCATAGATTTTTGCACCACGCGCAACCGCGTGTTCATATTCTTCCAGAACCAAAATACCCGCACCCTCAGCCATAATAAAGCCGTCGCGATTTTTATCCCATGGACGCGATGCGGCCGCTGGCGCATCGTTGCGTGTACTTAATGCGCGCATTGCCGAAAATCCCGCCAGGGCGATTCGGCTGACCACACCTTCAGTTCCGCCACAAATCATAATATCGGCATCACCGTATTTGATTAAACGTGCGGCCTCTCCAATTGAATGGGCACCGGTTGCACATGCCGTCACAACGGAAATGTTTGGCCCTTTGAACCCATACTTAATTGAAACGTGGCCCGCTGTCATATTGATAATCCCCTTTGGGATAAAGAAAGGACTGACGCGACGTGGACCACCCGTATGTAATTCGATACAGTTTTCATAGATGGTATCAAATCCGCCAATACCACTGCCGATGGAAACACCAATGCGTTCTTTGTCCCCGGCATAGTCAGCCAAGCCCGCATCCTTTATCGCTTCGTCCGCGGCAACCATACCGTAAAGAATACATTTATCCATCTTGCGTTGTTCACGTGGTTCAATAACGCTATCTGGATTATATTGTCCGACCCCTTCCCCGCGTTCTGGGATACCCGCAATCTGGGATGCCAAATCATCAACTTCGAATTCAGTAATTTTACGTACACCCGACTTACCGGCAACAACATTTTGCCAGGCATTATCCACCCCCGTTCCCACAGGCGACACAATTCCCATACCGGTAATAACAACTCTTCTCATAATAGGTTTTCCTTTGATCTAGGTTTAACTAACATATGCCACAATAATGCCCGATTAGGACAGAAAATACAATAAAAAAATCCGCCACAGCGTGACGGACAAAACATTACAAATACCAATATTGTTTTTATTATTTGTGTGCTTCGATATATTTAACAGCATCACCAACAGTCTGCAATTTACCTGCTTCTTCGTCTGGGATTTCAACGTTGAATTCTTTTTCAACTTCCATAACGAATTCTACAACGTCCAAAGAATCTGCGCCCAAGTCATTAACGAAAGATGCAGTTTCTACGACCTTTGCTTCGTCACAGCCCAATTTTTCGATAATAATTTTTTTTACTTTATCAAATGTTTCTGACATTTTTTTTCCTTTTTTATTTGAATTGTTGGCCCCCACCGGGGACGTCATTACATAAAACTATCATTTTAGCCCCCCTATGTCAAGAAATTATAACAAACGATAACAAATGGGACAAAAATCCAATGTTGTTATAATTGACATTCTGATTCCAATAACTCGTCCAACAAGACATTCATATTATCGCGAAAATCCGCCCTGTCTGGGGCCCATGGCAATTGGCGAAATAAAAACTTGTAAACATCATCCATGGTTAAATTTGGGATACCCGCCGCACGCGCGACGCGTCCCCACGCAACACGTGGATCGATAATATGAAATCCCCCACGCCCTGGGAACACCCAGTTACTGGATTGTGGTAAATCTTGCAGCAAAACAATCGCCCTGTCTGACAGTGGTCGCACATCCCACATATCGTGGTTAAAATCTAAATCTTCCCAGCGCATTGCAAATATTTTTGATTTTGGTGCGAACCCATAAATCAACATCAAGAACGCCGCACGCAAATTTAAATCATCCATTTTTTCAATTGCCGAAATCAACCGCAATAAACCATTTCGATTCAATGGCCGCACGCGACGTTTTTGTTCAACACGCGGAATATCAACGACGGGATTGGTTTTCACATATCCGTTTTCCAGTGCAAATTTAAACACACTTTGCAGCAATTCTTGCATACGCCCGGCAATGGCCTGTCCATCAATATTCGCGATTACATTTTGAATATCCGCAGATGATATTTCCGAAACATTTTTTTCAAACAAGCCCGACAAATGTCGTTTAATTGCACGTTCCAATTTGGTCCGTGAATCTTCACCACGGCGCACACACTTTTCCAGATACAAATCCATAAACTTTTGAAATGTAATTTTGCGACGACGCGTAACCGGCTTTTGCATAGCGACATCCAGTACAATCTGCACCGCGCTGCGCGCATCTTCGATATCAACATCTGGATAGTTACCAATTATAATTCGCTTGTCTTTACCGTTTACACGTTTACGAACAAAAAACGTTTTTATCCCGCGACTTGTAATATACATCCGCAGACGTGGCTCTGACACATCTTGAACAACATCAAAACCGGTCCGCGGCGCCGGCAGATTATCCAAAATATAAGAATTAAAAAAGAACTGGTGCGCCATAGGCGACCCCTTTGGTTTTTATTTTACTTTTGATAATTTATCAGACCAAAATGTTAATATTTTTTGTTTTATTTCTTTGACCTGATTTAAATCCTGGTGATACCGATTATTATGCGCCCAACAAGAACACATATGATTCGGACACAGTTCCTCATTCCCAATCGGCTTAAAAAACTGACAACGCGACAGGGTAAAACGACACGCGGACTCATCCAGCAGATTCGTAGGTTCAATAATTTCTTTTAATTTCAGGCACGCATCCCCATATTTAATATCATCTTCGATGCCATAGTTTTTTGTTAATAATTTGGCCGAATATTCCAAATCATTTTCCGCCTGGCGTAACTGACCACGCAATGCGCGCAACTCGTGCGCCGCACGCGCAAACTGGGACAACGACACCTTCCTATAATAATCAAACCAATCCATTTTATTTTTCCTTTTGCTGTGACATACCCTGCAAACTACTTTTTAATTTCATATACTTGTCATGCGCCGCCTTTTGTGGGCAATTTAAAACCGAACATTGCTCTTCGTCAATATGCAGACACACTATTGTTTCCCGTGCCTTGCAAAATGGCCACATTGTATCCCAGACATTTTTCTTGATACAAAACTGGGTCTGTTTTCCATTTACGCGACACGAAACCATATTATGAAAACGTCCTGTAATTTTTCTTCTTGCGCGCCCCAATTTCATTTTTGTAACACACATTTTTTACCCCTTATGATACTTTTAACGCATTGATAAACGCAGACTGTGGGATTTCGACGTTGCCAAATGTACGCATACGTTTTTTACCCTCTTTCTGTTTTTCAAGCAGCTTACGTTTACGTGTTATATCCCCCCCATAGCATTTTGCCGTCACGTCTTTGCGATATGCGGCAATTGTCTCTCTGGCTATAATCTTGCCATCAATCGCGGCCTGTAATGGAATTTTGAATTGATGACGCGGAATCAGGTCTTTTAATTTTTCCACAATCTGACGACCACGTTTTTCGGCAAACGAACGATGACACATAAATGATAACGGTTCTACATTTTCTTCGTTCACCAGGATTGAAACCTTGACCAAATCAGATGGCTGATAACCCTGAACCACATAGTCAAATGACGCATATCCCGATGACAAAGACTTCACCCGGTCATAGAAATCAAACACAATTTCCGCCAACGGCAGTTGATAAACCAAGACCGCACGATTCCCAACATAAGAAATATTTTCCTGGACCCCACGCCGTTCCGCGCACAGCGACATAATCCCGCCCATATATTTATCAGGCATCATAATCGTCGCCCGCACCCAGGGTTCTTCTATGCGTTCGATGCGTGTTGCCTCTGGCATATCGGCGGGATTTTCCAAATCGATACATTCGCCATTACGCAGATATACTTTGTAAAGCACACTTGGCACTGTGTTAATCAGATTCAAATTAAATTCACGCGACAAACGTTCACTGATAATTTCCATATGCAACAATCCCAAGAATCCGCACCGCAATCCAAACCCCAGCGCAGATGACTTTTCCACCGTGAACATAAACGACGCATCATTTAACGCTAACTTTTCGGAACTTTCACGAAACGCGGGGTAATCATCGGCCTCGACCGGAAAGAAAGATGAAAACACCACCGGCACAGACGGCTTGAACCCCGGCAACATTTCGGCACCAATGTTTTTCGCATCCGTTATCGTATCCCCAACCTTGCAATCGTGAATTGTTTTCATACCCGTGATAATAAATCCAATTTCACCGGTATGCAGTGTGTCAACATTAACCATTTTCGGGGTAAAGTATCCGATTTTATCAACCACGTATTCCGCACCCGTTGCCATAAATTTAATCTTTTGCCCACGGTTTAGTGTACCATCAACCACACGCACCAAAATCACAACCCCCAGATACGAATCGTACCAAGAATCCACCAGCAACGCACGTGTCGGCGCGTTTTCATCACCAGATGGTGCGGGTAACTTCGTTACGATTTCTTCTAATAATTCTGGGACCCCGGCACCGGTCTTGCCCGACACAGCCAATGCATTATTCGCATCCAGACCAATAACATCTGCAATCTGTTCACGCGTGGCGGCAACATCACTGGACGGCAAATCAATCTTGTTCAACACTGGCAACATTTCCAAATCATTATCCAGCGCCAAATACGCATTGGCCAGTGTTTGTGCCTGGACCCCCTGGGTTGCATCGACCAGAACCAACGCCCCTTCGCACGCGGCCAACGAACGCGACACCTCGTAAGAAAAGTCCACATGTCCCGGCGTATCCATTAAATTCAGTTGATATTCCTGTCCATCCTTGGCCTTGTAATTCAGGCGTACCGTCTGGGCCTTGATCGTGATACCACGTTCACGTTCAATATCCATAGAATCCAGAACCTGTGCCTTCATCTCGCGCGATTCCAGGCCACCTGTAAATTCAATTAAACGGTCCGACAGGGTCGATTTACCGTGATCGATATGTGCAACAATTGAAAAATTCCGGATATTAGATTGCTTCATAAAAATACACCTATGCTTTATGCGCATATACTAGTATACGATTGCCGCATTCGCAAGGTGTATTTTTTACAAAAATCAAAAATTACAAATTATTCAACAACTCATCAATACGCGCGGCCTTTTCCAACGTATCATCATATTCGAATCGGATATCTGGAACATATTTCTGATTCATACGCGCGGCCAATTCAAAACGCACACTGCGCGTAACGTCATCCAGGCGTTTTTGCACCGCATCCCTGTCCTCGTTGCGGGAATAGTAATACAGGCGTACAAATTGCAGCCCCCCGTGTGCAACCGCCCCCACCAGTGACACACCCGAAATAATCGCATCATCACTATAATTATCGCGCAATATTTCCGCAACCAGTGTCTGAACCTTACTTGCGATGCGTTCCCCACGATTAGAATTAATTTGTCTTTTTGCCATATTCATTTATCTTTATTTATGTTATAATTGATTATTGTAGAATATAATTTACAATCAAGCAAATTTTTCAAACATCGGGGATACAAAATGAAACTTGTTGAACACATATTAAAGAAATCAGAAAGTCCGGCATATTCGTGGATTGTATTTTTCCTGACTATTTGTGAATCTATATTTCTTTTTATCCCGCCAGAGGTCTTTATGACCCCCGCCATTGTCGCATCAAAAAAGCGTGCCCTGCCCATTACCATTGCGGCATCACTGGGGTCATTGGTTGGTGGCGCATTGGCATATTTGATTGGTATGTGGCTGTACGATTCGGTTGGCATTTGGTTAATTGAAACATTTTCAAACCCTGAATTGATTGAAACCGCGATTAAGCCAATGTTTACGAAATACGGAATATTGATAATTGTATTAACGGCGGTAACACCAATACCATATAAATTGCTGGCAATCTGGCTGGGCTTTATCGGGTACCCAATGTGGTTATTCTTGGGCGTATCTGCGATATTCAGAACGGGCCGTTTTGCGATAATTGGCGCCCTGCTTTATTATTTCCAAGAACAAGCCAACACAATTGTAAAAAAATATTTCTGGCCATTAACATTCGGCGCGATAATCGCGGCGGGCCTGGGGATATTTTTAATCAGTTTATTTTAACCATAGTTTAGATAAATAAAAAACCCGGCATTGCCGGGTTTTAATTCTGTTGCCACCTATTATTCTGTTGCGCTTTCAGATTTAAATCATACATCTTATTTCTTATACAAGCACGCGCTTTATCCAAACAGTCCTGAAAATCCGTTTTTTTCTTTATCTTACTCTCACCAGAACACTTCTCATAAGCTGTTTTTGTAGCTTCATCCGAATTCGTGGGCATACAAGACACACTAGTGTGTGTTGCATTTAACACACCAAAATCATTTGCCAACTGCTTGCGGACCTCACGTGTAACCTCGCTACCATTAAAAGACAAATTCGCAATAGTATTCAAATTAGTGTTCAAACAGTTCAACACATCCGTCGGCAACAATTTGTTATTACAATTTTCAACCCCGTTAATAAATATATTGCGATCGTTTGATTTGAAACCAGACGCCCCACCAGACGAATCGTCGCCCGCACCAGACGTTTGCAAACGTGTTTTCAGTACGGCTTTTTCAAGTTGCGTTTTAAACCGACGAATCATTGATTCCAAGTATTCATATTGCTTGTACATTTGCTGGGTCATAACGGTTGTTTTAAGCGCCACAACATCACGCATCATTTCACGATCCGCACCATCCGACAGATTTTTATCCCCGCCGACATTATACACGTGCGTCGAACACAGGGCCAATGCCGGATTTATAAGGGCATCATCGTCATCACACGTAACGGCCGCCACGGCCGGCATTGATACCAACGCCGCCACCGCCACACCTGACAAGAATTTTACAAGATTTAATTTTTCACCGAACATTCGCATTTGTCTATGTCTTTATTCCATTTTGCATCGCACTTATTCTTTTCCGAACAGACCGGATTTCTACCATCGCTACCCGAATCCTTTGACATACAATAATCCGAACAACTGTCATAGCAAGAACCATCGATACTATCGGTCTTGTGCATTGCTTCCTTGGCCGCACAATAATCATCCGCCGTCATACATTTTGTTACAGATGAATAATAGTATTTTCCAGAATCGCAATTACACTTCTTGTTCTGATAAGACACCCCACCCGCATATCCGACACACATCATCGCCTCGACCGGCGCACAACACGCACTATCACCACTTCCGACCGTTCCCGAACTTGTTGTGGTAATTTCAAGACCGGTTTCGCATACTGCGTGATTTTCGATACATTTGTCATAGTTTTCTTGTGCCTCGGCCCGTGCAATCATACGATCCGCAGACGCCGTTAACACACCATCATCTTGAACCTGTCTCAGGGCCTGTGTCGACGACACACAAACATTGTTTGGTAATTTTTTCGTCGCCACCCACTTTTCTAAATTGGAATACTGATTTGAGCCAACGGCACAATATTTCAAGCGTTCAAACACATCGTCTTCGGCATTAGCATTGCGTCTGTATTTTGAAATCACATTTGGCGCATCCTGGCTCATCATTTTTTCCAGCGTTTCAATATCAATAGATGCCTGTTTCTTGCGATTACGGAACAATGCCGAACTTTCCAACGCACTGGACGCACACCCCACACGCACAGAAACGCTATCATTTCCCCCCGTCTCTGGATCCAGCCAGTTACGCTGAACTTCTTCCATATCCGCCAGGGTACGATTCAACGTGCAATACACACTATCTTCTGGACCAATCGCCTGTCCATCAACACACGGGGCACCACCACGGGCACCGCCAACCGCCTTTGATTTACCATTAACGCAATTTGTGTTTCCATTTGTGTTTCCATATGTACCCAAGTCATTTTTTGAACACAGATATTCGCCCCACACATTGCACGACCCGTTCAGCATCATATAAATATCGGTAATATCAACCCCAACGGCCTGTGCGGTAATCAATGAATCATACAGTTCATCCAACACATCATTATACGGGTCAAAGAATCCCATTGCCTTCTGCTTGAACATTTTTACGCGTTTTGGACCGGTGCAATTATTTCCCCGCTCGTCACAGCCCGCATATTCAAACGAATCCCGCATCGTATCGCGCAATGTTTTCAATGCCGTTTCCGCATTTTCCAATTTCGACATAATTTCGCCGGCTATCTGTTCACGCACGATTAAATCAGAATCCACCCCACGGGCGGCGGCATCTTCCTGGGCGACGGTCAATCCCGATGCGGCCTGGGCATTTTGGGCGATTTGCGCATCTGCCACCTGTTGTTGGGCGGCGGCGGTCATTTGCTTTTGCTCTTCTAATGCGGCCTGTAACTGGGCAACGGTTGCATCATTTTGCGCCTGCATCTGGGCCTGCATTTGTTGCATTTGCATATTCATCTGCTGCTGTAACTGGGCCATTTGCTGGCTATTCTGGGCGGCGGCGGATGCGGCGGCATTTTGTGCGGCCTGGCTTGCCTTGGCATTAGAATTTGCAACAATTTGCGCGGCAATTGATTGCACCAAATCATTTCCATACTGCTTGCACGCATTATTAGAATTTACACACCCATTTACAATCGGCACCGTAACATCCATCGACGTACATCCACCCGTTGCACACTTTGGCTGTGCACAGCGCATAATTAACGCATTACAGTTCCCGAAATCAGCCGACGGCGCCGAATCCGTACCCGAACGACTGTTCATCATTGAATTCCATTGATTATTATTTATCGCCCCCATAGAATTCGGGTTATAAGCGGTTAAATTACTGCCCGCGGTGGTTGCAACCGGTGCCGCGCCGGCAATACCGGGCAGCAAGCACATTACATAAAATAAAATGCGATAAATTGGCTTCATATTCTCTCTTGCCATCAATTTTACCACATTTTCCAAATAATGAAAAGATAAAAATAGGATTGCACCCTATCTTTTTTGCAACACACACATATCAAAAAAGTGATTATGAATCATTTTGATCGTACCGACACCCTGGGCCGTCACTTGCTGTTTCAGATGCTGAACAACTTCTAAATCATCGCCAACAAAGAACGGCGCAACATTCACCACCATTATGCCACCGGGCTTCAAGAATCGTGCCAAATCCAACACCAACGGCGTCACATATTCTGGACGGGCGCGATATTGCAAAATATTAGACAAATAAATCTGGTCATATTCCATTTTCAAATGCCGTGACAGATCTGACAAATCGGTCCATATGAAATTGAACGGCCCCTTGATTATCTTTTGCAATTTTGCATATTCATCATTATACAACATCTCGGTATAGAAACCACCGCGCACTAAGTGTGCCCCACGCATTTGTTGGATATAATCACGCGTATCGGCCGGCATAGAATCAATAAATCGCCCGCATTCTGGCATATCGGCAATATTACGCGTATGTGACACAGAATTGATAAATTTGGTAAAATCCGCCCTATTCAGTTTTTGAATTGCGGCCGTTTTAATATCCATCATCATCTTGGCATTGAATGTGATATCAAACGTGTCAATGTGTGATGCCCCCGCCATTGCATAATGCAGGGCCTGGTCCCCACTGCCCGCAACGGTCAGAACACTTTGTCCCGGTTTTGGTTGCAGTGCCCAGAAAATTTCACGAATATCTTCGTTGGTCTTTGCATAGGCCGGCGAAAATTTGGCAAAATTAGCACCCCAGTGTTGACCGGTTGTAAAATTATATTCTGAACGCGCCTGCACAATATCATACTTCATACCCAAAATTATAGACAAATATTATTTAATGTCAATATAATACTTCAGCATCCCCCGAAATAGATTTCCCAAGATAAATAAAAGTTTAGTGGTGAGCCGCAAGTGGCTAGTGGATAGTGTTTGTGTGCGGCAAATGCCACACATCATAGTGCCATCACTAACAACTAAAAAATCCCGCATAATGCGGGATTTTCATCTTATTGAACCCAAATGGTTGCATAATTTGTAGACGTCGCACTGCCCGATGGGATCTGCCCAACCTTTACAACCCCTAACGTAGTTGGCGTCCCAGTCGCGACGGAAATCGTTCCACTGCTATTCGAAATATTTGTTCCCGTCTTCACAACACCTAATGCCGATGATGTTGCCGCCGGAACCGAAATCGTTCCACTGCTGTTTGTGATATTTGATCCAATTTTTACACCACCCAATGTCGAACTTGTCGCCGCCGGCAATGTATAAATCGTATCATTATCCGTAATATTTATTGTCTTATTCGATGACGCATTTGCGGTAAATGTACCAACATCCGCTCCATTTCTTTGAATCGTCAATGTCGCATTACCTGGGGCAGCAACACTGATAGTTCCATCCGTTGCAACATTAACATTCGCACCAATTTTAACACCACCCTTGGTCGTAGATGACGCTGTTGGCAATGTATAAATCGTATCATTATCCGTAATATTTATTGTCTGATTCGATGACGCATTTGCGGTAAATGTACCAACATCCGTTCCATTTCTTTGAATTGTTAATGTAGCATTGTTAACCGTCGGCAAAGAAGACCCCTTGGTCACCGTAACCACACCATTTGCCGCCGTTACAGCCGTCACAACATTACCGCTTCCTGTTGTTGTAACATTCGTTGTCGTTAACGTCGCCTGCTTGCCAGACAATGCGGTATTTATAACCTTGTTCTGAACCGGATTTGTACTGGACGAACTTAACGCGGAATCAATTGTCAAAGTATTTTGTTTCTTTGCCAATTCTGTATAAACCGCTTTCGCACTTGGATATTGCGCATCTGTCGAAGAACTGCTTATCGATGTAACTTTGTTAGCCGACGCTTCCTTCGTCGCAACCTCTGTCATAACATCAGTATTAGCATCCGCAATAGATGTTTCCATAAACGCAACCGTAGGATACGCAATGTCGGCACCTATCGATTCTACATCCGCCTCAGAACTCGCCTTGTTCGCAGACGCTTCCTTGGCGCTAATCTGGGCTGCATATCCATCATATGCAGATACCTTGTTCGACGTAATACCGGAATTCGCCGCATTTAATTGCGCCGCTGATAAGGTCGCCTGCTTACCGGACAAAGCGGTATTTATAACCTTGTTCTGAACCGGATTTGTACTACTTGAACTTAACGCGGAATCAATTGTCAAAGTATTTTGTTTCTTTGCTAATTCTGTATAAACCGCTTTCGCACTTGGATATTGCGCATCTGTCGAAGAACTGCTTATCGATGTAACCTTGTTAGCCGACGCTTCCTTGGCACTAATCTGTGACGCATATCCATCATATGTAGTCACCTTGGCCGATGTAATACCGGAATTCGCCGCATTTAATTGCGCCGTTGATAACGTCGCCTGCTTACCGGACAACGCCGTATACGCCCCCCCCGATGTCAAAGGCACACCAGACCCCGATGTCGGCGTATCAGTCGTCGTAACCGAAATCGTTCCATTGCTGTTTGTGATATTCGCCCCAATTTTTACACCACCCAATGTCGAGCTTGACGCTGTTGGCAAAGAATATGATGCTGGCGTTCCACGTGACAAAGTAACCTTACCCGCCGAAACCGTCACATCCGTTACATAAGTACCGGTCCCACTATCAACAATCGCAACCGGCGCAACATTCCCACTGCCATCTGTCGTAACAATAGCGTTAGTCACACTCGAAGTTTTACTAAACTTCGTCGCAACCGCCGCATTTGCAGCCGCGGCAGATTCTGCCGCCGCATCTGCGGATGCCTGGGCCGCGTCTGCCGCCTCTTGCGCTTCGTCTGCCGACGTCTGTGCATTAACTGCCGCCGTATTCGCATTATTTGCCGATGTCTGCGCCGCACTGGCCGCGGTCTTGGCGGAATTTACCCCCTGTTGAACATATACGGTGGACGCAATATCCGCGCGTGCCGCACCAATGCCAACCGTTACCATTGCAATCAAAGAAACCGCGAAAACAAATTTTTGCTTTAACATTTAAAATCCCCACCCGATTTTAATACCACTCTCTTTTTGTCTTTGCATTATACCTAAAAAACAAGACATAACACAAGGACATTTTTCGACACTTATTGTAAAAATTTCTACAATTTTTATAATACGGCCAAAAACAACACATTATCCCGGATGGGTGGTTCTAGACCACCCACCCACGGATTATTTTAATAGGCACGATCAATCAGTTCCCATTTATAACCAGTAACTGTGTTATTAGAAACCGTTGCCGTCAAAACATATGTACCATCTGAACCGGTTGTACCCGCGCTAATCAAATCGGTAACCCTCTTTGCCGTATCTGCCGCTGTACCTTGCGCCGCTGTTGCATATGTTGATGACGCCGTATATGCCGCAGAGCCCAAGCCCTTAACCGCTACATCCTTACCCTGAACAGCAATTGTACCATTTGCAGAACCTGTTGTTACTTCTGATTGTTGAACCGCAGATGCCGCTTCGGCCCCTTGGGCGGCGCTTGCAAATTCCGACGCATTATGCGTTACGATGTCGCCATAAGTTTCCAATGTAGCCTGAATAGTACCAACATCCGTCCCCAAATCCGATTGCATATCGTTAATTGTATCAACCATAAATGCATACGATGGAACAACCGCCTCCTGGTCCGAAACACCATTAATGCTATTCACCATACGATTTTCCAAGGCCGTAATATCACTCTCGGCGGTGGCAACACGTGCTTCATAAGACTTTGCCGCATACGCACCAGAATCTGTATATGCCGCAGAGCCCAAGCCCTTAACCGCTACACTGTCGCCATCAACCAAAATCGTACCATTATTTGTACCGGTTGTAACACTTTGAACCGCCGTGGCACCAGCCGCCGCCCCAGAACGAATTGTGGCCAAATCGCTGATCGTTCCCTGTTTGCCTTCCAATGCGGTGTTAATACCATTGATATCTTCTGTATGACCAGCTACCGTTGCCTCTAACGTGGCGATCTTACCCTCGGCCGTATCTAAATCCGTTTGTGTTTTATCTGCAGCCGTTTTATTTGATGTAACCGTACCCTGCAACGTTGTCAAAGCCGTCTGAATACCTTGAACGGTTGCATCGCTCGCCATCGAGCCCAATTCTGCATTGATCGACTCAATCGCTTCTTTATTTGTTTTAACCTGGCCATTTTCTAATGCCGTAACTTTTGCCTCTGCCGCAGTTTGTGCTTCAGAAATCATCGTTACAACAGTTTTACCCGTCGCAACATTACCAATTTTTGTATTAACCGCGTTAATAGCCGCTTCACGCGAACTCTCTTCTGCACCGACCGCACCATCAACATATGCGGTGGACGCAATATCTGCGCGCGCTGCCGAGACAGCCATCATCGCAACCAACGATACTGTTAATATTTTTTTCATTTTTTCCTTCCTTTTTTGTTTGTTTAAAAACTTAATCCATCGGGGCAACAAATTCCGTCACCCCGACATTAAAAATTATTCCCCATCAGTTTCACGTTCAACAACTTCCCATTCAAATCCGATATTTCCAGTCGCCGTCGTTCCATACGTCAGAACACACTTGTTCGTGTTATTAGAACATTCTGTTGGAATATTATTTGTTGCCAAAATACTTAAATCTTTGGTTTCAGTATAATTTTCAAACTTCTTGGTGTTTGCCGCAATATTGGCCGAATTCGTTGCGATATTAGTTGAATTTGTCGCGATGCTCGCCGCATTTGCCGCCGCCGCATCCGCCGCCGCCTGTGCATTGTCCGCAATCGCCTTGGCATTCTTGGCTATCTCGGCTGTATTTGCCGCAATCGCCGCAACCTTTTCTGCATCAATACCAGACGTCATAACATCACTGTCGTTAATCCCCTGGATAGCATCTGCATTGGCTTTAATCGCATTTGCTGTATCACCACCCTCGGCTAAACTTGTTTCCAGACCTGTAATCTTACCCTCTGCGGTACTTACACGGGTTGTCAAATCCGTCAGATTTGTTGATGTACCCGACAAAGATGTTTCCAATTTATCAAGTTCTGTATCGGTATACCCCTTGGCACTGGCCAATGTTGCCGCATCCCCTTCGGAAATCATCATAACGACATCTTTACCCTCTGCGACCGCACCAATCTTTGTATTAATCGCGCCTTCTGCTGCGGTTGCACGCTGTTCTTCTGCTGCAATCGCTTCTGCATTTTTTTCAATCGACGCGCCCGTCAAAGTGTTCGAATTAGCAATAGCACTTTCTACATAAAAAATAGATGGAACAACCGTCTTTGAATCTACACCATCTGCCAGGCTATTCACCATACGATTTTCCAGGGCCGTAATATCACCCTCGGCGGTGGTTAAACGACCACCCAAGCCCTCGATCGCCTGATTGGCAAGGCCCAAATTCGCAATCGTTGCATAGGTCGTCGACGCTTCTGTTTTATTTAAATAATCTTTTTCCGTTGTATATGCCGACAAAGCCTCGCTAATCTGTACAGCGACATCTTTGTCACCAACTTTGGTTTCCAAAGTACCTATCTGAAGCGTATGTCCCGCAACAATACCAGACAAACCAGTACCTTCCTGACCATCCCCACCGGACGTACCGAACTGATCCGCCAAAGTTTTCAGCTGAGCGTCTGTATAGCTTTGCGCCGTAGTCAATGCATTCTGCGCGGCATTAATGGCATCAAAACGACCATCTGATTCAGTCTTTGTATAAACATCATTCTTGGTATAAACATCGGCGGCGTTTGCTTTTTTTGCAACCTCTTCATTTGTTGCATTCAACGCCGTTTTTGTGGCAAAATCCTGTTCAACCCAGGCCTTTGACGCAATGGCCGCATCCGCAGAATTCGCGGCACACAGACCAATCAATACCGTGAAAATCCCAGCTGTTAATTTTTTCATTTGAAAATCCTTTCCTTCCTATGAATTTATTTTATCATTTTTACACGAATCGTGTAAAGAGCAAAAATGCCCTTTACACAAAATTTTTATTATTCACCAACTGGAATCGTAATTTCAACCCACGTCGGGACACCATTCAGTGTAGACAATACGCAATTTGTTGACTGGCAAATTTTTGGCATTGTGATTTTATTTGCCAACTCTGTAACCGCATCATCATATTCGAGACGCTTTGCCTCTGTAATACCGGACTTCATAACATCGCTGTCATTGATATTCTGGATTGCTGTGGCGTTTGTTTCCGTTGCGGTTTTATTTGACGCAATCGCAGATTCTAATTCACCAACCTTGGCGTTATAAGTTTCTGTTGCAACCTTGGCATCGATATTGTTCTGTAATGTTGTTCGAATACCCTCAACTTCTGTATCCGTTGCATATGTATCGCCCAGGCTATTAATTGTTGATTGAATCCCTTCAACGGTTGTTTTATCTGCTTTTTTGGCGATTTCCGTTGCATTTGCGGCGATAGCACCTTCATTTGCGGTTACCCTTGCCGCCAAAGTAGTAATTGCACCATTTTCACCTGTCAAAGCACCAACTTTTTCGTCCGTATAACCCTTGGCAGCTTCTAATGTTGCTGCATCCTTGGATTCTACATCTGTGGTTTTTGCATAAGTCGACAAAGACGTTGTGATTGCCTCAACAGCAGTTTTGTCTGCCTTTAAAGCTAAAGCATCTTCTACATCCTGGGTTTTAGCATACCCACCTAATTCAATTGAACCACCTGATTCCAAGCTGGCAATTGTTTCAGAAATCTTTTGATCAACCTGTTCAGCAGAATAAGATTTTGCTTTTTCCCAAACATTATTTACATCCGCCTTAGATGCCAACAAATTATCCGCCTCGGTCTTGGTATAAACATTTGCGATTGCCTCAGCATTTGCCGCAACGTCTTTGACCAACCCTGAATCAGCATTACCAACAACACTCGATAAAGCACTTAAATCTGCTTGGGATGCTTTTGTTGCCAAACCGTCTGTTGTGCTTTCAACAGCATCTTTCAAGGCTGTAAATGCTTCCCCATCTGCTTTTTTTGCAACTTCGGTATCAACATACTTTTGGCTGGCGATTTGAACCGCCGCGTGCGCATTGGCACCCGCCATCAAGATAGCCGCCATAACACCCGAGAACATAATATTTTTTACTGTCATTTATTCTTTCCTTTTCTTTCGTTTTTTATGCCTGGGCTTATGACGGCTTTGGCATCAATTCAAAGCGTTTTGTTTTACCTTATTCTGCTTCGGTTTCACCAACAATTTCAACCGACACATAGCTGATATCACCATTTTCGGCACGTTTTACCAGATATGTACCCGCCGCGGTCATTGTATCATCCAACTTGCCTGCCAATGCAGTATCCAAGCCAGAAACCTGAGACTGTTGAATTGTCGCACCTGCGATTTCTGCTTCTACCTGCTCTTCGGTCTGATAGCCAGCCGCATTCAAATTTTCTGTTGTTACATAGTCATTCAACGCACTTGGCTGAACTGCAGTACCAGCCGCATCCAAAGAAGCTTGAACACCCTCTGCCAACATTGCTTTGGTCACAGTACCATTACCAATTGACTGCATTGCGGTCGCACCCAATGCAGCACCCGAACGGATTGTATCCAAATCAGTGATTGTATCTTGTTTACCCTGCAAAGCAGTATTCATTTCAGACGTTGTAGCATAACCCGCTTCTGTCAAAGCCTGTGTTGTTACATAAGAACCCGCTGGCTGATAATCACCTTTTGGCTGATATGTTGTTGCAGCAGTTTCCGCTTTCAAGAAACCTTCTGCAGCCAAGCCTTCAGAGGTTACATAGTCTGTTGGCAATTCAGATTTCAAAGCATAATCGCCTTTTTCCTGATATTTACCATCTGCGCGCAATTCTTCTGTGGCAATCGCGGTTGCGATTTTCTGTGCAACAGCACCATTTTCGTCATTAACAGCTGTTTTCAAAGCAGAAATATCTTGCATCAATGTAGCAACACCTTCGCCACCTTCACCTCCACTCAGTGTATTAATAGCTGCAGTATTCGACGCGATATCTTCTGTCTGTTTTTTATCCGTCGCTTCTTGTGCTTCCAAATACTGAGCATATGTTTGTGTTGAAACCTTGCCACCTAACAAATTATCGGCTTCGGTCTTGGTATAAGATGCACCCACATCTGCCTTGTCGGCTAATTTTTCTGTAACATAACCCTGGGTTACCAGGTTATAATCTGCGGCACTGGCGGCACCGCATACGCCTGACAAGATTGCAGATGCAAATCCTGCGAACATAATATTTTTTACTTTCATTTTTCTTTCCTTTCTTTTTTTGTTTTGTTATGCGGTTTTTCAACCGTGCCTTTTGTTTTTCAATTCTCTCTTTTATTTTCCGTCTGAGCCGGTGGCAACCCCAACCGATTGCCAGGTCACGCCACCCTTTCCATCAGATAGCAACATCGCCAGATCACCCTCAACCAGCACCGCATCACCGGTTGTAATCTTGTCCGCGGTAACCGCCCCAGATGCCAATTGATCGTTTGTAATTTCGCCTGTAATCTTGCTGGCGTCTAAGCTGTCAATCTGTTCGGTGGTAATTTTACCCTGAATAGATGTTGCGTTAATACTGGTAATTTGTTCTGCTTTAATTTCATTTTCGTACGCCAGGGCACCCAACGGTTTATACGCACCGGTATCCGTCTTCTGCAAATCCAATGCATCCAACGATGACACATCAACCTTTTGCGCCAACAACGCATCAACCTGGGCCGATGTATAATATTCGTCATCCAAAGCTTTTTCTAACTGATCCAAAGCAGCCGCCGTTATAACATCCTGATCTGAATTTGCTTTAATCAAGTTCGACAATTCCAACTTAACCGATGCCAAAGTCGCACTATCCACAACACCCGCCGCAACAATTGCCGACAATTCGGTATTCAAAGCCTCTAAATCTTTTGCCGCCGCAAAATCGCCCGTTGCAATCTTGGTATCAATCAATGCCGACAAAGTCATTTCGGCAGCCTCTAAATCCGACGTCAAGGCAAACTTTTCCAAATCCGCCGTCTTGGCATAATCGGTCAAATCAATCGTAGACGGATCAAACGCCGCGTCTGCAATCGCCTTATCAACTTCTGACTTTGTGTAATAATTTGTAAAATTCGATGTCAATGTTGTGATATCATTTTCCAGCTCTGCAACCTTTGCTTCATATTCTGAGCGCAACGCCGCAATTAACGCCTCATCATCAACAGTCTTCAAGGCTTCTTCCAGCTCTGTATCCAATACATACTTGGCAAATTCACCCTGAACATTCAATACGTCCAATTTTAACGCACTAACATCATCCTGCAAAGTTTCGACACTTTGTTCCAGTTCCAAAATCGAAACAGAGCTGTCCCCGCCTTCAATCTTGGTAATTTGTTCCTGTAACTGTTCAATCGTCGTATTGATATTCGTCACAGTTGTATTTATCTGGGTCACAGATTCCGCAGACGCAACCTCTTCACCATCGGCCGGCAATTGCGTCACAATCGTATTAACATTTGTTTGCAATGCCGTCACCGTTTCACGCAAAGTTTTTACATCTTCATCAGATGCAACACCCGCCGCAACCTTTTCTTCCAGGACATCAACCCGCCCCTCAAACGCATTAACATCATCAGCCAACCCTTCGACACGGTGCACCAAGTTTTCATAAGCAGAAAGATGATCCCCCCAGTCTCCTTTAGCCACAAATTCACCATCGGTCACACCACCGGTTGAACCACCCGTTGACGCAACAACACGATTACCAGCCAAATACTTACCCAACGACAAACGTGGCGTCGCCAATGCACGTGTCGACGTTGTCGCCGCACCCGCTGATTCCGGCTTTGACGTTGTGGCGGTCGTGGACGTCGTCGCCTTGGTCGTTGATGGCAACACACGCAAAGAACCCGCACGTGTCGACGTTGCGCCCGACGTCTTGGATGACGCCGCGCTGGACGCACTGCTGAACGTGCCCGCACCACCCAAAGCACGCACCGGCGCCGCAGACATTGCCGGCGTCGCCACAACCGCGCACAACGCGCATACTAATGCTATACTTGAAATTTTTGTTTCGGTCTTCATATCTTCTCTCACTGATACTTGCGATACCACTCTCTTACTGGTATTTATAATACCATATTTTGCGAATCGGGGTCAATACCCATTTTTTACAAATTCCTAAAAAATTTTTCTTAGAATCTGTAACGCAATCCCATTGACAACGAATTTTCCAGCACAAACCCAAAGTCCGTATTCACCTCTACAAACTGCTCTCCATCCATCGTACGTTCGATTTCAGGCCCCCAAAAACCCGCTAAACGATAGCGCAAATCCAACGTTATACGCGCATCCAAATCATATGTCCAACCAAACATCAGCCCCATAATTGGCGACGCACCCGTTTTTTTAGAATCACCACCGTCTAAATCATATCCACCCAGTTCAGCCTTAGGCAACGCAAGCCCAAGCCCAACACCAGCATACAACCCGTTATTAAAATCATAATATCCATTCGCCATTACATACGGCACAGTTAATTTGATTTCCGTCCCAGCATCTGTATTTTCAAAACGCCCAATCAAACCTGCTTCAACCTCTGCACGGAACCATTCATCATACATTTGAAAATCAGTTCCCGCAAATACAGAACCTCCAAACACTGTTTCAAACGAAAAATCATAATCGTCAACAACACCTTCTAGCTTTACACCATCAGCAGTAACATCATTAGAAGCCGTAAAATTTAATAAACTTAGCCCCAAACGGCCACCCATATACCAACCCTTGGCCGTTTCAACCGAATACGGCTGATATTCACGAACCATAACACGACGACCAACCGGTGAACGCTGAACAACAACGTCTGATTCCGCAGACGCCGCAGACATCGCCATAATCGATGCCAAACAAAATGATGCTAGTTTTTTCATAAAACATACTCCCTTTTTTCCTAGTAGTATATCAAAAATCACCCCACATTCCAAACACAAAAAATATCCGTCCCACAATTTTTATTTCATTTGACGGTATAAAAAAAATTTACTAATCTGTTTCGTATGGAAGATAATACCGCTATATCATTTGCAAACGTTGCCGCAAAATACGACGGAACGCCGGATATTCTGACCGATGTGTCGTTTAATATCGGGGGCGGTTCGTTCTATTTCTTGTCGGGCGCATCCGGCGCGGGCAAGACGACGTTACTGCGCCTTGTATATCAATTACACAAACCGCATCGCGGTATTGTAAAATTATTTGGCAAGGCAACAAACGATATGACCCGTGACGAGATTACAAAAATCCGTCAAAAAATGGCGATTGTATTCCAGGAATATTCCCTGCTGTCGCATTTATCGGTTTTTGACAATGTTGCCCTGCCCCTGCGGGTGCGCGGCGTGCCAGAGGCCAAGATTAAACCCCTTGTGGCCAAGGTTCTGGATTGGGTGGGCCTGGGCAAATATGCGGACGCAAATCCAAAATCACTGTCCGGCGGCCAACAGCAACGCGTATCCGTCGCCCGCGCTATTATTGTTCAGCCATCTATATTACTGGCGGACGAACCGACCGGAAATCTGGACGATGAAAATGCATCCCGCCTGATGGAACTGTTTATAAAGATGAACAAAACATTCGGGACGACAATTATCCTGGCCACGCACAGCAAGAAGTTAATGGAAACATACAAATTTCCGGTAATTAACGTTGAAAATCATCGTGTATCTTTTGTCGGACAAAAGACCACACAAACCGAATCGAAAAAAATCTGGAAGGGGCCCAAACCCCAGAACTATTTTAACGAATTATCAAAACAATTTGACGATATTGGAAACGCCTAAGATATGAAAAAGCCAACTGTATTTTCACTGGTCCGCGAACAATCGATGTTTATGACAACAATTATGGGGTTGTTGACGTTTTTATCGGTATTGGCACTGGGGATTGCAATTTCTATTGGAACGGGGGTTGTCCGCTGGAACGCGCAATGGGACAACACCGCCACCGTTCAGGTAACAAACACTAAAAACATTGACGCGACCGCAAAAATTATCGAAGACAATCGCGATAAAACTAAATCCATCCGCCGCATCAGTGATGATGAAATGGCGGATTTAATGCGCCCCTGGATTTCAAATGGTGGGGCGGCGCTTAAAAACTATCTGCCGACAATGTGGGAAATAGAATTTAAATCGGCCCAAGATATGGCATCAGTCCAAAAGGCCATTGATAAAAACGCACGATTTTTAACCCACGCATCGGCATTAAAGAACTCAACATCGGCGGGCTGGAAAATGATTGGTATATCGGTGCTGGTTTTGGCCCTGACACTGGGGGCGATTGGCATATCTATATCGTATATTGCCCGCAACACGGCAATGTTGCACCGACGCGAATTAGAAATCTTGACCCAGATTGGCGCATCTGACGCATTTGTCGCCCGCCAGATGCAGATTATTGTTGCAAAAATAACAACCCTGGCGGCGATTTGCGGATTTGCGGGCGCGGTTCCGGTATTGATGCTTGTACTGTGGGCTGCGCGTTCTGCACGCGTGGGATTGATGGCTATGCTGGGGCTGTCTGGTTTTGGCTGGTGGACACTGGTGGCATTGCCAATATTGATTGTAGTATTTGCGATATTTGTCACACGTCGCACAACGTTAAATATACTAAAAGCCGAATGATGCGATTTTTAACCCCATCTTTTTTATTTCTGGCGTTATTTGTCCTGGGTGGAATGATATTCAAAGTATCGGCACCAACCGGTTGTGGAACAATACTGCCCGACGACAGTATTTTTGTCCTGACCGGTGACGAACGCCGCATTCCGTTTGCCATTCGCCAGATGCAAAAATATCCCGACACAGACCTTTATATAATCGGCGCGGGCGCACCGGCGGTTGGTAATCTGGACCGACGCGCCGAAATTGAATCCGAATCGAAATCAACGTATCAAAATGCACGCGCGATTAAGAAGATTGTCTCAAACGCGGGCCTGGACCGCATCGTAATCATCACCACCGAAGAACATATGAACCGCGCCAAATACCTGATAAAACACGAATTACCAAACACCAAGATTATCGCGTGCCCGGCAATGCTGACCGGAATGCCCGCCGCAAAAAGACTTGAAAGATGGACCACAGAATATATAAAATACATCGTGACGCTTTTCGGGATAAAGGAAAGTTAGATAAAGAAAAAGGAAGAAAATGATACGCACAATATTATTTAAAATCGCATTACCAATTTATTTTGCGTTGTGGATGCCACTGCTGTTAATTGCATTGCCATCAAAAAAATTAAGTCGCCTTTTTGTATTTACCGATGCGGCGGGTGTGTTGGTCCTGGCGCGGTTGATATGCGGTATCAAGTACCAGGTACACTATCCAAAGTCAGAAGATGCAGACATTCCACAAATGCCAAACGGCAATGAACGCCTGGACGGGAAATCGATTGTTGCCGCCAAACATATGTCTATATTGGAAATTGCGGTCATATCACGCGTATTTCCAAATTCTTTCTTTATTATGAAGCGTCAATTACTGTGGATACCGATTTATGGATGGGCATTTTGGCGCTGTGGTATGCTGGGGGTAAACCGCGCCCGTGGCAAAACCAATATGGCAAAATTGGCATCAGATGTTGAAAAACGCGTACTGGATGGATATACCCTGGTTATATTCCCAGAGGGCACACGTGCCAAACCCGGTGAAAAAATTCCATTAAAGCGCGGATTATTACTGTTGGCATATAAGTTAAAGTTACCAATCTTGCCGGTTGGCACAGACGCGGGACTTTATTGGCCCAAACACGGTCGTATGAACCCGGGCACCGCGAACGTATATTTTGAACCATTATTGCCGTCAAACGCATCACTGGATGAAATATCAGAGGCAATAAATCGCCACAGCGTATAACACAGAAAAAGAAATAAATTAGAATGATTTAGATAAAAAGAAATCGGGAATCGTAGTGTACAAGTCGCTACATGAGATTCCCGATTTGTTTTTAGATGAATTATTATAATTTATTTATTTGCACCAGGGTTGGCGTTTTCCGCCCTTATACGGTCGTCCCAAACCAGAATCTATCAAAATCAGACCAACATCACGACCGTCTGGCAAGAAAACATTTGCGTTAATTCGCCCCAGATATTTATCATCTTTGATATTATCCAATTCGACAATCGTGCCCCGTGGAATCAGGGCCGACAAAACATTACGCGCCCGATTTGCCATTTGCTTTTCATATGGACATTTACCGTTCATCTCGGGCGTGTCTATGTTAATTAGGCGCACACGCACCGTCACATCAACATCATCGCTTAATGCGACCTGGGCGGAAAAAGTATCACCATCAAATATATAGTCCACCCGTGCCGGCACGGCATCCGCCGCCCCAACAACCAAACATCCCAAAATCAAAGACAATAATTTTTTCATATCGTTTACGGCAATTTCGGCGACCAAGTTGGTTCAACCCCATTAACCCCCTCTGGCAATTCGATATCGTATACATTTTGGCCCGTGATATCCACACTGCGAATATGACTGATGCGTTCTATACCATCGATTGCCTTTTCTGTTTCATAATAGACCAAACGACGTGAGCCCGGCGCCCAAGACGGGGCCTCCATAAACCAGCCACCGGCTAAAATCTTTTCATTACGCCCACGTGGATTCATTATACCGACATAAAATGTGTCGTCCGCAATCTTGGTAAAGGCGATAAATTGTCCGTCTGGCGACCACGCCGGCGTTGCATACCGCCCCGCCCCATATGTAATACGATTTTCAGTCCCCGTTTCCAAATCCAAAACGTGAATCTGTTGACGTCCCGACCGATCGGAATTAAACGCCAGTTTTTTACCATCCGGCGAATAAGACGGACTGGTATTCAATGAATTTCCAAACGTTAACTGGCGCAGTTTTTTTGCCTCTATATCATATTCATATATATGGGAAATCCCCTTCTTTACCAATGACAATGCAACACGTGTTCCATCCGGTGAAAAGCGCGGCGCATACGTCATACCATCAAATTGCCCCAGACGTCTTTGTTCACCCGTGTCCAGGTTTAACATCCAAACCATCGGATCATCATCATAATAAGACAGAAATACGATTGATTGCATATTTGGCGAAAAGTGTGGCGACATAACATAATCATCCTTGTCTGACAGATAACGCAACCCATAACCATCCTGGTCCATTATTGCCATACGTTTTTCACGATTATGAACGGGCCCGGTCTCTGCAATAAAAACAATTTGGGTATCGAAATATCCAATTTCCCCCGTCAGGCGTTCATAAATAGCATCCGCCATAATATGCGCCAAACGACGCGCAGACTTGCGCGATGCGACCAGTGATTGCGCCTCTATCTGTTCGGTGCCATCAACATCCCAAACATAGAATTCCAGACGATACATATCATCTGGCTCTTTGAACAACTTGGCCTGGACCAAGACCTGGGTTTTAATCGCCGCCCAAGACTTAAAGTTTGGCATTTTTCCCATTTTTACATATTCTGGGAAGGCATTACGATTAACAATGCGAAACAGGCCCGTACGCTTTAAATCGTTTTCCACGACATCGCGCATCATTGCCGCATCTTTGGCATTAACATCACCGGACAATTCAAATTTCTGAACGGCGACCGATGTCGGCTTTACGCCACCTGCGATAATATCAACCTTTAATTCTGCATACGCCGGCACGATATGAAGCACGCAAATTAAAAACAAGCCCAAAATTTTCTTTAACACGTTCAAATCCTTTCCAATATATACGCCAATTCTATATGCACAAAAGCCAAAAATCAAACGCAAATACACACAACACATCCGCCATCACAAACCCATATACAAACGCCTATATACCCGCCAATATATTTGTATTGACAATTGTATTTACAATGGTATAGTTCCTTGTAAGTACGGCAGTATTGTACCAAGTATAGGAGTTTGCATATGCCAAATGTTATGCAGCAATTATTTATAATGAATATCGAATCCCTGTTGCGGGAATATGCCGCATACAAGGCCTTTAATAAATCCGACTGCGTTATCAATATGCGCATACCGCGCCCTATTCTGGATAAAATCAAAGAACTGGCCGATGCCCAGCACGTTCCATATCAATCACTGATATCATCGGTATTATTCTCGTTGGCAAACCTGGACGATAAAAAATAAAACAAGGGGGAACATACTATGGCGCAACCCAGCAAAGATTTTATTTTTAAAACATTAAATAGCACACGCCACAATATGGCCGAATGCGCCACCCTGTTCGACACTGAAATAAACAATGCCGACTATTGGCTTTACACCGACCTTTATAATTTATTTTCACACCCGATGTTCGATCCCGAAAACATGAACACACATGTATACCAGACCTTTGACACAGGACCTGCAAAAGCACAAAAAATTTCACCATTCGAATTATTTAAAAACCACGCCATTCTATACAACCACAAATATACAATAAACAGTCCACACCCACCATATAACCCCATTACAAAAAATGGCACAGATATAAAATTAAGTCGCTATGCCTGTTACTGTCTTTTCCGTAACGCGCCCGGTCTTATTTTTACGCGCACATATTTTATGATGCCGGACACAGACTTTAAAACAATCTACGAAACATCATATCGATTTGCCCGCATTTATCAGCGTCAAAAATTACGCGAATCAGAACGCACACTAAGTGGTATATTAAAAAAACTGGACGCCAACATCGCATTATTTCATCACGAAACCACACGCACATTTTTTGGCGAATACACCATTGACGATATTCGCAACGCATACAGTTTGCCCACCAGTACCCCAATCGCAGACAATATGGGCGCCATATCATTACACGCACGCCGCCGCGCAATCGACACCGCAATCAAGAAATTCGACTACGCACATACACGCGACTTCCGATCATTTTCAATGATACTGCACAATGAATTGCGCATTGCACGAAACAAGATGATTTCGGAATACAAATTCCCACCCGAGAAAGACATTCACAAAACCTCAATCAAATCGATTGAATCCGAATACAAAAAACTAGAACAACAATTTATAAAAACATACGCCGCACAAAATTTACAATCAAAATAAAAATCCCGGCATCGCCGGGATTTTTATTTCAACACTTTGCCTTACCAACCGGTCGTAACACAACCCAAGATATCCGCACCTGTTGTACTGCTTATCACCTGCAAGAATGTGCCAATACCGAACAGCAAGATAAAGCCAATCAGCATACTTACACCCTTGTTCTTTACCTCATCCATTGCCTTGATTTCTTTACCGCCAGAGATATATCCCCACGCCCAACCTGCAATCAAGAAACCCGCACCAACAAACGCCAGTGTACGCAACAATTTAAATATCCCTTGAAATTCTGCAATCAGTGCACACAAATCAACATTCTTGGTCAACTGGCCCGTTGCAGCAGACGCGTTTGCAACCACCAACAGCGCACTTAACGCCGCAAAACCAATCATTTTCATTTGCTTTTTCATATAAAACTCCTTATTCCTTTTCCTGCATTTTATCACAAAAATCATAT
This sequence comes from Alphaproteobacteria bacterium, assembly GCA_017503725.1. Taxonomy (GTDB): domain Bacteria; phylum Pseudomonadota; class Alphaproteobacteria; order Rs-D84; family Rs-D84; genus Enterousia. The sequence continues at coordinate 143,592 of JAFVSL010000008.1, read as the reverse complement.
TGTTTCAAATAATATTAAAAAAAATCCCCGCTCGGGGATTTTTTAATTAACCTTTACATACTTGCAAGACTTCTTGCATGGACAGGATTTTTTTGCCGCCGGCACAACAATCTTGCGATCGTGACGTGGCATCTGGCCCATCATATCACGGCCATACAATGTTTCACATTTTGTGTTCTTGTACACAACCTTTTTATCCGCATCCAGCGAACGAATTTCATCATTAAAATAACGACCACGTTCCACAGAATAAAATACGCAATCTTCACCATCTTGGGTATAACGAACACCACTTTTATAATAATCATAGTATCCCGCACACCCAGATAAGACCGCCAACGCAAAAACAGACATCAAGATTCTTTTCATCCCAAACACCCTTTATTATTTTGTTTACACCTCTGCCCGCGCCCCCGATTTAGTTTCATTGTTGCAAAAGATACAAAAAAGTCAAGTTTTTGCAACATTTGTGATATAATATTCGCAAAAGGATTCAAATATGAAATATACTGAATTTGGTTTGATAAACACCAAACAAATGTTCACCGATGCGATTGCGCGTAAATACGCCGTACCGGCTTTTAATTTTTATAATATGGAAACGCTAAACGCAATTCTATCGGCGGCCCGACAAACACACAGCCCCGTTATATTGGCGGCATCTGAATCCGCGATAAAATATATGGGTGGCGAAATGCTGATGGGGTTAATTCGTGGTGCAAACATCAGACCCGACGAACAAATCGCCCTGCACCTGGATCACGGTGGCTCGGTCGACGCATGTATTCGTGCAATCGATATGGGATTTTCATCTGTTATGATTGACGCCAGCAAAATGCCATTCGAACAAAACATAGAAATTACAAAATCGGTGGTTGAATACGCCCACGCACACAACGTCTCGGTTGAGGCCGAATTGGGAACCCTGTCCGGCATCGAAGATGAAAACACCCGATCCGCAACATCAAACTATACCAACCCCGACGATGTTGTAAAATTTGTAAATGCAACGGGAATTGATTCCCTGGCCATTGCAATCGGGACCAGTCACGGCGCCTATAAACGCAAATCAGATGATGAAGAATTACGCTTTGACATTTTGCAAAGCGTTGCCGAAAAATTACCCGAATTTCCATTGGTCCTGCACGGCGCATCACAAATCCCAGCGCACCTGGTACAAACAATCAATGAATTTGGTGGCAATATGCCAAACGCACGTGGCATTGCACCACAACAATTACGCCGCGCAACGGAAATGAATATATGTAAAATCAACGTAGACAGTGACCTGCGCATTGCAATGACGGCGGCGATACGCGCATCTTTGGCAACCAATCCTGCAAACTTTAATCCGCGTGAATATCTGGGGGACGGTGTAAAAGAAATGACCGCCGTTTGCATCGATGAAATTAAAAATATAATGGGTTCAGAAAATAAACTGCCCCTCATCCCCTAGCACCGGGTAAAAAATTAAAGATAATGATTTAGATAAAAACAAATCCGATGGATCACGTAACTTCTGTACGCATCGCCATCGGATTCATTTTTAGATGAATTATTATATTTAATTTTTTTATTTTGCGCGTTCGACGTATTCCAATGTTTCTGTGTTTACAACAATACGTTCGCCCTGTTCAATGAACAACGGAACCTGAACACGAACACCGTTATCCAAGATTGCTGGTTTGCCACCACTGGACGACACAGTTTGTCCCTTTAACGCGGGTTCTGTTTCTTCGACTGTTGCAATAACCGTCTTTGGCAGGGAAATAGAAACCGGCTGACCTTCTACAAAGTTTGCCTTTACCATCATTTCCGGCGCCAAGAATTTCATCATATCACCCAATGAATCAACCGGCATTGTAAACTGTTCATAATCAGACAAATTCATAAAGAACGCATCCGTGCCATCCGAATACAAATACTGACAGTCAAAATCTTCGACCATCAATTTTTCAACCTTGTCTTCGGCACGCCAGCGATCACCGCCCTTGTTCCCAGAATCAATATCGCGCAAGTCTGCCTGAACAAATGCGCCACCCTTGCCCGGTTTAACCTTGGTAATAGATGTTACCGAATAACGTTTACCATTGTGTGAAATAACCCAACCCACACGCATATCATTTGCAATATAAGATGCCATAATTTATACCCCTTGTTAAATTTCTGAATTGATTATAAAAATATCACGACACAACGCAAGTTTTTTATTGCATTTCACGTTTACGCGCCCAGTATCTATCAATACTTTCCATAATCAGTTTATCTGCGGTCTCGCGATCCGCCCAGCCCAAAATCTTGGACCAAGAATTTGGTTGCAAATCCTTATAGTGCTGGAAAAAGTATTCAATTTTAGAACGCAAAATCCCCGGCAACTGTTCAATAAATTCTGTTTTTTCGTAATATGGATCAATTTTATCGCGTGGCACACAAATGATTTTTTCATCACCACCGGCCTGGTCTTCCATCAACAGTGCACCGATGGGACGCACCTCAATCAAAACACCGGGACGCAATGGCGCATTACACACAACCACACAGTCCAACGGATCGCCATCATCACCCAACGTCCCTGGAAAATAACCATAGTTCGCCGGATACGCCATTGGCGCGTGCAAAATTCTGTCCACCTTTAACAAGCCTGTTTCCTTGTCAATTTCATATTTTACGTGGCCGTTTTCCGGGATTTCGATAATTGCGTTCATCTTTTTCGGTGGCAATTTACCCGGCGACAGTTTTTCTAGTGTCATAATAAATCCTTTTTTGCGTTGGGTGAATTCTATCACAAAAAATCCCGATTGCAATTTTCAGATAAAAACAAAAACACACACCCCCCAGCATCGGGAAAGTAAATTAAAGATAATGATATAGATATGAACAATGCCGTCCCCGTAGTGTACAAATGTTACATGAGGGGGACGGCACCGTTCATAGATATGCCATTAGATTTAATTTTATATTTTTTACATGCGCATTGGCATCAGGACATACAACGCATCCGTATCCGCATTTGTCGACTTGAATATTGTCGGCGACAACGGATCTTGCATTTCCATCTGGAACTTTTCGCCCTCAATCTGGCCCGCCACATCCAGCAAGAATTTAACATTAAACATTACGGTAAACGTTGCATCACCATTGTATTCGATGTCTAATTCCTGGGTTGCGGTACCGGCATCCGGACTGGACGCGTTAACAACCAATTTATTCATACTGAACGTCAACTGAACAGATTTGGTTTTATCCACACTGGCAACTGAAACCAGGTCAACCGCATTGATAAATGATTTTCTGTCCAGGATTGCAATCTTGTCATTCCCCTTTGGAATAACAACGCGATAATTTGGATACTGGGCATCAACCAATTTGCTGGTCAATGTTGCGGCGCCAACTGTAAAGCGTGCCTTGGTATCCGATAATTCAACCATAACATCATCGACATTGGCGTCTTCTAACAACTTGGATAATTCGCCAATCACACGACGTGGCAAGATAACGGATGGCATTTCGCTACTTCCCGCTGGGGCCGCCATCGCGCACAGTGCCATACGCTGGGCATCTGTTGCAACCGCGGTCAAACGTTTTTCACCACTGTCATCAGAAATATGGAAATAAATCCCCCCCAAATGATAACGAACATCATCGGTTGGAATTGCAAATTTTGTCTGGTTAATCAGATGTGCCAAATCACCGGTTGTCATTTGGAACTTTGTGGTCAAATTACTGCCCGCCATTGCCGGGAAATTTTCCGCCGGCAACGTTGGCAAACGAAATACGGCGCGACCACTGGAAACAATTAACTGGTCCCCAGATTGCTTGAAATTGATTTCTGCATCATCTGGCAATTTGCGAACAATATCATACAGCATCTGAACCGGCACGGTAATTTTACCGCCCAATGTAATATCGGCCGCCACGTGTTCAACCAATTCCAAATCCACATTTGTCGCAGACATAATCAAATCATCTGCAACCTCTAATTTAACATTCATCAAAATCGGCAATGTCGCACGCTTTTCCACGATGGACTGCATATGCCCCAGCGCACGTATCAAAACCTGACGAAATACTGAAAATTCCATTACATACTCCTAAGATTTTCTGTGTATCCCACACTCTTTTGAGTCCAGTTTACCAAAAAACCCCGATTCGGTGCAAGGGTAAAAGCACCACAATATCCCATTACTGATGCAGAACATCAAAAACCAAATCTGCCATTGGCGCATTTAACCAATCTGCATCATCACGATATTCGGGCGCACCACGTTTTAGCGCCGTTTCACACGGTGTTCCATCCGCCAGCCAGTTTTCAAGCAAATCCCCCGCCAGCCAACCAACACCCGCCCCCGCGACCAGGCCAATACCACCCGTAAACGGCGCCAACAACAAACCGATACCTGTGGCGGACGCAACCTTGCCGGCAACGGCCGCACCACTGATTGCGATATCAGGTTCCGCCAAACTGCCAGAAATCTCAATAGAATTTACCACCTTGCCCGTCAGGGACAATTTAATCCCACGCACCGGCACCGTGGTCAGTGCCAATTTTAATTTTTCATCCCCCAAATCCAAATCCCCCGCCAAGCGCACATTTATCGCATTTGTTTCAACGGCGACCCCTTGTTCTGTATGCACCTGTCCATCGCGCAATTTTACATTCAGTGCGGCACATTTAATTTTTATCTGGTCATATTTTTTTTCTTCATTAAACATATCTTGAATACTGTGACGCAACGATGTCAAAAAGTCTGTTCCATACATATATGCCACCAACGCTGAATGCGCATAGCCCGAACCAACCGAATAGATACGCACCGGCCCGGTAATAGTATTCATTATTTCAGACATATTTTTTCCATTTGCACGCACATACAATTCCAGGTTTATTGGCAATTCAGAAATTAAATCTGGGGCATCTAACTGGTTTAATAAATCACCTACAAAAATACGCTCGCCAATTCCACCCAATGCAATATTCATACTACCATCGGGCTCGATATCAATATTTGCACCAATACGCAATGTGCCATCTGCAATTTTTGAATTTAAATCGATACGCCCAACATTATCCGCGACCTCTACACGCAAGCTCATATCATCAATAGAAAAATCCCGATACACCCCCAGGCGTCCCATATCAATTTTTAAATTAACCTTGCGATTAACAAACCATTGACCGAACAACGGAATATCCTTAAAGACATTTAACTTGCGCTTCGGCTTTATCCAATGACGCCCATACAACCCCGGAAATAAATCCGTTAAATCAATACCCCCACCAGATATATTCAAATTTATAACCGGCACCACCCCGCCCCAATTATAATCCCCAGACAAATCTATATTTTTACCATTGATTGCAATTGATGATTTACGCAACGTTATTTTTTTTCTGTCAAATCCGCCCGCCATATTAACGATAACATCCGGCCAATTTTGCAAATTTAAATTAAATAACTTGCCAAACTCGTCAACATCTTGAATTTGCCCTTTGATAATAAAATCTATTGGGGTTTTACTGGTCCCTTCCAGGGCAACATTTGCAATCAACGCATCCCCACCCATAGACAGCGCGACCTTCATCGGATATATTTTACGTTCCGCATTATATTCTGCAAAATTGACAATAAATGGAAAGACCTTGTCATCAACAGACTTTATCCAGCCAGCATATTCACGCCCATCTTTATGTTTCATATACCGCAAACTGACCCCGCCAACATCATACGTTTCATCAAACACGTGCGCAGTTAAATTCTTAATTTCAATCCCACCCAAACCAAATTCACGAAACGGGTATTTTGCCGGCACAACATCCACCCCCGCCGCCAAAGATTCCTGGGCGACGGGCTTTTTAGTCGGCAATATAGAATAATCACCATCTGCATTTTTCTCGATACAAGTTACCGCATCATAAATAACAACCCTTTGAATTGTTGGCCTGTCACGGAACAAAGACACCAGATTCAATGTCACATCTATCTTTTTTGCTGTAAACGCATCCGCGTGTGTTGCCCAGTCTGAATTTTTAATACGCACATCATTTAATTCCACCTGGGGGCGCAAAGAAAATTTCCACGCAACGGCACCATCAATCTCAATCGGTAATCCCGTCGCATCACGCAGAACCGACACAACATTTCCACGCAACGAATCCAAATCTATTTGCGACAATGCGATAACAATCGCGGCCGCCATCCCCCCCAGGAACAGCCCCAGCACGCGAAATATCTGCAAAAGAACACTGCGTCTTGCAATCATTTATTCTATCACACGCCTTTATGGAACTTTTAATTCCAACAACTTTATCACCGGCATCATAAAGTCTGGCACAGACGCCCGCAACGTCATCATCCGCCCTGTTGCCGGATGTTGAAATGTTAATTTATACGCAAACAAAAACAAGTTATTTGTTACCAATATCGATGCCAGGGCCGGATCAACCAAACAATCACGACCATACAATGCGTCCCCAACGATCGGCGCCCCAAGTGTTAATGCACTGTGCAGACGTAACTGATGCGTCCGCCCGGTCTTTGGCGAAAATAAAACCCACGAAATATTTCCGGCACTGGCCAACACCTGGTAATTTGTAACCGCACGCTGTGGCCGTTGCCCCGTGCCACTGTTGACACGCTCGGGCGTATCAAAAACCTGGCCCTTTATCATATAGTTATCGATTACACCACGACTTGGCTTTACATCACCATTAAGCAATGCCAAATATTCCTTGTGCGCATCTTTGTTTTGAAATTGCGCGCTTAAATGCTGCGCCGCACGCTGATTCTTGGCAACAACCAACAGACCGCTGGTCTCTTTATCCAATCGATGAACCAGTGATATTTTGTCATACGGAAATAATGCCGCCGCCATTTTATCGATTGATTTTCTGATACCACTGCCGCCCTGCACCGCCAAGCCCGCGGGCTTGTTAAAGACGACAATATCATCATCATTGTGAATGATACACTGACGCAATTCTTCCAGGTCCGTCAGTGAAAATTTATCCCCCGCCGAAGATTTCTGCAAACGCGTTGCAAATCCCCCGATTGTTGGCGGAATGCGAATCGCATCCCCGGCATTTAAAATTTCACGTCCATGAACACGCTTGGAATTAACACGAATTTGCCCACCACGACACAGTTTATAAAATTCACGCAACGGCATAGACGGATAATTGCGAACAAACCACCGTTGCAGGCGCGTTCCATCATCTGTCTTGGAAATAGTTACAATTTCTGCGGCCATTATACCCCCGGCATCATCTAACAAAAATCCTATTCGCCATACGTAATCTGAACCGTATTGCGCCCATTTCCGTTTGTGCACGAACCCGATGCGCCACTGCTTTTACCGTCTGACATTTTATATCCAATCGAATCAGACCAAGCCTTGGTTATAAATGTTTCACATTCATTTTTGCTAAGGCCCGTGATACTTACCACGAACTGACGCGGATTAGACGGATCAACGGCAACTTCGTACTTACCACCATATGGATTTGTATCGGACATCCCAATCGCGTTAAAGATTGTAGAATTATTTATATTCGAAAAATCGTCATATTCCCCGTGAATATTGCGCACCTGGGTTACGATTTGCAAAACTTCTTCGTTAACGGTATTACGTTTTTGGGTATTCATTGCCAACTGAATCATTTCAATTGCCCCAACGGTAATAACACCCATAATTGCCAACACACCCAACATCTCAATCATTGAACGTCCAGATTCTTGTTTCATATGTATTGCCTCCATTTGCTATTTAGTTTTTATTATTCTATCATAAAGATTATGAATATTCAATTTTCTGATTTAATTGCAAACGCCCCACACGCCCCCGGCGTGTACAAAATGTATGATGCGGAAAATAATCTGCTCTATGTGGGCAAGGCACGCGATTTATCAAACCGCCTGAACCAATATGTAGATATCTCTAAACTGGAATTACATAAACAGGTTATGCGCACCCTGGTCACGCACGTTGAATGGGAAACGGTCGCCACGGAATCAGATGCACTAATACGGGAACAAGAGTTAATAAAAACCCTTAAACCTAAATACAACATAATGCTGACCGACGGAAAAATGTATCCGATGTTGGCATTAACAACCGGGGACTTTCCACGTCTATTGAAATTCCGTGGCAAAATATCCCAGCGTCGCGACGTATACGGTCCATACCCATCGGTATCTGCACTAAACGAAACAATAAAAACCATTCAAAAGGTGTGTGGCCTGCGCACCTGTACCGACACATTTATGCGCAACCGCGCGCGCCCGTGCTTACTGCATCAAATCGGACGTTGCAACGCCCCCTGCTGTTTCCCTGACAAACAAAAATACGCAGAAAGCGTGCGTATAGCGCGAAAAATACTAACCGGTGACAGTCGCCCAATTATAAATGATTTAACCGCGCAGATGCAGCAACTTTCCGACGCAAACGAATTCGAATCGGCGGCAATTATTCGTGATAAAATTATCGCATTAACCCACACATCAAATCGCGGAAAGCGTCAAAACAATGCGTATAGCGCAATTTCAGACTGGGACAAAAACGTATCAGACCTGGAACAATGGCTGGGATTAAAAATTGAACGCGTGGGTGTTTTTGATAACTCACATTTATTTGGCAAACAGCCGGTCGGCGCAATGATAACATTTGGACACGACGGCTTTGACAAATCAGGCTATCGACACTTTAAGTTACAGGATAAATCCCGCGCCGGCAATGACATTGCAATGATGTCTGAATTTGTACGTCGCGCTGTTGAACGCGGTCCAAAATTAGACTTGATAATTGTCGACGGGGGCCCGGCGCAATGGAACATTGCACAACGCGCATCCAATGGGATTCCAGTCTTTGGCGTAACCAAGGGCGTTGTACGCGACGGCGACGAACACTTTATTTTACCAGATGGCACTATATTCCGCGACCTGCCCAAGGACAGTCCGCTTTTTTTAATGCTACGTGCCGTCCGGGACGAGGCGCATCGTTTTGTTATCACATACCACCGCACAACACGAGCCAAGCAAATGACCGCATCTGTCCTGGACGAAATAGACGGCATCGGTCCCACGCGCAAGCGCGCATTATTACAACATTTTGGTTCTGTTCGCGCGATTGTGGATGCGGATTTAAATGCCCTTAAACGTGTACCGGGGCTTGGCCAAAGTGCCGCTGAAAAAATATATGCCCATTTCCATTCAGAAGTGATATAATTACCGTATTCATATATCAATGAATTAAAAAGGAGAACTATATGAAAAAATTTGTAAACTTTTTATCTGCATTTCGCATTGCATCAGCATTTGCGATTATACCGACGTTATTATTAGGCTGGTACTGGACCACATTTATTCTGTACGTGTTGGCATCACTGTCTGATTTCTTTGATGGATACCTGGCCCGCAAATATAACTGCGTCAGCAAGCTGGGCGGTGTAATGGATCACATCGGCGACAAATTATTGGTTGCGAATACACTGATTATGCTGTCGGTTGTATTAATGTTCTTGCTGCCTGCGTTTATTCCGGGCTTTCCGTCTTGGACAATTATCGTACCGGTAATCCTGATGATTTCCCGCGAATTGTATATCAGTGGCCTGCGCGAATTCTTGGGCACCCAGAAAATTGAAATGCCGGTACCAAAGGCACGCTTTTCAATGGGCAAAATCAAAACAACATTGCAAATGGTTGCAACGTGCGCCCTGTTACTGGGGTTATGTATGCCACAATTGGTCCTGGTCCCCAGTATGGAGGTCTTTGCAATCTATGCATTCTTTGGCCTGATGTACGGTGGTGTAATTTGTTTATGGTTGGCATTGGTGGCCAGCCTTTGGTCCGCAACCCAGTACACACACACATTCTTGGGACACTTGAAAAAAATCAAATAAAAAAATTGCTATACGCATTAAATCCGGCAAAAAAGCCGGATTTATTTTTACCACAAACACTTGACATTTATGTTTTTTGTCTTACAATAAAAGTATAAACAATAAACAAAGGAAAGATTAAATGAAAATCAAAGCCGACGACGTATTTACCTTCATTGCGGTAACAGCACTTACATCAGCAATGGCCTGGGCAATGTCTTGTGATCAACAGGCAAAAGACAAACGCGACGCAATGTTTAAACAGCCCACAGAAAAAATTGACTCTACCAAAACCGAAACCAAACGCGATACTGTATTGGTTCTGGATTACAAACCACGCGCTAAACACTCCCACAGCACTACATATGCCACAAACAAATTCGGTTATGTATACAAAATAGGTGACCCAAAAAATCTGCCTGTGGAACGCGGTGACGAAATTATCATCGATGTACACAAACACACCGCACCAAATGGCGACACAAGAACTGAATACGAACTTGTAAAAAATATGACCACTGAAAAATTAAAACAAGAATATATGAAAAAGCACTAAATCGCTCTATACGCATAAAAACCGGCATTTGCCGGTTTTTTATTTTTGCTTTTGCATTTCTTGTTTCAGGCGATACATTTGCTCAAAGTTTTTATTAGAAACTTTTTGACAGGTCTTAACACACGAAAAAACCGTAGCCGCCATCAACAGCAAACAAATCGCGACAACAACATTACTGCGCACCTCTATTTTACGCTGCATTTCGTCCCGCTTGCGCTCCCAATTACTCATAATATCCTACTTTTGTTTTTCAAGACGCATTTTTGTAATATTTTTCATCAAAATTTTATGTTTCAGATCAACCACAACCGTATCACCCGGCGTTACCCGATTTGCCCCACGAAACACAAACGTTGCTGGTTCGCCATTTGGACGCATTGCATAAACACGCCTATCATTTTTTGGCTTGTTCCCCAAAATATAAAGCGTATCCCCCGTATTCGTACGTGCCGGTAATTGGGCATCCACATATGTACCATCGGTTTTAACACCCGGAATCAAATTCGTATCCGCCACAACATCTTGTTTTTTTGTTTCCCGTGCATCACTCAACTTTGAAATCCCCAATGCCATCCCAGAAAACATCATTACAAACATCAAAAAACACAGGGTATCTCTGTCAACATTTTCAAAAAATTTTTTGTCTTTCATATCTATTCCTTATACCTCTCGGTTAATATATCAAAACCTGGCGCGACCGCAACAAAAAATCCCGCCACGGCGGGATTTTTATTTTCAGAACCAGCCCTTTTTATCAGATTTTGTTCCCGCAAATTCATTTAATATTTTCTTTTGCTTGTCCGTTAACTTTGTTGGGATATTGATTGCAACATCAATGTACAAATCCCCAAATCCACCGCGACGCGTCGGCATACCGTGACCACGCACACGCAGTTTTTCACCGACCTGGGTGCCAGACGGCACCTTGACCGCTAATTTTTTATCATCGATTGTCTCGACATCTATTTCCCCGCCCAGGGCCAATGTTGTAAACGGCACATCAACACGCATAACTAAATCATTTCCCTGGCGCGTAAAACGTTTATCGGGACGTACACGCACATCCAAATAGAAATCACCTGCCGGCGCGCCGTTGGCGCCGGCCTCGCCCTGGCCGGCCAGGCGTAGGCGCGTTCCATCTTCTACCCCGGCTGGAATTTTTACATCCAACGTGCGTTGCTTATGTACCGTACCCAACCCGTCACAGGCACTGCACTTTTTATCAATTTTATGCCCCAACCCATTACAGTCCGGACACGGACGTTCAACCGCAAAGAACCCCTGGCGTGCGTGAACAACACCCGCGCCGCCACACGTTGGGCACACGGGCGCCGCCGTGCCATCTGCGGTACCATTGCCGTGGCATTTTTCACATTCTACATTACTTGAAAATTTTACGGTGTGCGTTGTACCAAAGTATGCATCACGTAAATCAATTACCACCTCGTCCAGCAGGTCACGCCCCGCACGTTGGGACGTGCGCGCACCCGCACCACCACCAAAATCACCAAAGCCAAATCCACGCATAGCCTCGCGCAGGATGTCTTCCATACCGGCACCGCCCCCCATATTAAAATGGAACGCACCGTCACCAAATGGATTTCCACCAAAGCCCGCACCGGCCCCATTACCACCGGCAAATGCCGCGTCACCAAAGCGATCATATGCCGCACGTTTTTGCGGATCTTTCAAGATATCAAACGCATTATTGACTTCCTTGAATTTTTCTTCGGCGTCCTTGCTATCAGGATTTCGGTCGGGATGATATTTCATAACCAACTTGTGATACGCCTTTTTAATATCGGCATCCGATGCATCACGTGCCACCCCAAGAACTTCGTATGGATTTTTATTCATATTATCTGCCTATTATTTCATTACAGATTATATAAGCCCCACCTACTTAAAAATCAAGTCCCAAATATAAAATGGGTATAAATTCTTTGGGCTTGCCAAAATTTTAAAAATGTTCTAATAATAATGGCATTATGACAGATAAAAATACACACACATATGACGCATCAGACATCCAGGTATTGGAGGGTCTGGAACCCGTACGCCTGCGCCCGGGGATGTATATCGGTGGCACCGACGAAAAGGCGTGGCACCACCTGCCGATTGAAATTATGGACAACTCGATTGACGAGGCGGTCGCCGGCTTTGCCAAGAAAATTACGGTTAACTTAATTGATTCCAAGACAATTGAAATCACCGACGACGGTCGTGGTATCCCGGTTGACGAACATCCCAAATACCCCGGCAAGTCGGCATTAGAGGTTATCTTAACCACACTGCATTCGGGTGGAAAATTTAATAATAATGTTTACAAGACCAGTGGCGGTCTGCACGGTGTGGGTTCGGCGGTTGTAAACGCTTTATCATCTGAAATGGTGGTTGATATTGCACGCGACGGATATAATTGGCACCAGACGTTTTCCCGCGGAATCACAACATCACCGATGACACGTGGCGACGCAACCAATAAACACGGCACAAAAATCCGCTTTACAATTGATGATGAAATTTTTGGTACGTCTGCAACATTCAAGCCGGTAAAAATTTATCGTATGGCCCGGGCCAAGGCTTTCCTGTCCCGTGGCGTAAAAATAGACTGGCAATGTAATCCCGAATTATTGACCGAGGATATGGGAATCCCCGCCACAACGACATTCTTTTATCCAAATGGTGTGGCGGATTTCTTGGCGGAAAAAACGGATTCAAAACCACGCATTTTACCCCGTATTTTTAGTGGTTCTGTCGATTTCCCGGACGATTCGGGTCGCGTTGAATGGGCACTGACATTTTTAACAGATGAAAATGGTGCGGCATCTGACGACGGATTTTTCTCGTCTTACTGTAATACAATTGCAACAATCGATGGTGGCACCCACGAAACCGGCTTTAAATCCGCAATTACCAAGGGGATAAAGTCATACGGTGAAAAGGTTAATAACAAAGCCGCCGCAACCATTATCGGCGAAGACGTATTTGACTCGGTTGCCGCAATTGTTTCTGTGTTTTACAAGACACCACAATTTTTGGGCCAGACCAAGGAAAAATTATCCAATCCAGAGGTTGCACGCTATACCGAAAATGCATTGCGTGATCCATGGGAAATGTTTTTGGCATCCGACCCAAAGACGGCAAATGCATTACTGGAATTTGTAATCAATTTGGCCAACGCCCGTATCAAGACCAAGGCGGTCAAAGACGTTGCCCGCAAAACCCCGACAAAACGCATTCGTATGCCGGCGAAATTGGCGGACTGTTCCAAACACGGCGTCGCCGGCACAGAATTATTTATAGTAGAGGGGGAATCGGCCGGTGGCACCGCCAAGCAGGCACGCGATCGTGCAACCCAGGCTATTATGCCCCTGCGCGGCAAGGTTTTAAATGTTATATCAAATTCTGATGAACGATTCGGTAATAACAAAGAATTAAATGATTTAATCGATATCATCGGTGCCGGCACCGCCAAAGATTGGAACGAGGATAAATTACGCTATGAAAAAATAATCGTTATGACAGATGCCGACGTCGACGGCAGTCATATTGCATCACTGCTTATGGCGTTTTTCTATCAGTTTATGCCACAACTGATTTATGGTGGTCACTTGTATCTGTCCTGTCCGCCGTTGTATAAACTGACCTGTGGAACCGAATCGGTTTACGTTGACACGGACGAAGAACTGGAACAATTAAAGGCCACAAAATATAAAAACAAGAAAATCGAAATCTCTCGATTCAAGGGGTTGGGTGAAATGATGCCGAACCAGTTAAAGGAAACGACAATGTCGCCCAAGACACGTCGCCTTATCCGCGTGGATTTACCACCACGCACCGAAGACGGCGTCGAAGACACTGAAAAAACCCGTACAATTGTTTCGGAACTGATGGGTAAAAAGCCTGAATTTAGATTTAAATTCATCACCGAACACGCCCAATTTGTAAAGGATTTATTCGTGTAATTACACAATCCAACAGACATAAAAAATCCCGGCATTGCCGGGATTTTTTAATGGATACCAACTGTAAACTCGTCACCCCAACCGGCAACCGTCTGACCACCGATTGTACAATTTAAATCTTCAAAGCCATCTTCTACCTGGTGTTTCTTTACAACGCTGCTGGTAATCAAACCGCCGGCCGTACCCAACACAACACCCGCAATAGAATCTGATGCAAGACGCGCCGTATTAAATTTACCTTCTTCTGTCTTCCACTTGCTGACCTCTAAATCCGCAACACTGGCACGTAAATCCCCTATTGCTTTTTGAACTTTTTGCTGTGCTTCCCCAATTAAAAGCACCTTTTTCCCAACACACATCGTATCAACCCCGCCCTTTAATTCATCATAAAGGCGCAAGAAAGTATCCTTGGCCGGGGTATTTGCACAATAAGTTTCCAGCGCAGCAATATCTGTCAAAACATCTGCAAAATCTGCACATTTTGTTTTCCAAGACGCAACCTTTGCCATCAAAAGCGAATCACATTCGTATTTCAATTGGTTGTTTGACGCCTTACAGTTCCAGGCACCGCCTTCTTGGACAAAATCGCCCCCATTTACACAAACACATTTGTTAACACTGGGTGTCCAAATCGTTTCCGTACTCGGCTTTGCACAACACGCCTTGCACAGTTCAGACGTACAAACCGATGGATGACATTTACCAGCAACCGGTTTTATCGGCTTAACCGGCACTTCTGGCTTTGTCGGTGGCGTTGGTTCCACAGGCATCGCAGAGGCTACACATTTACCATCTTTATCCGCCGTCATTCCGCCACGACATTTGGTTGCAACACATTTAAACAATGGTCCTTCGAAACACACCCCTTTAAACTCAACCCCCAAAATATCTGTCTTGCTATATCCACTGCAATCAATATCCGTTAATTTTTTGCATCCACCATCACCTGGCACACAATCCCCAACTGCAATATCTCCAAAACCTTTGGTGTGACAGATTCCATCCTCAACAACAACCCATCTGTTATCAACAATACCTGGGTTTTTACATTGATATTGTACCTCTCTATCGATAACCTGCCCTTCGAAAACATGTCCCGGGGCCATAGGTACAACATCCGTTCTGCCACAGCCACCACTTTTGCCCATATCACATTCATACGCGTGCCCATCCCCAGAATTCTTTTTTCCAGAATTTATATACCCCTGTTTTGCCAACAAGTATTCACGTTCAGATTCGTACAAAAATTCATTATCATCTGGTTCTTGATTACCTACATAACTGATTGTCACCGGCGTATTACAATCCGCCATAACAGCCGGCATCATCACAAACAAAGAAAACACAGCAAACACTATATTTTTCATTACATTCCCCCATATAATATCAAATATATTTTATCATAAAAACAACACCTAACAAAACAAAAACTTAGATAAACAAAAAATCCCGCGTTCCGCGGGATTTTTTATTTACATTCGTTAATCAATTGTTGAATCTGGGCGGCCAACAATAAATCATTCGCCTTTTGTTTTTCAATCTGACGTACCGCATACAAAACCGTCGCGTGATCACGTCCACCAACATAATTTCCAATTTCCGCCAAAGACAGACCTGTTGCGCCCTTTAACACCGCCATCATTGTCTGACGCGCCAGGACCAAATTACGACTGCGCCCGGTGCCACACACCGCATCATATGAAACGCCCAACTTTTCACACATATTTTTAACCATTGCCAATGGTGTTTTTGCGCGCTGTAATGTGTCTGCTAACAAACGGGATGCAACATCCATATCAACACTTGTGCCCATCAATTCAGAATAAGTTTTGATTTTTGTCGCCACACCCGCAACCAAGTGTCCATCATTTGCAATGCGATTCGCCAATTCGTTTGCAACATCGGCCGCAACCCCCGCACGACGCAATAAAACAGATTTAACGTGCGCATTTGGTGCCGCAACATCCGCAACCAAGCCAGACGCCAACAAAGACTGTGCACGTCTGTCGAATCCGGTCAAATTATTTGGCGCCGCATTTGCAGTTAAAACAACATTCTTGCCCGCGGCTTTTAAATCCATAACCAACTGCAAGAATTCATCCATTGTTGCCTTTTTTCCGGCCAAACTTTGTACATCATCCAGAATAAAAGTATCACAATTACGGCAATAATCTTTGAATGCAAAAACGGTACGATCATGCAGGCTGCGTGTAAAGTCGGACACAAACTGACCACCATTCATCATAATAACGCGACCCGCAGATGCATTTTTAACACAACCCGCCAACAAAGATTTTCCGCAACCAGCGCACCCGTGAATATACAGTGGTGAAAAAGATGCCGCACCCGATGCAATCTTTTTGCACGCCGACAGAACAAAAACATTGTCATCTGTCGCAACAAAAGAATCGAATGCAACGGTGTTGTTTGCCTCTGGCGCAATGCTTGGCGCAAAAGATTGCGTATTATTGTCATTTGCAACCGGCGCCACAGAAGCGCTACGTTTTGCACCCGCTACATAAACGTTTAACGCCAGACCAAAGTTTTCCGCCACATTACGCAAAACATTTCCATATGCCGCATTGATGTAATTAAAAGAGAACTGATTCTGTACGCCGCAATTTAACACACCATTTTCAATATCAAACGCAATCGGCGCAATCCAAGAAGTAAAACCCGCGGCATCAATTTTTTCGGCAACAGCCCCCTTGATAACATCAACGTTTACCATTTGATTTGTCGCCATTGCCTGCATTCTTATTCTCCTTTCCTTCCCGTTTTGTTGCACCCGTATCCCGCGTTTTGATTGCAAAAGACACCCGCACATAAACGCTAAATCTTTCCCAACAAAAGAAAAAATTTAGTGTTTATACTTGCCTTAACTTCTACACTCTTCTCGCTTCTGTACCGGGTTCTTCCTTTCAAAAACCGGGTACCGTTTTTATATTTTGGCACCAAACTTTTCTTTATATTATTCAGAAAAAGTTTCGCACCCTTTTGTGATATTTCTATCGTTTTGGATACGTCAAATAATTTATAAGATTAATTTCAATTTACAACCACTTTAAAACGTTTTTTTAACATTTATTTTTTTGACAACGATTCGTTTTTTTGCCCGTTTTCTGCACTTTGTATATACACTGTCTATACAATTTTTTTATTAAGCACGAACATAACCGCCATCAACTTTTCGCACGATTCCTTGCAATTCTAAAACAACCAACTCGCTTTTGATTTCCGAAACAGATTTTTTGACAACCTCTGCCAATACAGATTCTGACACCGGAATTGTTCCCAACGCATCAATAAGACTATTTTCCGAATCGAATTTTTTCTCATTTTTTTGTTTTTTGGACGCGTCACTACCTTTTTCAAAAAAATCCCCCACCCCCATACAAAGTGTTGCCACACCCGCACGAATCAAGGAATTAGGCCCCGCCCCCCGCGGATCTGACGGATGTGACGGAATTGCATATACCGGCCGTCCATATTCAATTGCGAATCGCGCCGTCGTCATAGAGCCAGATTTCATATCCGCTTCGCCCAGAATCAGGGTATCACACATCCCCGCAACGATTCGATTGCGCTGAACAAAGTTTGGGGCCGTTGGCTTAAAACCAACCGGCATTTCGCTTATCACACATCCGCGTTCCAAGATTTGGTAATAAAGCGATTCGTTTTCAAGTGGCCAAATATAATCGACCCCACCCGCCAGAACCGCAATCGTCACCGCATCCGCCGATGCACGCAACGCGCCAAGATGCGCCGCCGTATCACAGCCCATTGCCATCCCAGACGCCACCACAAAACCACGCGACGCAAACGCCATTGACATATTCGCCATAAATTCCATCCCCGCCGCCGTTGCGTGCCGCGTTCCAACCATCGACACAACCGGACGTGTCAATGCATCCACATTGCCACGCACCGATATTACCGGCGGATGGTTTTTAATGGCCTTTAATCCCACTGGATATCTCACATCATCATCACATATATATTCTATCCCCAGATTTGCGGCATTATCCATTTCACGCCGCACCATATCAATATGTGACGCATCCATCATTAAACTGGCCGCCGCCTGTTCCACAGAACCGAATCGCGCAATCAAATCATTATATCGCGCGGGCCCAATACCTGGCGTTCGCAAAATCAGCAATTTTTCAAATAAATCTTTCATATTATGATCATAGCGAATTTATATATAATGATAAAAGTCAAAAATAAAATCCCCATTACGGGGATTTTTTTTTAACATTTCAACAAGGCATTATAATCAAATTCCTTGCAGTCATCTGACACAACCCCATCTGGCCACGCGGACGCATCATCACAATACTTCTTTAATTCGGTCAAAGAATCACGAATATCATTATACTTAGAAGACTTTTCCTGGTGCAACACCTTCATCTGGGAACACAGCAATTCTGTCTCATTTGTTATACCGGCCTGTCCCTCAACCGCGCCGCCAATTAACTTGTTACCGAACAATTCCATTGCACCAACACCAATTCCCGCGCCACCGACGGCGCCACCAACCGTTGCCCAGGTACGTCCCTTTTTCTTGGCATCCAAAATACGATCTTTTAACGTTTGTTCATTTGCCCATTCGCCACAGGTAATATTTTCACCCATTACAAAATATTTTGTTGGAACATCTGAAACATTGATACGCGAATCGTTTGATTTCAATCCAACCTTTACAAAGCAAACATTGTTTTCTGGGAACTCTACATCCTCTATCATAGAATTATAGTCTGCACTGTTACTGTACTTGGACGCCCAAACAAAAGTCGCCCCCACACCAATATTATTTTGGATACAGGCCGCCTTTTCGCGTTCACGCATATCTTTTGTTTTTTCTTCCTTTACAACAACATCTGGAACGACCGTTGGCGCCTCTTCCACCACAGTGGTATCGGCCGGAACGACATTCGTTGCCGCCATATTATTGATGTATTTCTTGGATACCGCGCGTGCCTCCATCTGATTTGCCATCGACGCGCGTCCACGCGATGACGCCGGCATCGCGCCCCACGCCGGTGCAACAACAGATGCAATTGCAAACATAATAAACAAATTTCTCATCGTCCATTTCCCTCTAATAATATCAGGGATATTATACCACAAAATCCCTTAAAAATAAAGATATAAAACAAACGGCCACAAAATCGTGACCGTTAAGATTTATTTTTTCCACTTCCATTCTATTTTTGATTCTGTCCCACCAATCAGTCGCCCAATATTCGCGCGATGTCGCCACATACAAAGCAACCCAATCGCCAAGAATGGCCAACCAACAGAATAACTGATTGCAAAACCCAACACCGGGATTAAACAGAACACAATCACCGCCCCCAGCGATGAAATCCCCGACGTCAACGCAACCAACAACCATTCAATTCCACATACCACAAAGGATACCGGACTGACCGCCAGCAACACACCAAACAGGGATGAAATCCCCTTGCCCCCGCGAAAGCGCAACCACACCGGATAACAATGACCAACAATTGCCGCGAACCCGCACCAGGCGCCAAATGCCACATCCGCGACCCAATAACCGATAAATACCGCAATAATTGCCTTGGCCATATCCAGAATCCACACCAACCCCGCCATACGCAGACCACCCACACGCATAACGTTTGTCGCGCCGATATTACCACTGCCAACCTTGCGCAGGTCCCCCTTGCCCATCATTTTGGTAAACAACAGTCCCATCGGAACAGAACCCAACAAATAAGCAATAATTATTGCCAAAACAAAATATATCATATTATTTTTCCTTGATTTTATGTTTCTTTTCTATAAAATAACAAAAACATTACAAAAATAAAAGGAAAATAACGTGGCAAATCACAAGTCATCTGAAAAAAGAATTTTGGTCTCGGCCAAGAAAAATGCTATTAACACATCTCGTCGCAGTGCTGTAAAAACAGCGGCCAAGAAGGTTCTGGTTGCGGTTGAATCTGGCGACAAAGCGGCGGCAACGATTGCGGCACGCAACGCAGAAAGCAAGATTATGAAATCTGCGGGCAAAATTATGCCAAAGAAACGCGCTGCTCGTAAAATTTCTCGTTTGACCAAGAAAGTCGCTGCAATGGCTTAATGCGTATTGAACGCAAACAAATTCGTGCGCCACGTGCGCACTTTTTGTCGTTAAAAAATCCCGCCATACGGCGGGAATTTTTTTAATCCATCAAACACGCCGAATTATAATTATAGTCCCCCGTTTCATCCGAATAAGTCTCACCCGACGGTGCATACATTATACAGCTATATAGTGTACTCATTTGCGAAGCATCCAAACAACCGTCAAACAATCCTACGGTATTAAATGAGCCTCTTCCTCTCCGCGACAACCAAACATCGCCCTCAGCACACACGCTGCCAAATCTGACATCTGGCATACGAATTTGCATACCAATCGGACACGTTGTACTTGGGGATACAACATCCGCATGTACCAACAATGGTCCAATAAAAAACAATAATAAGACTAATTTTTTATTCATATCTTATCCCCTTATTCAAAATTATCAAAAATAGGCGACGGTCGATTACGCATCCATTTACCCCAATTAGCTGCACACAACTTGGAACAACTGGCAATACAATTCTCAAGATACCCAGTTATCTGTTGCAAATACGAAATTTCACTTACATACGGGTAAACAACCTGGCACCAACAATTATTCGCCATACTGTCAATACCCTGCACAGACATATTATATTCCAATGGACTGGTACTGGTATCATTTAAAACATCACAATGTCCCTGAATCACAGCTTCCATAAAACCCATAGAATACCCCATCACAACCTGATTTGGATATTGCTTTGTGTTAACCGGGTCACTTGCACCAAACAGATACGGAGACATTTGAGCTGGCATTCTCACACATTGGTATGACGCACCCACCACCCGAACAACAAAAAAAGACAATAAAATACAAAATGTTAAAAATTTTTTCATCTTATAATCCCTCTACCATATAAATAATTTCCGATGGTGGATAATCCGCCATATCAATATAGCCATATTCCAAAATTTTATTTGCACACTCCCTAGAACAGGCATCCACACAGGCACTTGTCGTTTCCACAGGTAATGTAACGGGCAGATATACAAATTGCGAAAAATAAGGATATATAATTTGACACCAACAATTCGTGGGGTCCGTACTAGTCGTAAGTTCCAACTGGTTAATTTCAAGTATATAAGGGCCACTGTCCGTATTTGACGCGCAACGCCCCTGAAGCAAAATTCTAACGCCTCTGTTATTATATGGATCGATCCCAGCCAACGTCCGTATCGCAGACATTGGCGATGTAAAAGCCTCGAGTTCTTGTACGGAATATATAACAGGCGACTGACATTGGTATACCCCACCCCACAGTGATTGCGTAAACATCGCACCAACCGCGGTTAAGGTTAAAAGTTTTTTCATTGTCTTTTTCTCCCTTTTTTTACAAGTAAAAACCACTGCATAAACGCGGTGGTCAGGAGGTTAGAGACAATCACAAAGAATTGTGCTGCTTATTCAATATATTCGCAAGCCCTCCTGACGATAATGCCAGGAGTTTTTTTTCGTCCATGAATCAGATACAAAAAACACGCCAACGTACGGCGCGCCATTGGATTTCGCTCCACAGACGCTTTGTGCAACGGGTCTCTACACCCCATTATGACCATCGATCATAACAAACAAATTATAACCAAATATTTCATCCAACGCAACGACGAAGAAAAATAAAAGTTTATCTTAGTGATTAGTGGTTAGTGATGGCACTATAATGTGCGGCATTTGCCGCATACAAACACTATCCACTAACCACTTACACTAATCACTAAAAAATCCCGCGAAACGCGGGATTTTTATCAAATTTAATTTAGCGGTGCGCCCCAATGCTGCTGAATCGTACGCTCTGAATCCAGCGGACTTACCAACACCTGTGGCGTCAGGATAACCACCAAAACCTCTCGTGTGGATGCGGTTTCACGCGACCCAGACAGCGCCATAAAGTCCGGATCCCCCAGACCATAACGCGTATCCTCGCTGGTCTGTTTTTCAAAACCTGATACAACCAACATCTGGCCTGATTCCATAATCACTTCTTGCATAAAACTGCGTTCTTCAACCTCTGGCAATTGCAGGGTAACCTCGCCAATTGTCTGGGTTGACATACGCAACAATTCACGAACCGACATACGGAACAACAGCAAAATGCGCCCATTTTCCAAAACATTTGGCAACAATTGCATTGTGAAACCTGTTTCCAAATCGTCTTGGTCAACGGTGCTGGATTCAACCGTTGTGAAATTACGTGATTCAAAACGTTTGATGTATCCGGTTGTACGTGTGTTACTTACCGGGGCAACACGATTTGAACGCGTTGTCACACCAACGTTTGTTACCAGGGATACCTTGCCCTGTTTTGCCAACGCCTCTATCAGGGCATTACTGCCCGCGGCGGCCGACAAAGAACCATTCATAATTTGGTCATTTGTATACGCACCCTCGACCGTGGTGGACCCTTCCATATGTGTTGCACCGGTCAGTGCCGATACCGCATTCGACAATACCGCAATGTTCATAGAACTGGCCTCGGTCGATGCCAAGTTATTCTTTGGATTTGCAACGATATTCAATCCCGATGTCGAGTTAATCGCCGCCGCCAAATTCAAACCAAACGCCGTATCATTTGAAATTGTAACCTGTAAGACCTTTACATCAATCGTCACCAACTGGGACAAACGTTTATTCTGGCGTTCGATATATTCACCAATGCGATTTAAAATCGATGGCGGTGCGGTGACCGTAATTGTACCCAAACTGCGCGACACGGTAAAGTCTGCATTATCCGCCTTGCCAATAATAGATGCGATTGTACTTTCAACCTCGTCCCATTCTTTCAGGGTTGATTCCAAAGATACCTGGTTCCCTTCGTCGGTGGTAACGGCCGTCTGATAAGACACGTCCGTACCCAACGCATATAATGTAAATGTCTTGGTTTCCGTTTCATAGAAAACGATGGCATTATTATCATAGTACCAAAGGATATCCAAATCCGTTGAAATCTGGGACAACAATCCCGACAATTTACCGGTATACGCAACATTTACAGTCTTACGTAATTTTTCGGCATTAACCTGGCTGTCGATGCGCACCGGAATACCGGTTACCGAATAAATATCGTTTGCCAAAACCTGTAATGAGACCGGTTCATTTAATAATATAGTAACACCGGTATCTGTTTCGAATTTAGCCGGCAAATTATTACGATGTTCCAATACGGTCGACGTATCCCCCAGCCATACCCCTTCGGACATAGAAACGGTATCACCCGTTGCCACCTTGGCACGTGGATTTTTCGCCATTTCGAACGCATCATACGCGTTAATAAAATCAGTATCAACGGCGGCCGCCACCTTGGCCGATTCTTTGGTTGCACACCCCGCCAATGCCGCGCATATCAATCCACAGACAGCCAATATTTTAAATGATTTTTTCATATGTAATCTCCCCCTTGGCAGACGCATTTATTTTTTATTGTTCCGACGTTGAAATCACCAACACACGATTTCCCTTATAGAATTTTGCATATGGAACCGGTGTTGCACGACCAAAATTACGTACCAGCGCAGACGCCACATCAACAAAACGTCCTTTGAACACGGCACTGGCCTGAATTGGATATTCACGAGACGTCGTCCAAACCAAATCCCAGCCCTCTTTATCACACCAAGACTGCAAAACATCACGCAATGTCTGGCCATTGGCAACAACCCATGAACGAACCTGATCCTTTACAACCTTGGGCGCCTCTGCATCGGCGGTTTCCGCAACCAAGATTTCTGTTTCTGATTCTGTAACGGTTTCTGTTGCCTCTGCTTCGGATACAATATTACCATTTGCATCCATTTTCGTCTTTATACCAGCACGTTCCGCGAACGCAGCATAGTTATCCGCATACTTACCACAGTTTTTGCGATTACTGCGCGACACAGACAAAACCGTACCACCATCATCTTCTAACATTTCACGACTTAGCAGTGGCATTTCCGTACCATCGGCGCATTCGTCATCGAACCCGGCCGGAACCTGCATCCCGTGCAGCATATTTGCCCCACCGGACCAACCCATAAATTCACCACGCGTCCCCAGATTAAAGTTGTTTTCAACAACCAAATCCGCGCCAACGCGCGACACAATACGAATATTATCGGAATTCTTCTTCGGACTGTCACAGGCAACCTCTACATCCGCATCCGAACCCGCCAATGGCCACGCCGGCACATCTGCATATTGCGTCACCATTTCCGTTTCGTCAATTTGAACAGATTCAGTAACCTCTTCCACGCCACCATCGACAATTTTGTCCTGGCTATAGAACACCTCAGACGTAACGACCTGGGGCAGATTTT
The DNA here is from genome assembly GCA_017503725.1 of Alphaproteobacteria bacterium. GTDB lineage: Bacteria > Pseudomonadota > Alphaproteobacteria > Rs-D84 > Rs-D84 > Enterousia. Next base: position 118,759 of record JAFVSL010000008.1, on the reverse strand, counting down.
CAGCAGCGAAACAATATCCAGCCGCCGTTGCGCACATTGCTGCAAACAAAATTTTGCGGAACATATTAAAACCTTCCTTCTTTTAATTTAGTAATATTATATCAATTTGACCGAATCTGTGCAAGGGCTAAAACACACATAAATCAAACAAAAAATATCCCCAAAAGATAAAATCGCACGAATCGGCAAAAGATGCTATACTGGCTTACGAACAAAAGATAAACCGGGGGTAAAGAAATGGAAAATTGGCTAATTTTAGGCGCTTTTATTTTAATCATATGCATCTGTATTGCGATGACCATTTTTATGTATCGCATAAACGGTCGTATTAGCGACGCTAACAAAACGCTAAGCCATCAATACAACCTTATTGTAAAAATTCAATCGGTCTTAAAGAACAAATCCGCAACGAATGCCGTGGCCGAAAACGCCGAAATGATTTACCAGGACTTGTTGCAAAATCTAATTCCTATTATGGCGGCAATCGATATTATGCCACGCAGTACATCCGAACACCCATTGTGGCGCGCACTGGGCGGAATTATGGACGAATATGCCCGCAATCCATTCGCACTGGAAAAATTACGTCGTGCAATAAAACTTGATTCTGAAATCGCGCGCAGTGTTGATAATTATATGCGACGCGCGGACGCATTCTTGGCACATCTGAACGCAACCGAACCAGACGGAATATTGTCCGCAACATTCACAGATGGTCTGCTGGGCAAATCTCTTACTTTCTTTGCCCAGGCAAAGCAACTTGCAACCCAGGGTGAATAGTTGGCAAAACTGTCAAAAAATCTTATTCGCGAAATTTCAAAGCAACGCAATGAACCCGTATGGTTGTTGCAATGGCGCCTGGCGGCGTTTGATGCCTGGCAAAAAATGATAGAGCCACACTGGGCCGAATTTGATTATGCGCCGATTGATTATGATGCGCTAAATTATTATAACGAACCCCAGCCCATTGATAATTCAGACCTGGCACAGGTGTACGATAAAATGGGCCTGCCAGAAAGTGAAAAACGTGCCCTGTTGGGGATGGCAACCGACACCGTTATCGACAGTTGTTCTGTACACACCTCGTACATGGACGAATTAAAAAAACACGGGATAATATTTTTGCCGTTTTCGGACGCGGTACAACAATATCCGGACCTGGTAAAAAAATACCTGGGCACGGTGGTGCCGGCAACCGACAACTTCTTTGCGGCACTGAATGCGGCCGTATTTTCAGACGGCACATTTGTATATATTCCACCAAACGTCACCTGTCCCATTGATTTGGCCAGTTATTTTAGAATCGAAACCGCCAAAATCGGACAATTTGAACGAACACTTATTATCGCCGATTGTGGTGCAAAACTGACCTATATGGAGGGTTGCAGCGCCCCCCGTCGCCCAAACCATCAATTACACAGCGGCGTTGTTGAAATTATTGCACACGATGACGCAACCGTAAAATATGCAACGGTCCAAAACTGGTTCGGGGGCGATTTCAAAGACGGTAAAAACACGGGTGGCATACTAAACTTTGTCACCAAGCGTGGACGTTGTGACGCACGCGCCAAATTATACTGGACCCAGGTTGAAATCGGCTCCGCTATAACTTGGAAATACCCATCAACGATTCTGGCGGGCGACGATGCGGTCAGTGATTTTTATTCACTTGCAATAACCCGCGGGGGCCAATTGGCCGACACCGGAACCAAAATGATTCATATCGGCAACAACACAAAATCAAACATTGTTTCATATGGTGTGGCAACCGACGCATCCCAGCAAACATTTCGTTCATTGGTATCCTTTGCCGGCACAGGAAGCACAAACGCATCAAAATGTGACACACGCATAATTGGTGACACCGCAGTTGCAAACACAATTCCACGAATAGTACACGGCGCGCCAAATAATAATCAATCACACGAAGCCACCACCGGCGCCATAGACGAACAACAATTAACATACCTTGAAATGGCGGGCATTGAACGCGATACCGCAATCGCCCTGATTGTTGGCGCAATGGCAAATCCGGTAATATCACGCCTGCCGATGGAATTTTTGGTTGAATCAAAACAATTAATTCAAATGGCATTATCAAAGGATTAAAAAATGCTGAACATAAAAGACTTGAACGTATCACTGGACGGCAAAAAATTATTATCAGATATCAATCTGAATATTGCACGTGGCGCACGTCATTTATTGGCGGGACATAATGGTTCTGGGAAATCAAGTCTGGCACAGACAATCGCCGGAAACCCTGCGTATAGCGTTGATTCTGGCTCTATAATTTTCGACGGTCACGACATTACAAACGATAGCACAACAACCCGTGCATTACTGGGCATATTCTTAGGCGCCCAGAACGTTCCTGAAATACCGGGACTTACCGTACTAAGTTTTTTAAAACATTCTTGTGCGGCACATACACATTTTAATACCGGTCACGAATTATCAATGGGCGATTTTTTGCAACGCTTGGAATCGGCACGCGAACAACTTGATATTCCAAAAGAATGGTTAAACCGATATATCAATGTCGGCTTTTCAGGTGGCGAACGAAAACGCCTGATGTTATTACAACTGATTATGACCCAACCCAAACTGGCCATTCTGGACGAACCTGATTCTGGCGCAGACGCCACAACCAAAGACCTGATTGCAAACACAATCAACAATATGCACGACACCACATTTTTGTTCATATCGCACCAGCCCGATTTTACCAATCAGATAAAGCCGACCGCGATAACAACTTTATCATCCGGACAAATTGTGATAAAATAAAAGCCTAAGGGGGAAAACACTATGAACGACCAACAAACAACACTTAAACAATGGCTGGTTAGCACGCCCATATTTTTTGCACTTACATCATTCTTATTTGCGGTCACACTATCTGTATTGGCGGGATTGTTGATGCCAAAATCCGAAACAACACTAAGCATAATTGGTATCGCAATGCTTGTCACAACCGTAATATCTGGGATACTGGCAATTCGCAGGATTCCAACACACAAAATGGACCGCGCCGGCATCGTAACAGTATTTAATATAAAGACGATTATCTTGTTGCTGATGTCTGTGTCATCATTGATTATGGCATTTAACCTGGTACCGGCGCAGATGTGGCTGTTGGCGCTGACGCAGAATCCAACCGGTATTATCATCGGATTCTTGCTGGCGGTGTGCTTGGTACTTTTATCCCTTTATATCTTGGGGGTTACAATTATGGGTTTTTGGGCGTGTTTTCTGCGTGCACGTACAATGAAAATTCCACTTTGGAAAATTATCTGTTCCATACCATTTGGCTTTGATATGTTGTGGATGCCAGGATATTTTATCCCCGCAAAGCAATCAAAGAAACCAGTTGTTACCACAAAGACAAAATGGATTTCAAACCTGACCAATTGGACATTTGCACGTTTATCAAATGCGGGATTCTTATTTGCCATCCTGATTATTGGCACGGGCATATTTAACGGCCTTGCAACAACGTTACTAAGTTTATCTGTGTTATTGCTATTTGCGATATGGATAATACAAATTGGCGACAAACAATTCGAAAAGAATATTGGCAACACCTATGCAACAACCGCGGTAATTATCAACATCGTAATAATTGCATATATGATATTCACCATATGGGTATTATAAGTTAAGGACAAAAGATGAATGGAATAATTGTATTTGGCATAATCTTGTTTACACTTTGGATTGGACGTTCAATATTCATTCCAATTCTAGTCGCGGCATTTTTATGGTACCTTATCAATGCCATTTCTGAATATTTTCGTCGCGTATTTCCGCATCAGACACCACGAACCCATCGTGACAAGATATACGATCTGATATACGATTGCATATCATATGCGGCATCATTATTGGCAATATGCGCAATTGTTTATCTGTTCATAACCCAGGTAAAACCAATGTTTAGCGAACTGGCAACCGCCCTGCCCGCAATCCAGGACAAACTAATATCATTTGGCAATTATTTATCGGGCTCTGTTGGGTTAAAGTTTGACGCAAATATGATTCCCAATATTACCAAGGTCGCGGCAAACATTGGTGCATCTGCGGCGGGATTTGCGACATCAATCGGAATGGTATTTGTTTATATGATATTTATGTTCATAGAACAAAGTACATTTAACAAAAAATTCACTGCCCTTATCCCGAACAAATCACGTGCAAAAAAGATGAGATATATCATCGACAGCATAGACAACAATATGAAAAAATATCTGTTTATGAAGACGGTTATTTCCGGCATCACCGGCATTGTGTCATACCTGTGGTTGCAAATGATTGGCCTGGAATTTGCGGGTGTTTGGGCCTTTATCGTATTTATAACTAGTTATATCCCAACAATCGGTGCAATTATTGCGTGCTCGTTACCAATACTGTATTCGTTTACGGTGGCCCCCGGGTGGGAATTACCATTATTAACCGCGGGCGGTCTGATTGGGTTACAGATATTATTTGGCAATATAATGGAACCAAAACTGATGGGTAAAAGTTTAAATTTATCTACATTGGCGATACTAATAAACCTGGTATTCTGGGGAATGATTTGGGGTATTGCCGGAATGTTTTTCAGTGTTCCAATCCTGGTTGGAATTTATATTGTCGCCGCCCAATTTGATTCCACACGTTGGGTTGCGGTATTATTATCCGCCGACGGAAAAATCCCAGACAAAAACGAAGACTAAAAATCAATCTATACACATAAAAACCGGGCTTTTTTAAGCCCGGTTTATTAGTGCAATCGCATTTTCCAGTATCACACGTGCGGATTCCGAATCCAATTTTTCTTTGATATCACGCACCCGTACACGCCCCATTGATTCCTGGGCCGAAACGGACGTCAAATTTTCTTCGACCGTCACAATCGGCAAATCTGTTTCTTGCGACAACGCATTTATAAATTCACGCACCATTTTTGTTGTATCACTTTCCGTACCATCGGGGTACAGTGGCAAACCAACAACAAATCCACATACGCGCTCATCAGACGCCACACGTGCAACAATCGACGCCGCATCATCACCCCGCCCAACATTGAGAACAGGTCGAGTAAAAACAAATGCACGACTTTCGTCTGAAACCGCGACCCCAATGCGACGAGCCCCCCAATCAATACCAATTATGCGTCCCGAACGCGGAAAAGCCTTGAAATCTGGCAAAATCATTGTATAATTCCTTTACTTTGTAAATATAGGATTGAAAATGGCATTTAGCAAGCAACAATTACAAAAATTCGCAGATTTAATAAAGATTGAAATATCTGATGAAAAACTGGCTGAAATGAATATCGATTCGGTCGTTGAATGGCTGGATAAATTGCAAAAAATCGATACAACCGGTATTGAACCAATGTTAAACCCGGCCGAACACAAGTTACCACGTCGTGCGGACGTTGTGACCGATGGCAATATTCGTGATTTGGTTTTGGCCAACACCCCGGATAACGCCGGCACATCACGTGGATATTTCGCGGTTCCCAAGGTTATGGATGGCGAATAAAGGACCAATTATGCAACGAACAATATCAAAGCAACTTGCGATAACATATCTGGACACCCGTCTGAACAAATGCGATTCCGCAATCGCAACTATGCAATTGGAATCATATTACACAAACGATGAACCACCACTTAAAATCGGCGCGATAAATCCAGTTTCTCGTCAATATGCACACGACATCGGCGACACCGTTGATGTTGAACCACGCATTCTTGTGAATTATGGATGTTTGTTAACAAACGTCATTCGCTCTGAATTCCTGGAAAAATATATCCGCAGTCAAAGATAAAAACACTTTGGGTGCAATTTTGTTCCCACAACACTATGGAAAGCAAAAATGATTAACCTTACACTTACCGAAGCATTAAAGAAATTAAACAGTGGCGAAATTAGTGCCGTGGAATTGACACGTGCGTACCTGGACCGTATTGAAAAATATGGCGCGGATTTAAATTGCTATATCACCACAACACCGGAACGTGCGCTTGCCGATGCGGCGGCGTCTGATGCACGACGGGCGGCGGGCGACGCAAAATTCTTGGATGGTGCGCCAATCGCTATGAAGGATTTATTTGCCACACGCGGCATTCGCACAACGGCGGCATCACGTATGTTGGAAAACTTTGTCCCCGAATATGAATCGACCGTATCCCAGAAATTTATTGATGCCGGCACGGTCTTATTGGGCAAAGCAAATCTGGACGAATTCGCAATGGGCACATTCAGCAAGACCAGTTTCTTTGGCGCACCCGTCAACCCATGGCAAATGGAAAATCGTTTAACCGCCGGCGGTTCATCGGGCGGCTCTACATCGGCCGTGGCTGGGGGCCTGGCCATTGCTGCAACCGGTACCGACACGGGCGGTTCAATTCGTTTTCCGGCCGCAATTACCGGTATGGTTGGGATGAAACCAACATATGGCCTGTGCTCACGTTGGGGATGTGTTGCATTTGCGTCGTCCCTTGACACACCGGGGCCAATCGCACGCACGGTTGACGATGCCGCGTTAATGTTATCTGCTATGGCGGGCCACGACCCCAAAGATTCAACAAGTAGCAAACACGGATTTACATGCACCACACCACTGGAACCGGTATTGGGCGACGGTAAAAAATTACGCGTTGGCATAATCAAAGAATTTAGTGACGTTAAAATTTCAGATGATATGAAAACGCTGTTTGAAAAACGCATCAGCGACCTGAAATCAATGGGCGCCGAAATTGTTGAGGTTTCAATTCCAAACATCTTGGACGCATTGGCGGCATATTATATCATTGCCCCGGCCGAGGCATCATCGAATCTCGCCCGTTATGACGGTATGCGTTATGGCCTGCGGGTCGAGGGACGCGACATCTATGACACATTCAAAAAGACACGTGCCGCCGGCTTTGGCGACGAGGTTAAACGCCGTATGATTATCGGCACCGCCGTATTAAGCAGCCAATCTTATGACGTATACTTTATGCAGGCCGCCCGCGTTCGTCGTATGATTTCAGACAGCTTTAACAAAGCATTCACAGAATGCGATTTAATCATATGCCCATCATCCGCCGGCACGGCAATGCCATTGGATTCTGGATTATCACCATTGGAATTCTATGCATTGGATTTATTCACGGTTGCGATGAACCTGGCGGGGGTACCGGCGTGCAGTGTACCATGTGGATTGGCACAAAACGGTCTGCCCCTGGGGATTCAGGTTGTGGGAAATCGCTTTGACGATATGCGTGTTCTGCAATTGGCAAAACATATTGAAACCGCGGCCGACATTGACAACCGCCCAACAACAATTATGGGGAAATAAAAAATGACCGTAAAAACGGCCGCTTTTAGAAACGAGATGGTGGCTAGGGACGGAATCGAACCGCCGACACAGGGATTTTCAGTCCCTTGCTCTACCAACTGAGCTACCTAGCCAACGCGAGGTCAATAATAAGATACTAAAAATAAAAAAGCAAGGGAAAAAGACAAAATGTTTACAATAAAAGGCAAAACATGTGATTGGGAACTGGTAATTGGGCTTGAAACACATATCGAAGTACTGTCCAATTCTAAATTATTTAGTGGTGCATCCGCCGACTATAATCCGACCGTTTCCCCAAATACCCAGGTTTCCATGGTTGACGTTGCAATGCCCGGTATGTTACCGGTATTAAATGAATATTGCGTCGAACAGGCCATCAAGTTCGGTCTGGGGATAAATGCAGAAATTTCACGCCACAGTCGATTTGCACGTAAACAGTATTTTTACCCTGACCTGCCCCAGGGGTATCAGATTTCACAACCCGCCGACGAACCACCCGTTGTCGGTCGCGGCTGGGTTGAAATTATGGGTGACGACGGCAACCCCAAGAAGATATTTATTGAACGTGCCCACCTGGAACAAGACGCCGGTAAATTAAAGCACGATGTACACCCATCAAAATCCTTTGCAGACTATAACCGTACGGGTGTTGCCCTGCTTGAAATTGTGACATTCTTGGATGTAAAAAATCCGGAAAACAATTCATACATCTCATCCCCGGACGAGGCGGAAAGATACCTGCGTGAAATTCGCGAAATTGCACGTGCCCTGGGTGTATCCAAGGCAAATATGGAAGAAGGCTCTATGCGTGCCGACGTCAATGTATCGGTTCGTCCGGTGGGTTCAACCGAATTCCGCACCCGCACCGAAACAAAAAATATGGTTTCATTTAAATTCATTAAATCTGCCATTGAATACGAGGCCCGTCGTCAAATCGAGGCATACGAAAACGGTGGCACCGTCACCCAGGACACAATGCGCTATAACCAGGGCGACGGCACGACATCCGTTATGCGCAGCAAAGAAGACGCACTGGATTATCGCTATTTCCCAGACCCTGACTTATTACCGGTGGAAATTGATGACGAAACAATTGAACGTATTCGTCGCACTATGCCGGAATTACCGTCTGCAACACGCGGCCGCTATACGCACGATTTCGGGCTTTCTGAATATGATGCGGCGCGCCTGACCGAAACAACGGATATATCCAAATGGTATGACACGGCCGTTGCCGGCAACGCAACCCGTGCCAAAGGGGTTGCCAACTGGATGATAAGTGAATTATTCGCACACCCTGAAAACTGGGATGTAAAAAACGAAAAATCTGGCATTATCGACGAAATGCGTATCATCACGCCATCTGATTTGGCCGAACTGGTTGATATGCTGGGCGAAAACACAATCAACGGAAAACAGGCCAAAGAAATATTTATCAAAATGTTAGACGGCGAATCCGGCACACCACGTGAAATTGCGGATAAATTCGGTATGAAACAAATGACCGACACGGGTGCGATTGAATCAATCGTTGACGAAGTTATCGCTAAAAACCCGGCCCAGGTTGAACAATATAAATCTGGCAAGGTGGGCTTGCTCGGTTTCTTTGTTGGCAATGTCATGAAGGCAACCAGTGGCACCGCAAATCCGGCCGTTGTTAATGAAATTCTGCGCAACAAATTGGCATAACGGATACCTATGACCATACCAGACTTGGCACTTAAACTAATAAAACAAAGTGAGGTTGAAGTGTATTCAATGTTGCATATCTTAAACGAAATGAAAACGGATGAGGCGCGTATCCGTGTACGCGCCCGCGAACGTGAATACGCCGCTAAACAGGCTTGGCGCAACTGTAATGCAAAATATCGCCAAATTCAGCATCACTTTAAACACACATATACAAAAAAAATATAAACCAAAGGGGAAAAATATGGCAAAAAAGAAAACAATCAATGTAATCACCGCAATCAGTGATCCAATCTTTGGAACAACATATAAATCACAACCTGTTACACCAGACTCGGTCACAATGGCACAAAAACAATACGCACAAATAAAAAACCAACAAAAATACAAAACACGCAGCGAACGTACAAAAAAGAAATAATAACTATGAAAAAATTCTTTATTCAAACATTTGGCTGTCAGATGAATGTTTATGACGGATGGCGCATTGCGGCAATGCTGGAACACCACGGTTTCGTGCGTACAGACGACGTTTCCGACGCCGACATAATCATCCTAAATACGTGTGCTGTTCGGGCGAAAGCCACCGACAAAGTCTATTCCGCCCTGGGCCGCATCAGACGTGCAAAAAAGTCATCTGCACTGATGGGAATCGTCGGATGCGTTGCCCGCGAATCGGGGGCCGATGCTTTTCGACGTGTACCCGATTTGAATTTTGTTTTAGGGCCGCAATCTTATCACAAATTACCGGAAATTCTGAACAACCCAGATGCCAAATTATTGAATATCGATTTGGGTGGTCTGGAAAAATTCGATTCCCTGCCCCAGATGGTGAAATCACCAACTGTTTCATATATTCCAATCCAAGAAGGCTGCAATCATTGTTGCACATACTGTATCGTTCCATATACACGTGGCCGCGAAATATCACGCAAATTCGAAGACTGTGTACGCGATACAATTCACGCCGCCAAAACAGGTGCGGTGGAAATTTGTTTCCTGGGGCAAAATGTAAATGGTTATAAATATACCGATGAAAACGGACACATATATCGCCTGTCTGATTTGATTCGCGAAGCGGCAAAAATCCCGGAAATAATGCGTATACGCTTTACATCCAGTTATCCAACTGAAATGACAGATGACCTGATTGAAATGTTTCAAACAGAGCCCAAGTTATTGCCATTTTTAAATATGCCAATTCAAAGTGGCGCCCCCGACGTTTTGCGTCGCATGAATCGCCCTTATGATTTGGATCAGTATTTAACCATTATTAAAAAATTACGCGGTGCGCGTTCTGACATTCAAATCTCGTCTGACTTTATTGTTGGATTTCCCGGTGAAACCGATTCGGATTTTGAACAAACGGTCGATATTGCAAAACGTGTTGGATATATCAATTCATATTGTTTCAAGTATTCACCGCGTCCACACACGGCGGCCGCAATTATGCCCAACCAAATCCCAGAAAACATAAAATCAGATCGCCTGGCAATCCTGGACACGACATTAAATGAAATACAGCGCGCCTTTAACGAAAGTTGCGTGGGAAAAACATTGTCCTGTCTGTGCGAAGGGGCCGATAAAACGGGTCGTCATTTAGTCTATCGCACGCCATATATGCAACAATGCATTGTTGCCCGCCCCGACACGGGCGACGCACCAACATTGGCCAACATTGAAATTACCGCCGCGAACAAGGCATCCCTGCGTGGTAAAATTACTAAATAATTAAATTAAAATTTTAAATCTATACCGGCGGTGATTTTATATCCCCGCCCATTTTTATTGTCTATGCAATCAATTCCAACGTGTCCACCAATCATATCCATATCAGACATAAAATGCGCACGACCACCAACAATTAAATCACCATTAGACACCAAACCAAAGCGCACACCATAGTCATATTTTATCCCCAACATTTCAAAGGAATAACTAACATCTGTACCAATACGCCCGAAATACTTTGTTTCCGCATCACGCAATATTTCTATATGATTTGTGCCAATTCCAACATATGGCGCAACGGATAAATCGTTTGTCGATCTAAAATTATGTCCGACATCAATCGCGCCATATAGCGAATACCCCACCGGATTATCAACCGATTCGATTCCATCAAATACATTCGCCATATCAAAGCGCGTCATATTTCCACCAACCTTCCCGCGCAAGAAACCAAAATCATTTTCATATTTACCCATTAAATTTGCACCAATCATAAAACCTGAATATTCTTCAAACGAATCGGTGGCATTTAACAGATTAGCATAAATCCCAAGCCCCGCGTCCATTTGACCAATATTTATACCACCACGCAACACGGCGCCATAAATCGCCGTATCTTCGAACAACATATAAGATGCACCAAATGTGTTTTCACAATTAAAATCATTCATATCAAACACATTAAATGCCGTTACGGCATACATCATATTTATTGGCGCTATACGCACAGAATCCGCCATTATTTTATTTATATCATCCATCGATAGCGCATTATCCAATGCCACAACCAATCCATTTGCCCCATCATCGGCACGCAATGAATTTATAAATGTCCCCAGATTATAATCAAGGAATTTTGTGTAATCTGTTTCCCGAATAAATTTGACATATGTATTATCATTTTCAACAAAAGTCTTCATCGCAAACAATGGATTTATCCGTCCGCCAGACACAACCTGAACATAAGTATCCGGGGATACATCCATCAAAATTGGCACATTCAAAACCGATTCGATATTATCCAGCCCCAACCTAATATCCCCATCCAGACTAAGATTATGTGAATTAATATCCCCAACATCCCACAGAACAAACGAATCGCGCAAATAAATCTTGCGCGCGGCATCCCCCAGGTGCATAACATCTGACAAATTTATAGCATCGGCATTAACAACCAGGATATCGTAATCAACATTAAAATCTATTGCGTTCAAATCCCTAGTCTCGGAAACAACTTGAACAACACTTGCGTTATTTCCCAATTTAAAAGACGCGTTAAAACCGCCCCGATTATATATTTCGAGCCTGCAATTATCACAAACCTCAATCTGTCCAGAAACGAACACATCACCAGAATTTTCCAGAACGCGTGATCCAACCAAAACGATATCCGGCACATTAAATTCTGCATACGAATGAACCACCACATCTTTATCCATAAGATATGTAGTGTTTGTAATAACCGTGCCATAAATATCGTATGCAGTGTTGTCCAAAATCTTTTCTCTGATTTCAAACACTAGCACATAAGAAAACAATCCCAAAGTAAAAACAAAAATAATCCCGGAACAATCCGGGATTTATGTTTATGCATCACAATAAATATTATTTTTCTAATTTGCCCCATCCGGCTTTATAGCCACCGTCACGTTCCAGCCAGATTTTTGCACCGTTTAATTGTGCGGCACTCATACCCTGAATCATAAACGTTTGGTCTAATTTACGGCTCATACCGGTTTCAAGCATTGGCAATTTAACATTGATTGGTGTTTTGTTACAGCACCCTGTTTCACCATATGCACATACGCCACACTTGGCCAATTTAATGGTATATGGCACACCCGGGCGCAGATCTTTCAAATCAACAACCATTTTCAAGCCATTGTCAGTATCGTGGAATTTGATATGCCCCATATAAGATGTACCACCGTGACTGCTGCGTGTGTACATTTTTGCATAAACTTTATCAACATCGGCGTTTTCATATGTCTGATACACCACAACCGTATCACTTTCAATCATTTCAACCGGCTGTGCATATACCGCTTTTTTATGATGGTGTGCTTTCTTTTCTGGGCATCCCGTACAGGCACTTAACAGCGCCGCAACACCCAACACAGATGCAAACATAAACATTTTTTTCATTGCGTTTTTCATAAGAGTTCTCCTTTTGTTCCTTATGGTTACGCAACATATTGTATAACAAAAAACCTTACTTTTCGCCAGGTATGATTACCTAAAAAATGGCGGATTTTATGCGTATAGCGTGGGAATAGACACCTGTATTTTTACTTATAGAAAATTGATATTTTATACACACATAACAAACAACAAAAAAAGGATACAAGATGTATATACTTATGCAGCATTTAATCGCGTTTAAATACGCCTGTAAAATAAATCATTGGTCAACCGATTCGTATTCAGAACATTTATTATACGACCGCCTGACCGAAGATCTGGATACATTTGCAGACAACATTGCCGAATCGCACTTTATGGCATTAAATAAAAAAAATATATTTAAACCCGACTTATTAAATCCAAAATTGATAAGCAAAGATTTGGTAAAGATGTGCAACACAATTATTGAATATCTGGAAAAGTTGCAAAACGATGATGATTTAAACGAAGGGGACCTGTCACTGCTTGGGGATATCGAATCGGCATTCCTGGGGAAACTGGCCCTGGCTAAATTAACAAAATAAAAACACCCCACATAACAGTGGGGTATTTTTATATCGTACAATGACATATAAAACGCCGGCAAAATCTGCCGGCGCCCATATGAACGAAATGTCATACTTAGAACATAAAGCGGATACCAACATCGCCACCAAAATTATGCAGACCTGAATTAACATCTACATAGTTATAGCGTGCGGCCAAATCAACGGCGAAACGTTTCATATCAAACGTTACACCCATTGTTCCCATTGCTGAAAACGATGTCTTGCTGTTGCCGTGATGTGGAACCAATGTACCGCTGCGTGTGATATCTGTGAACGCAACACCGGCACCCATACCAAAGAATGGACGAACAATTTCATATGGTCCAAATTCCCAATAACCGTTCATTAACAATGTCTGCATTTTCGCTTTGATTTTTGCATCGCCGACACTGCCAAAGTTTTCGGTATCTTCCAATTTACCGAATATAGACCATTCGATTTCAGCGCGCATTTTATCACAAACTTCTAAACCCAACGCTGCACGACCTTGCAGAACCGTATCCGTCAAAGATTCTTTTTGCCCGTTATAGCGATAGTTCAAGTTTGTATATGATGCACCACCACGTAAACCGACATATGGGTCCATACCCCACATTGTCCAACTGCTGCCCTGGTTTGGGTTATTCATAGCGAACGCAGGGCACGCCAATAACACCGCCAGTGTTGATATTGCTAATTTTTTCATTTTCTCTCCTTTTATAGATTTTGTTTTTTGTGTTTTTCGTTTCATGTCAACACCCTAATTCTATCAATCGAATATAAATATTTGCATAGGTATGAATCCCTGGGGAAAGTATCAAAGGATAAGAAATGAAAAACGGCCACACCGTGACCGTTTATTTCTGGTGGACTTGGCTTGGGACTGTAAATCCCCATATTCGCATTCGCTCTATGGGCCCCATTCACTACGTAAGACTCGAACGGCGCATACGCTTGTTCTCGTCAACTGGCGTTCCGAACCCTTTTACGGGTTCTCGTCCGCTTGGTCCAACACCATAAAAAAACGGCCACACCGTGACCGTTTATTTCTGGTGGACGCGCAGGGACTCGAACCCTGGACCCACTGATTAAGAGTCAGTTGCTCTACCAACTGAGCTACGCATCCAGAACTGAAATTCTTTTTCAGAACGGGGCTAATTATAGACATTTTTACACAAAATGCAAGTTTTTATATCGTTTACAAGATCACTCTTCATAAAAGCAAGTTCCATTTAATAAAAACCTACCACTTGCATCTGCGTACACGCCACCATCATAATCTTCAAACCAACAATCTGATGCAGATGTTGAATTATAGTCTGAATATACACTTCCACAATATCCATCAACGCAATCAAAATCCGTTCCTGGGCAAGACTCTAATCCATACTGATTAAAAAAAGTCCCCGATTCTTGTACCGACGCATATATATCCCCATAACTAACCGATATATTCACCCCGGGACAATATCCATCGGTACAATCCGATTCATAAAAATTAACATCTGCATTCTCTGAAACGCTCAAAGTTCCATACATACCCGCATCCACATCAATAACAATATTACAATCGGTATTAATATCATCTATGGTCCACAAAAAACCATCCCAGTCACTATCATCTAAAACATCCGAACATAAAACACCATTATATTCTATATCTTCAATCAACATACAACTGGTCCCATAATAGTTATTAACCTCATATCCATCATTCACACTATACATCGTACACGGCGTCAACCACCGCCCAGCCTTTGTATCAAAAATTACCACCGACATTATCAAGCAACCAAATATAAGAATCTTTTTCACAGTTCGCCCCCTTGCATTTTTTCAAGAAAAAACCACCAAATCCGGTGGCAGGAGGTTCGTAACTATTAAAATGGAAATAGTGCCGTGCCTTCAATATATAACACGGACCCTCCTGCCTTTTTTGTATTGCAGGAGTCCTTTACCGTCCCTACGGACGCCATTTTATAAGGGTTACGACACCCCGAACCATCCAAGTGATTCATACCAATTATATTAGTTTTTATATATTATGGCAAGTTTTTATAATTCCGTACATCTAACCGACATACATTTTGGACGTAATTCTGTGTTTTTTATATCTTCAACCGTCTGCGCGCCCGCCAAAGTCATTACACGCGACAAATCTTGTTTCAGATAATCAAACAAGGATACAACACCCATCCATCCCCCCAGGGATAATGCATAAATCACCGGACGCCCAATCGCAACCACATCCGCACCCGCGGCAATCGCCTTGAATATATGCGTGCCATTTCTGATACCACTATCAAAAATAATGGGAACACGTTTGTTTACACGCGCGGCAATTTCGGGCAGAACCTCAATCGATGCGGGTGCGCCGTCCAGTTGCCGTCCACCGTGATTAGATACCCATACCGCATCTGCGCCCGCCGCGATTGCCGCATCCGCATCATCGGGATGCTGAATCCCCTTTACAATTACGGGCAACCGCGTAAAAGATTTTACATACCGCACCGTATCAGATGCGAATCGGTTTTGTGCGGCGGCAAATATGGCACCAATCCCCTGCCCTTTGGTACCACCAGACTTTTTTGCAACATTCGGCAACGCCAATGGAAATTTAAAATCATTTTTTGCATCCCGAAATCTGTTTCCACCAACCGGCGCATCAACCGTCAGAACAATCGCACGCATCCCCAAACTTTCGGCCAGCCTTACAATCTGGCGATTAAACGCATCATCCTTGCTAAGGTATAGTTGAAACCATTGTGGTGCGCCCCCACCCGCCACCGCGATATCACGCAACGATGAACTGGCATAATTACTGATTGCCATAATTGTATCAACCGCTGCGGCACCGCGTGCGGTTCCGGCCTCGGCCGAGATGTGCGCCAATCCATGTGCCGCCGCCGGCGCAATTATCACCGGCAAAGAAATATCTATTCCCAATACTGACGTTTTTAAATCCGGTTTATCCACACCACGCAAAACACGTGGAACGATATCAATGTCATCAAATGCACTTACATTGCGTTGCAATGTTTTTTCCGATTCGGCCCCGCCCGCAATATAGTCAAACCCGCCACGCGGAATAACCATTGATGCACGCGCCTCTAATTCATTTACATCTATTATTTCAATTGGATTAACATTTGTTGGCGCATTGTATTTTTGATTTTCCATACGCATACGATTATACCTGTATAAAATATACCCCAGCGCAGACGCCAACATACAAATAAACAGCACCCAAATAAAAATTCTTTTCATAATAAAATCCCCCGCTTTTATGACTTTATCATAACGGGGGGATATAATTTTATCCGACAGTATTCCTGGCGTTTACTTTAAATAAGCCGATGGATTATACGCCTTGGTCCCCTTGCGTATTTCAAAGTGCAACTGGGGGGTGTCCACCTTGCCAGATGCACCAACCGTGCCAATTTTTTGACCAACACTTACACGTGTGCCGCGCCGCACCGCCAAAGAATCCATATGCGCATAAACCGTCATCCATCCGGATGCGTGCTGAATAATAATCAGATTTCCCATCCCCTTAACCTCGTTACCGGCATATGCAACAACGCCATTTTCCGCCGCCTTGACCGCGGTACCACGCGTGGCACCAATATTTATACCATCATTAAACAGACCATTCGATTTTGCACCATAATTCGATAATATCTTGCCACGAACCGGCCACGCAAACTTAGACGAAGATCGTGCCGCAATCGCCGGTAATTTCTTGGACGGATCAGATGAAATCTTTTTTGCTTCTTTTTTTACTGGTGCGACTGTCGCAACCTTGTCATTTGTATTCTTTTGTGATGCAACCGGCTTTGCGCTTTCCGCAACCTTGACATTTGCGGTTTTAAGGTTTGGTACCTTTAACCGCTGTCCAACCGATAATGTGAATGGCGCTTTTAATTTATTCATAACCGCCAAATCATTTACCGGCACAGAATATTTACGCGAAATCGAATACAGTGTATCACCCGGTCCCACCGTAATATCTGCCAGTGCAACACGTGTTGTCGTCTGAACACCAGCCGCCTTTTTCGCCGGCACCGCAATCACATCAGACGTTACCGCCGACCGCGCCACACCGGGTAAATTTAATTTCTGCCCCACAGATAATGTATACGGCGCACTTAATTTATTGACAGACGCCAATTCATCAACCGTTGTATTATACTTGCGTGCCAACGAATACATAGTATCCCCACGCGCAACAACTATTTCATTTGGTTTAGACGCACCCACATTCGATGCCCCGCCATACATTGGCACACGCAAATAATCATCCGTCCCAGATTCTGATTTTGATTCGATTGGCGATTCGTATTCTGCAACCACCACCGCTTGTTCTGATTTTGCATCATCCTGTGCCTGGGGCGGGATTATATAATCATCCACCGATGCATACATAACATAGTCATCCGATGACGATGCATCCGTTCCATAAAGATTTGGCGACGCATATATACCATAGTCCGTTGCCGCCGACGCGTAAATTTCAGGGTTTACATTTGGATCCGCCAACAACGCCGGGTATCGCGCAGAAATAAAATCCCCCACACTGTCCGGCAAGGTTAAAATTTTCGGCTGTAAATCACACCCAATCATCAGGGGCAAAACAAACACGGATAAAATCAGACTGAATTTTTTCACAAAATCATTATATCATAAAATCAGTCACGACGCATAAATAAAATACTGACTTCAAACAATAACCACAATGGCAACGCCAATAAAATCTGACTGACCACATCGGGTGGGGTTAAAACCGCGGCGACCACCGCAATAAGAACAATCGCATACCGGCGCATTTGTATAACACGCGCACGCCCCAACACACCAATACGATTTAACAATACCATAATCAACGGCAATTGAAACGCGATTCCAAATACTTTTAACAAACCAACCGCAAACCCCAGGTAATCACGTGCCGCCGGCATCACCATTGCCGGCACCGGCGCAGATAAATTCAAATCTATGAAAAACTTAAACACAACCGGGAACAACACATAAAAAGCAAACGCCGCCCCCACAACGAACAAAATCGGAGACATAATCAGGAACGGCCAAATAAACTTGCGTTCTTTATCCCGCAGGCCCGGCGCCACATACGCCCACACGTGCCACAGCAAAACCGGCAAAGAAATAAACACCGCAAATGTAAATCCCAACGAGAGACTAATCATCATCCCATCAGACAGGCCCCCATACAACAATGCCCCATCGGACCAGACCATCAACAACGGCGCGGTCAGGAAATCTTGAATTTGTGGCGCAAAATAAACGCCCGCAAAAAATGCAATCACAAAGATTAGCAGCACCCACAGGATTCGCCGGCGCATTTCTGCAAAATGTTGCATCAGGGTCATATTTTTCATTTTTTGCCCCGCCCTGATTTTTTAACAGATGACTTTTTACCCAGTTTTTTTATAGGCTCTGAAATCTCAGATAAAATATCATCAGTTGTTGTTTTTATTAAATCGTCAATTGGGGCCTCGCGTTCAATCTGCTCTTTGATTTTTTCAGACGCATCTGTAATTCGCCAAATAACGCCGCGAACAAATTTCACCACACGTGCCAAAAATTTTGCAACATCTGGCCAATGGCGCGCCGGTATCACCAACACCGCCACCAACAGCACCACTAAAAATTCAGCCCCACTTATCCCAAACATTTTATTTAATCATAGAAATCATCACCACCACTGGTGCTGATTGTTTTATGTCTTTGAATTTGAAAATAATCACGTCCAAAATTTGTTTTTGTTTTCAGATTATTAAACGCCACATCTGTTTTTGCACCCGTTGCATCAACCACCGACCAAGAATTTAAGCGCACCGGATTTTTATCAAATACCACCGTCATATTCCCCAGGCCCTCTTGCCCTTTTAGGTTCATTTTCAACGCAAATGTATTTTTGCCATCGGTTGTTTCAACAACGTTAATGTCTGCATTTGTCAAATCGATATTTTTACGCACCAATATCCCCGCGGGCGTACTGGTCAGTGGCACGGTTGTAATCTGGTCCAACGATTTATCAAAAAAATATAAATCATCACCGTCTGAAATTAACTGTATCGGCATATTGGCATAATCCAGACGCACACGCCCCGGACGCAACATTGCAAAGTCCCCACGTTCATCGTGTCCATTTGCGGTTTGAACAAAACCACCCGCCAATCCCGTAATTGAATTAAGATATTTTTCGGCGCGCCCCACCAAAGACGTATCAACCGCCGCATTTGCCACGCCACCGCACACCAACAAACAGCCCCAGAATAAAATCTTTTTAAACATTATTTAATTTCCCCCCGAAATAATTCCACAATTCTGTTACGAACATTTTCAACCGAATCGTTAACAATCGCGCCCGCCGCACACAGGTGTCCACCACCACCCAAGGCCTCTGCAATATGGTTAATCGGTTTACCACGACTGCGTAATGACACGCCGGTCTGTTCTGCCTTTTGCTCTTTCAAGAATGCGATGTATTCCACCCCTTTGATAGAGCCCAACAAATTCAACACCGTTTCACCACGTCCGTCCAGATATTTATAATCCTTGTGCGGGATGATTGCGATGGCCAATTTTCCTTTGAATAAAAACTCTGCACGTGATGCGGCGCCGGCCTCGACCACAACGGCCTTGCGTGGTTTATTGCGCAGCGCCTCAAACAAATGACGCAACACAACACCATTATCAACCAATTCACCCATAATACACATTACACGACCATCGCGAACAAACTTAAAATTACCCGTATCTGTAATCAATGCAACCGCCAACAAATCCAACACATCTTTGTCAAATTGCCAATTTGCCATCTTCATAATATCGAACAAAATTTGTCCGGTTGCGGCCGCCGTTTCATCATCAATACACAACGTTCCCAATTTATCATCATTTTGATGATGGTCGATTTCAACAATAAATCGTGCGCTGTCTACGATTGGACGTGCGCCACCAATATGCTTTGGCGTACCATAATCCAACAGGATAACCAAATCATATACTTCTGTTAAATCGACACGCTCGTAATACTTAATCCAGGACCGCATCGGCAATTCATCAAGATATTCTGGAATATTGCCATCATAAATGCACGTTGCGCGCACACCATAGTTTAATTCGATTAACTTCGCCAGTGCCAGCACACTGCAATAAGAATCGCCATCAGGATTTTTATGTCCCATAATTGCGATATTTTTCGCAGTTTTTATTTTTTCAATAAATGTTTTTACATTTTGTTCCATATTTTACACCGCAATATCTTCCAGGACGAATTGTGCCGACACACGTCCGTTGTATTCATTTTCTTTCAGTTTACCCAACATCTTTATCTTAGCATTGATATTTCCATCATCCAGTAAAAAATCCCCAACCGGAGTTCCCACCAAATTAAATCCAACAAAAGATACATTTGTCCCACTGCTGGTTGCGATTGTTCCGCGCAAATGCGACCCATTTCCCATTGTTGATGCATATCGCAGCATCGCCCCACTTAACACCAATGTTGGTTCCGGGTTCCCCTGACCAAATGGTTCCAGTGCATTTAATTTATTTACCAATCGCATTGTTGCCGCGCCCGCATCCATTTCTGCATCTACGATAACTTCCCGTTCCGGCATTTGACCGTGCAGTTGTTCACGTACCGCATTTTCCAAGAAAGCACAAAACGCGGTTTCGTTTTCTGCGCTTAGTGAAAATCCCGCCGCGGCCGCGTGTCCGCCACCCTCGGAAATAATTCCCGCCGCCAATGCATCGTGAATAATCTTACCTAAATCAACCCCCGGGATTGAACGTCCCGATCCATTGATTACCCCATCAGACTTGGTCGCAACACACGATGGCAAATTATATTTATCCTTTAAGCGCCCCGCGATTATTCCCATAACCCCACCGTGCCAGTTATCACCACACAGGAATAAACTGCAATTTCCCTTGGCACAACATTTATCCGCCATATCAATTGCACGCAACATAATTGTGTTTTGAATATCGATACGGTCTTGATTCATCTGGTGCAGTTTTTCCGCCAACGAATGCGCAATCAACGGATTATCTGTTAATAATAATTCCAATGCCGGCGCCGCTGAATCCAAACGTCCCGCCGCATTCAATCGTGGCCCCAGCGCAAATCCCGCCGCATACACAGACGGCTTTTTTATACCCGCAATATCCATCAGCACGCGCAACCCCAAATTCTGACGCAGGCCCATAACCTTTAATCCGGTTGCAACAAACGCGCGATTTAATCCAACCAATGGCATCGTGTCACAAATCGTCCCCAGCGCCACTAAATCCATAAAATTCATCAGATTCAGTGAATCTATTTTTTCCTTTACATCTGCGGGTAAATCACGCGATTTTAATTCACGATTAACCGCAACAACGGTCAAAAACGCCACCCCAACCCCGGCCAAATAATCCAGGCCCGACACATCATCATTGCGCTTTGGGTTTACAACGGCATCTGCATTTGGCAAAATTGCATCTGGCGAATGATGATCTGTGACAACAACACGCAATCCACAACGCTTGGCAAAATCTACCTCTTCATTGCCACTGATACCACAATCAACGGTGATTAAGAGTTTTGCACCCGCATCTGCAATTTCTTGGACGGCCACGGTATTTAATCCGTACCCTTCACCTTCGCGCGTGGGCAGGTGCCAAATAACATCCGCACCAATTTGACGCATATATTTTACAAACACCGCCGTTGATGTAATACCATCAACGTCATAGTCACCATAAATCGCGATTTTATCCCCCGACACAACCGCATCTGCAATTATACGTGCGGCATTATCCATATCATATAAAACCGATGGATTGGGCATATATTCCTTGATACTGGGGTTCAGGAACCTATCTGCATTTTCAACACCACGCGCTTTCAGTATCTTTAATACTAAATCATCTGCGCCTGGGAAATTATCATCTGAATATGTCGGCAACACCCACGCCTGGCCCAGCATGGATTTCTCTACTATCTTTTTCACGCACTACTCTTTTTTTTATTATCAGAATTATTATAATCTAAAATTATTCAAATAGCAACGGCAGTATAGAATCCAATATTTTACCCGTTGTTGGCACCGCATTCCACGCCGCCGTTTTCCATCCCCACGAATCCTTGGTTGCCTGGGGTTCATCCAAAATTACCAAAATTGTATATTGTGGTGCATTTGCCGGGAAAATTCCCACATACGCGGTCAGATTTCGTTTACTGTCAACCTTGCCGTTGCTGTATTTTTCCGCCGTTGCGGTTTTACCACCAATTTCAATTCCGGCAATACGCGCCTTTTTTCCACTGGTTTCTTCGTTAACACGCAACATAATCTTGCGCAGTTGTGCCGAAAATTCTTCATCCAAGACACGTTCCCCGCGCACAACGCCCAATCCGCGTTTCTGTAATGTTGGATATATATAAATACCACCATTTGTCACCGCATTAACCCCCAGCATTAGGTGCATTGGCGTAACGGCAATTCCGTGTCCAAAAGATATTGTTGCACGCTCAACCGGGCCCCATTTTTGTGGCATCAAGCCACGCTCGGTACGTCCAAATTCTAAATCCAGGGCCTGATTAAAATGCAACTTTTCGAAAAACTCTCGCTGTGCGCCATCTGGCAAATCCATTGCAATTTGGGCACTGCCGACGTTGCACGAATGCATCATAATTTCTTCGATATTAAGGTTTGGACGTGGTGGCTTAAAACTACGAATATCACGAATTCTGTGAACAACACGACCGAACTTATCCTCTATCGGGAATGGTTCTTTGACATAATATTCTTTGTTAATACCATTTTCCAACGCCAGTGCCGTATTAAAGATTTTAAATATAGACCCCATTTCAAACACGCCACGCATCGGCATAAACATACGATTACGTGCCGGATCCAACGATATATTTTCTGGATCATAATCCGGCAGAGACACCATCGCCACAATTTCACCCGTACGCGAATTCATCAGCATTCCCATCGCAGATTTTGCCCGATACGTCTGCATTGCGATTGACAGTTGGTCATAGAACACACCCTGGACACGTGCATCCAACGATAATTGCAACGGATCTTTATTTTCCGTCAGATATTTATTATAAACACGTTCGGCCCCTTCCAATCCGCGACCATCACCACTAACAAATCCGACCGCATGTGAAAACATACGTCCCTTTGGATACTTTCTATCCTGGACCGGTTCTATTTCCAGCCCGCGCAAGCGCGCCTTTTTAATCATATCACGCTGATATTCACTGGCATATTTTTTCAGGTATATAAACCGACGCGATGAATTTACCAATTCCAGTGCCTGATTTAAAGAATACTCGTACGGCATAGCGCGATGTATCATATTTGCGACCGCATCTTTGTCCACCACATCGCGATTACGCAAAACAATATGTCCCGACATAACATTTTTTGCCAGAATATCACCATTTCTGTCGACAATATCTGCACGATGCACGGTCCAGTCCCCATCCGCCACCGCGCGCCGCGTGTTATCCGTACCACTTATTCCCAAATACAATGTCCAACCAATAAATACGATAAACGCGGCACGCAACCACTTGTACACTGTATGCATACGACCACGCCCCGCCCCATCACCACGAATGCCGGCAAACCCACGTTTATAAATATCTTGGCCAACATTAAACATCTGACTTTTTTATTTCCCTGTCTGGTAATGCATCAATTGTGATTGATTTTTGATATCCGATTGCCGTGGCATTTGGCACCACCCCACCGACCAGGTTTCTTAAAACCTCTGGTCTTTTATAGCCCTCGAATCGTGTTGCAGCATCGGCAATTTCTTGTTGTGTACGCACGATTTCGTTTCGCACATGATTTCGCGTACGATTTTGCGTACGATAACAAACCTGTAAACCAATGGTCAGAAACAGCACCCCACACAACGCCCATATACCAATATGAAACATTTTTTCATCTTCACTCATTGATGCCATTCCCCCGTTTTAATTCCCACATATTTTATCATAAATTATGAAAAAAACGAACCATAGATTCCAAACCGTTCAATCGTCCCGCCCCCAGATTGATATCCAGACTTGAAAATTCAGACAAAATATCAATTTCTTTTATTTCTTGGGGTGTTTTTTCATCAACCATCGCAATTAGGATTGCAACAATTCCGCGCACCAATGCCGAATCGGCACGTCCATAAAACCTGTTCCCGTCACGACAAATTTCAACATGTGACGTACACCCCACAATCTCGGCACATAACGCATTCGACGGCACCGCCGCCAAAGAATGCCCCAAATCCATAACAAATTCTAATTTTTGGACCGGATCTGAAATCGATTGTAAAAATTTTTTTATATCCGCATACGTCATCTGTTTTTTACCACCCCTGCTCTGTTAAATCCAGTTCCAGCCGCGCCACATCAGACATCTTCGACAAATCCCACGGCGGGTCCCACACCAATTCAACGCGCACCGGCAAACCCGCCGATACATTTTGTACCGCATCTTTTAATTGTTGCATCAATTCTTCCATCATTGGACACGTCGGACTGGTAAAGGTCATTGTGATA
Organism: Alphaproteobacteria bacterium; assembly: GCA_017503725.1. GTDB lineage: Bacteria > Pseudomonadota > Alphaproteobacteria > Rs-D84 > Rs-D84 > Enterousia. The sequence goes on along the minus strand of JAFVSL010000008.1, from coordinate 93,702 downwards.
ACAATCTCGTCCACACCAATATCAATATTATACACCAACCCCAAATCCCATATATTAACCGGAATTTCCGGGTCATATACCGTCTTGATTGCAGCAATTATATCATCCCTGGACACCGTCATTTCACACACCCCTGCACGACATCTATAAACGCATCAATATCGTCTTTGGTATTATACGGCCCAACAGACACGCGAATCGAACCGTCTATGTTCAACACACGATGAATCCAGGACGCACACATATTCCCAACACGCACACAAATATTATGCGCACCCGCAATCACACCGAAATCCAGCACGTGCATATCATCAATAACAAAACTAAACACACACGCATCACGACGGGTTAATATCTTAACGCGTTCCAATTTTGATAATTCATCATAAAGGTACCCAATTAAATTCAAATCCGCCCGCTTACTTTGAATTTCAGAAATTGCGACACCCAATCCCGAAATCTGGGTCAATGGCAATGTCCCCGCCTCAAAGCATTCGGGGGGCGACATAAAATGCGCAACACCATCTCGGGACACGGTATTTACCATTCCGCCACCAAACTTGTCCGGCATAAAACGTGATGGATTTTTTATATACATCACGCCAATCCCGGTATCTGCGCCAATCTTATGTCCGGACCACACAACAAAGTCCGCATCCCACGCAATCACATCTATGGATTTATGCACAACATATTGCGCGGCATCAACAACCACAACAACATTTGGATTTTTTTCACGCGCCCTACGCACGATTTCCGGGATATTTTGCGCAACCCCCAAAACATTAGACATTGCCGTCACAACAAAAATATCTGCATATGGAATTTGTTCTGTATCAATATTTAACTGCTCATCCAGTGGCACAACAACCATTTTTGCACCACTCATTTGAAATGGCAAACGTGCACTGTGATGATCCAAATCAGACACCGCCACGACCAAATCTGGGGTTGGCTTTAATATATTAACGATTCGATTTATTGCTTCTGTCGTCCCAGACGTAAAAATAATATTTTCGTATTTTGCATTCATAAACCGTGCAACCGCATTCCGCACATCGCGCACCATATCATCAACGGCGCCCACACGTGCACAAACCCCCCGCCCCGAATTTGCGTATTTTTCACGCAGAAATTCGGCCTGGGCATCAACAAGGCGTTCTGATTTTAGCATTGTTGCGGCGGCATCTAAGTATATGAATTTATTCATTTTGTTTTTCTCTTGCATTTTGCGCTGATTATAATACACTCTTGCCAAATATCAATAAATATAAGGAGAAAAAGATGGCACTTGTACACGCAAACGATACAACAATTGATACATTTATCGGCAATGGTATAACGCTGGTCGATTTCTGGGCATCTTGGTGTGGTCCATGCCGTATGTTTGGCCCTATTTTTGAGGCAGTATCCGAAAAAATGCCAGACGTCACATTTATAAAATTTGAAATAGATGAGGCAAATCGTCGCACCCCGGCCAAATATGGCATTCGCAGTATTCCATCTGTTTTGGCATTTAAAAACGGCGAATTGGTCGAGGCACGCAGTGGCCTTATGGACGAAGACACGGTTATTGATTGGATAAAGGAATTACAAAATGGCAACAGTTAATTACAAAACCATCGAATTGGATTCAAAGTACAAGCCAAAGTTATCCGAACCATATATGTGTGCGGAACAGTTGGCATATTTCTATAACATCTTGAACACCCAGCGCGAAGAATTGCTTAGCGAACGGGACGAGGTTTTAAACGCCGTCCGTATGGCCGACAAGACCGAGGCCGTCGGTGCCGGTGACGAATCGGACAACGCATCGTACAACCAAGATATTACAATGGACCTGCGTATGTCTGAACGCAGCAACAAGTTATTACAAAAGGTTAACGCCGCCCTGGATCGCATTGAAAATGGCACATATGGTTTCAGTGTTGTATCCGGCGATGAAATTGGCCTTAAACGTATGATGGCGCGCCCATTGGCGACAATGACCGTCGAAGAACAAGAAGAATACGAATCACGTAAAAACTAAACTATCCCGCCAAATGGCGGGATTTTTATTTCCTTATCCCGTTCAACAGACTATTGTTTATTATATGCAATACTTGACATTTTACAAAATTGTACTACATATAAAAGTGTTGGGTTGTCTAGTGAATGAAACCAAAGGAGTTTGAGATGACAATGAAAGAAAAATTTACCCGCGGTTTGCATGCCGTTAAATATGGTACGATTGGCGCGATTTCGGGCGCATTATTAATGGGTGGTGTAATTATCCCGGTTGGTGGATTGGTCGCACATGGCGCAAAATACGCCAGTGATGAAAATTTAACGGACTATTCATTACGCAATCGTTTCGAAACGGCCTATTCTTTTAACACCCCAGAATCACACAAGTATTATTATTCAACACCCGTCGTTAATGGATACGCCCAAGAACAATGCAAAGAAGAATATCTTGCATCACCATACGCCACATACGGCGCAACAGCGGGCGCTGGACTGGCCGGGGCGATTATTTTGGGTGGCGCCGGCATTGCCATGGCAAAACGCAAAGAAAAACAAAGATAAGCAACAATAAAAAATCCCGCCGAATGGCGGGATTTTTTTTAAAACAACTTGAACTTGTAATTCGTACCTGCGCGGAACGTTGTATCTGCACTGGAAATTCCGGCACCTGCATTCATCGACCAGTTATCTGTTAAACCAATCGCAAATCCAAACGCGGCCGCCGATTCGCCATTATGATATCCATAGCCACCACCCACAGATACCTCGCCACGGGCAACATCAGATACCGCAACCGAAGACAATGCCGCCACACTTGCAATACCGGCCGACAAATCTTTTTCGATATCACTGACCGTGTTTTCTAGTCTCGAAATTGCCGCACTGTTTAATGCGATTGCATCTGCGTTTGCCGCAATTGCATCATTTGCCAATACCGCATTGGTATAGTATCCCTGCATAATAAAGGCTGTATCATTGATAATGCCATTTACCACACCGATATTATCCGTTTCGTTTTCATACGCAGATGTTGTGTTTTCTGTTTTTGCCCACGCCACCAGGTCTGTCATTGGATCAGAACTGCCATTCAGCGCTACACGCAAATCACGCATTGCATCCCACGAATTATCGATACGTTCAATTGCCGCACGTGCATCATCCAACGTGGTATTCATTTCTGTACCGTATGTTGCAAATGCTGGTGCTGTCATAATTGCGCACAATGCGCCACCCAGAAAGATTTTTTTCATTTTCTTTTCCCTTTGTATTTTTGTTAAACAAAAACCACCAAATAAATTGGTGGCCAGGGGGTTAAGAAAATCATAAGAAAGAATGACCCCTGTGGCCTTTACGCATACGCGCTGTTATATAGCCACAGGCCCCCCGACCGCAATCGGGAAAAATCAGACAAAATAAAAAGCGCATCCGCGCCAGTTTTTTTGTCCCAGGTCGGATTCCAATGCGAATAATGACGCATCGCTTTCTTAAAGGATTTCTTACGTCCCCGAAGCCAACATCCCTGTTGGATTCACATCAATTATAAAATACACACAACAAAATATAAAGAAAAATATTTATTTATATATGCATTATATTGCACTTTGAAAAAATCCCGCCAAATGGCGGGATTTTTCTATTTCTTTTTCTTGGCCGGTGCCTTCTTGGTGGGCTTTTTTGGTTCTTTTTTCTTGGTATCTTTCAGTTCTTTTTTAAACACATTGATACCATCCGCCAAATTGCGCATCATTCCCGGGATTTTGTTGCTCATAAACAAAATCATAACCAAGATTACAATTAAAATTATTTCGGTCCAACCTAATCTCATATCTGTCCCCTTTGATTATTTTGCAACATAGCAATCCAAACCATCGGATTTTGCATTGCGACAGAATCCATTTGCCTCGGCTGCGGTCTTAAATCCAACACGCAAACGATATGTTGTTGTACCATTTTTTAACTGTGCCGCCAGGATAACAAACTGTTGCCCCTGGAACAGGCTTGCGTGCGCGGCGCGCATCTGACGCTGTGCATTTTCCGCCAATGCACGTGTGCTGTACGATCCCAACTGAACATACCAATCAAACACAGACTTTGTAACCGCGGGTTTTGCGGCCGGCTTTGGCTGTGGCTTGGCCGCCGGCTTTGCGGCGGGTTTAGCGGCGGGCTTCGGTGTCGCTTTGGCCGCTGGGTTAAATGTGACCTCTTTTCTGTCTTCAACAACACGCACCGGCGTACCAACGGGCTGGGCGGGTTGCGGTTGTGCAACCAGCTGTGGTTTTGGTTGCGGTTGTGCGACGGGCTGCGCAACCGGCTGTGGCTGGGCCACTGGTTTTGGTGCCGGTGGCATAACATTCATATCCGGTGCCGGTGCACCATCAACAACAATTGCCGGCGCATCCAGGTCAACCTCTATCGCGGACGAAGATGTTCCACCCACCGTACGAATAATCACATAGGTCGCCAGAACAATGACAACCAATCCCACCGTCAACAACAGCCATGGCTTCTTTGGGCGCGGGGCCGCAAACGGCGTTGCATCCGGCAGTGTATCCATCGACGCACCGTCATCTAAATCCAATAAATCCAAGTTATCATCGTTCATTGTAAATTCCCCCATTTATGAAATTCTCTTGTCTTATTATATCATAAAAAAAACGAATAACCAAACGCATAGAATAAAAAAAAGAGACACGAAATTCGTGTCTCTTTTGTCCTTTTATTTTGGCATTTGCCCAAAGTTCGGTGGCACAATCAGTTTATGATTCTGCTCAACAATGGGTTCAACCTCGCACTGTTTGGCACAGGCCGACAATATGCACGGCATCACCAAAACCAACAACAGTATTATTTTTTTCATATCATCCCCCTGCTTTTACAATGGTAGTTTCACTGCATCTTTCATCATTTCGACAAATTTATCCAGTGGCATTGATTCCTGTTTTTCCACACCCAAACGACGCAACGTCACCATTTTATCGGCTGCTTCTTTTTCACCAACAACGGCGATGATTGGTGTTTTAGCAAGCGACAGTTCACGGATTTTATAGTTAACCTTTTCATCACGCAAATCGGCACGCACATTCACGCCCACCGCACGCAGTGCATTAACAACTTCGTTTGCATATTCTGCGTGTTTTTCAGAAATCGGGGTTACCACAACCGGTTCTGGGCTTAACCACAATGGCAAATTGCCACCCGTTGATTCCAGCAAGATTCCCATAAAGCGTTCAATTGAACCCAACATTGCACGGTGCAACATAATTGGACGATGTTTTTCACCATCTTCGCCAACATAACTTAAATCGAATCGTTCCGGCAGGTTCATATCCAACTGCACTGTACCACACTGCCATACACGTCCCATCGAATCGCGCAGATAGTTATCAATTTTCGGACCATAGAACGCGGCATCCCCTTCGGCAATTTCAAATTCAATGCCGTTTGATTCCAGTGCGTGCTTTAATGCACCCTCGGCCTTGTCCCAGATTTCATCCGACCCGATACGGAATTCAGATTCCTTGCGCGTGGCCAATTTCATTGTGATTTTATCAAATCCGAATTTGCCATAAATATCCTTGATAAAGCGCAGGATTTTTACAACCTCTTCTTCCAGTTGTTCTTCGGTACAGAAGATATGCGCATCGTCCTGGGTAAATTCACGAACGCGCATCAACCCCGACAGGCCACCCGCCGCCTCGTAACGATGAACCTTGCCAAATTCGGCCATATATAATGGCAAGTCCTTGTATGAACGCAGCCCGTGTCCAAACACCAACATTCCACCCGGGCAAGACATTGGTTTAATACAGAACACCTTGCCATCTTGGGTTTTACCAGAATAATTATGTTCACCATATTTTGCCCAGTGGCCCGATCGCTCCCACAGACATCTGTCCATAACCGCCGGTGTTGAAATTTCCTGGTATCCGGCCAATTCTTGGCGTTGGCGTACATATTCAATCAAACGACGATAAATCTTGTATCCCTTGTCGTGCCAAAACACCGACCCCGGCGCATATTCTGGTTCAAAGTGGAACAAATCCATATCTTTACCCAGTTTGCGATTATCGCGCGCGGCGGCCTCTTCCTGCATTTTCAGGAAATTATCCAATTCTTCACGTGTGGCGAACGCATCTACATAGATACGCTGTAACATTTTATTTTTTGCGTCCCCCTTCCAGTATGCGCCGGCAACACTGCGGATTTTGAACGCATCACGTGGCAGATCCTTGGAACTTTCCACGTGTGGCCCACGACACAGGTCAACAAAATCACGGAACGAATAAATCGATAATGCCTCGCCCGCCGCATCATATTCATTCAACCATTCCATTTTATATGGTTGGTCGGCGAAAATTTCTTTGGCTTCGTCAATCGACACATTGCGTTGTTCAAATCGACCATTTGACTTAATCAAATCGCGCATTTCACGTTCGATTTTGGCAAAGTCTTCTTCGGAAAAACGGTATTCTGTATCAAAATCATAATAGAATCCATTTTCGATTGCCGGCCCACCCGCGAATTTAACATCTGGGTGTAACTTTTTTACCGCCGCCGCCATAACATGCGCCAACGAATGACGAATAATTTCAATATCATATGACATAATAACTGTCCCTTAGTGTTTTTTATTATTTTTTGACTGATTGATTATAAGAATTAACGCGGCCCGCCGCAATACAGAAATTACACCCCCAACGGGGTTGTAGTAGTTGTTGTAAAGAAAGACTTAAACAAATTCATACTTTATATCATATGCCTATTTTTTTACAAAATCAAGAACATAAATCCCCACGTGTGGGGATTATTTATCGCAATTCACAAACATCTGTAAACTCATATATGCCACGCTCATCGGTATATGGCACCCCCGCTGGCGCGTACATTAAACACGTTCCAGACGGATCCGAAGCCAGACAAGAACTAGCCGTCCCTACCGACAACGTACCCGACGGACAAGAAGTTGCAACGGTTATATTCGTATCATTTCCCACCGAAATATATCCCGATGGACACGATGTACTTGGCGCCACAGCCACCGCTGGCACCGACAAACAACAAAAAAACAAAATCATTCTTTTCATTTTTATTACCAGTTATTATTATCTATATTTTCAAAAAATACATTTAAGGCATTTTCACCATATAAATAGTTTGAACATGCATCTCCACAAACCGCCCAGCAGTTTTCAACATCAACATAAGAGGTGTAATAAACAAAGGAACTAATCACAGGTCTTATCATTTTACACCAACAATTGTAAGCATCTACAATCTCATAACTATCATTCCAAACCGCTGTATTAACACGATGAAGAGCCTCCCCATCACTACGACTTTCTATGGCACATACACCTATCAACGCAACATCTACCGTAGGACCATATGGATCATCCAAACTATAATCTGCTGTATTACATTGACCATAAGTCATTGGATCACAATCACTGTTATAAGTAGGTCCACACTCATAACTCGCCCCCAGCGCCACACATTTTTCGGCTGCATTCACTGGAACGCACAAACATACGCTGCACAAAAAAATAATTTTTTTCATTTCAATCCCCCTGTTGTTTTTGAAAAAAACAAAACCACCGAAAAGATCTTTCAAGTGGTTGGAGGTTCGAAACAATTATTGTGAATTGTGGGCTTATTTATATATATCACCACCCTCCAACCCAGTTGGATTGGAAAGTTCAGGCACACATACAAAAAGACACCACTTGGATAATACACACATACCCAGTGGTGCCGAAATTCATATTTATGCCTGTATTTCTATGTTGCATAAACACAACATCACAATAACGGGTTTCGACACCCCGCCAATGGAATCCCCCATTGGCATAATAATTATAAACAAAAAAGACAGATTAAAGCAAATACAAAATTTTGATTCTATTTACTTAGATTGCCACTGGTGCAAATTCCCCTCCACGGGAGGGGAATCAAAAATCCAAGATACACCCAAACAGAACGGCAAAGAAGAAGCACACACTGCCCCCGATTACAAACAGGTGCCAAACGGCGTGCGAAAACTTCATCCGCCGCCACAGATAAAATATCACACCAATTGTGTATGCCAATCCCCCCGCCAAAATAAACCACAGACCGCGCACGGGAATACTACGAATCATTGCCGGCAAAATAAACAACAACGTCCACCCCATTGCAACATACAGACCCACCATCCATTTTGGTTGCTGCTTTGGATTACGGATTTTCATGTATGACCCGAACAACACAATCCCCCACAGGATTCCAAACACAATCCATCCAATCAGCCCCCGCAGATTTACCAACAAAAACGGCGTGTATGTCCCCGCAATCAATGCATAGATTGCAACACTGTCCCAGACCTCAAAAAAACATTCGTGTTTTTTACCAATTGTTGCGTGGCACATCGTTGACCCGAAATACAGTGTTATCATCGTCACACCAAAAATAGCACACGACACAATCGCCCATGCATCACCCTTGATGCCCGCAAACACCACCAACAATGTCAATGCCGCAATGGCCAATCCGATACCAATACCATGCGTTAAAATATTTACAATTTCTTCGGCGTGTGTGCTTGGTTTTTCCCAGCGGAACAATCCCGTCGCACGTAAAACCTTTAACAATCTTGATGCATGTTCATCTTTTCTAACGGCCTTTATTCTGGCCCGTTTTGTCTGTGTCATTTTATCACCTTTTCGATTCGTTGTTTAACCCGGTCACCGCCCATAACCGACATAATGGAATACAGGTCCGGTGTATTTGTACGACCCGACAATGCCACACGCAGGTTCATTGCCACATCACCATTTTTAACACCCAACGATTCGGCAACCGCAACAATTTTCGCCCACCAAGTATCCTTGTCATCGGTCGGATTATACGTTTCCAAGAACGCACGCAACGCATCCTTATTGAATTCATATTCAGCATTTGGAACAAATAAATCATCCCAGAAAAATGCAACATTTTCCAATGTCTGGGACCAAGTGATAAAGTCCTTGCGTACACGCTTTGGATTATCGCGTTCAATCCCCAACACACCCGTCAGATAATTAACATCCGCCACCTGCATTTTATTGACGTCCGTTCCATATTCATTGGCCCACGTGACAACACGATTAACCAATTCCGGCACCGGCAACGAACCAATAAATTCCTTGGCCCACCATTCCAGTTTTTTCATATCAAACAGCGCACCCGACATTGGGATTTTTTTCGCGCGCATTTCATAATCCCAGAACGATTTAACCGCGCCCTTCATCTTGGCTTCTTCATAGCCCGACGCCGCAATATTCCCCAAATATTCAATCACCGATTCGACCGGCCATCCCGCCTCCAAGAAGAAGGCAACATTTGCCTCTGGGTCTTTGCGCTTTGATAATTTGCGTTGTTTGCCAGATTCTTCATCAATCTTGTCAATCGTTGAGGTATGAATATACAATGGCGCGGTCCAGCCCATCATACGAAACAACTGCACATGCAACGGCAATGACGGCAACCATTCTTCGCCACGAATAACGTGTGTGGTACGCATAAAGTGGTCATCACACAAATGTGCAAAATGATATGTTGGCAAACCATCATTTGATTTAATTAAAACGATATCTTCGTTATTTTCCGGGAACCCGATTGAACCGCGCACCGCATCCTTACAGAAAATACGCTGCTCTGGATTACCGACCGAATACAAACGAATCGATGGAATTTCACCATTATCCAAATGCGCAATAATTTCCGCATCTGTCAAATCACGATCGCGCGCAAATTCACCATATATGCCGGTTGCAAATCCCGCCGCTTTTTGATTATCACGAATTTTTTCCATATCATCCGCCGTCAAAAAGCACGGATATGCCAACCCATTTTCTAATAAATGTGCCACCACCGAATGATAAATATCTTTGCGCTGTGATTGGTAATACGGACCATATTTTTCATCATTGTTATAAGTCAAACCGAATCGGTCCATTGATGCCTCTATAATTTTAACGGCGTCCATAACCTCGCGCTTGGTGTCTGTATCTTCGATACGCAGCATAAACACACCACCCGATTGCTGGGCCAATTTACAGTCTATCAATGCACCATACAAACCACCAATATGCATATATCCCGTTGGACTTGGTGCGAATCGTGTGACAAAAGCGCCATCCGCAAGATTGCGCGCCGGAAATTTTTCTTCTAATTCATCCAGTGCATATTTTGGTGCGCCGCCCAACACACGCGCGATTAAGTCTTTTGATAAACCCGTTCTCATCTATATATTCCTTGTGTTTTTAGTTACTCAATTCTATACTAAATATATGGAAAAACAAGAAATAAGAACATTTGGTCGCCGTCACGGCAAGAAATTATCCACCCGTCAACAAACACTGATTGACACGGTCTTGCCAACGTTAAAACCGACAACGGGCAATATACTGGAAATCGGATTTGGTGCGGGCGAACATGTGCGCGACCTGGCACGCAATAACCCAGACAAAATCATAATCGGTGCCGAACCATTTATGAACGGTGTGGCCAGTCTGCTGTCCGCAATAACCGACGAAAAATCGAATCGGATTTTGGATGAATATTCTGGCATTCGTATCTGGGCGGATGATGTGCGGGACTTCCTGCGTGAAACAGATTCGAAATTCGAGCAAATCTGGGTCTTGCACCCCGACCCCTGGCCCAAGGCCAGACACGAAAAACGTCGTTTATTATCTGCTGAATTCTTAAATCTGTTATCAAAATATTTATCCGAAAATGGCGAAATAATAATCGGCACAGATCATTGGGAATACTTTGATTGGATACGTGAACAAATAAAGTCAACATCCCTGATTGCGACTATTCCAGACATGGAAATTATTCAAACGCGTTATCAACATAAAAACAAGGCGGGCACAGATGCCCCAAAATATTTGATTCTAAGAAACGCTTAGTAATTTACAAAAAATCGTAATCCAGACAATAAATCAGGCCGTATCGATTCGACCAGACGTCGTGCCTGATCGATTCGTTCGGGACGATTTTCCAACGCAAAATGTAAATCCCCACCGAACTCAGAATCCCACGCATTCAGCATCCCATAAACCCGCCCAACAAAATCTGATTTTTTACCCGCGTCTTTTGTCAAAACGAACAACACCGCCGACGCATTTATTCGCTTTAATTCGTGGAACAAATTCGCCCAATCATCCGAATCGACGTCACCAATATCCAGCCCGATAACCAGTTCCCGATTAAAGAACAAATCATCACGAATAATTGCAACCTGGTCTATCATAGATTTAAGGTGTTTGTACCGAACAAAAACCTGGGCACCACAGGCCCCCTGTTTAAGGGACGCGTTAATCCGCACCGTTAAATCAGACATAACACCTTCGTCCACCTTGTCATCATTGACATAAAAACGCCCAATGATTTTTTTGTCTTGTGCCTCTACCCAGGGCCAAACAACCGGCACCGCATCGGGCACGACCGACAACACATCCACATTATAATCGGTTGCAAATTCAACCATACGTGCCAAATCAGTGCTGTCTATTTCCGCACCACACCACACACCGATTTTGGTATTTATATCACTTAAAAAAGAATTCATATCAATCATAACACTTTTTACTTTATCACAAATATGATAGAATAAAAAACGATGAAAAAGAATTTTGAAAATATTTTACTAGGACTTCTGTGGTTGCTAGCCGCGACCCTGGGGACAACATTTTGGTTCAACACCCGTTTCGGTTTTAATCTGTTTTCGGGGGCACATTGGGATTACCTGGCAACGCAACAGGCATCACGCGCCCCGGTCAGTTTTTGGTTTTATTTTTCATTTGTCGCGGCAACGTTCATCACGCTGTTTGTGCTTTATTTGTTGATAAAGCCACGCCGGCGCAATATCAAAATGCCACAACAGCAAAAGACTGTTCCAACCACCCCCGCGGCATCACCGACAACAATTGAAAATAAATCAGACGCATCACAAATAAATATTATACCCGGCACGGTTCAGCACGCCCCCACCACACCGGTGGCACCCAACGCGACACCAACGCCACCACGCCCACCGCGATTAAATATTGCGCCCGCGAACACATTTGCACCGGCGACACCAATGCCCTCGACAATGACGCCCACCATCCCTGCGACGACCACAACGCCATTGGTCCAGACAAAACAAGACTGGCCCGAAATTCGTGAAATCTTTTCAATGGCGGGATACGTCATTAAACCGGAACCATTTATCAATGGAAAGAAGATGGCATTACTGGCCATTGGCACGGACGAGGTTTTATACCTTGGCGCGGTTGGCATATCAACATCCCAAATGCAGGGTTGCGTTAATAAGTTACAACAAATATTCCGTGACACATTAGATGACATTGAAATCACGGTTAATGCATTTGTACTGAACCCAACGGGGACAGACGCCGATGAATCTGTATTAACATTTAATTCAATCGATGAATTACGTCATTATATGAATGAACATCGCAACACACCACTGGATACGGACGATGCTGAAAATTTTGCGGCGTATTCTGAATACATAACAACGGTGATTGAATACATAGGGAAACTGTAATGCAATTAAACGAAGGCGCGGCTGAAAAAATCTTGGCGGATATGTCTATGGACGATATGCCCGTGATGGAATATACGCCACAACCCACCGCCCTTTCCCCCGATTGGTTTAAAAAATACAAGGAATTATGTCACGCCTTTACGGCCAGCCTGACCGATTCCGTCCAAGAATTAGCATTTATGAATTTGTCCCAGGATGAATTTATGGGCCTGTTGATGGGACAAAATATTCCGCAAAATATATCTTTTCGTTTTCGTGTACCGTTAATGTTGGGCGGGAAAATGGAAATTGATAATATGTTTATGTGCTGGACATTTCCACACAGTATGCGCCTTGATAAATTTATAATTATGCAATCAGACGCAAAAACACTATGGTTGCCCAACCCGGCAAAAAAAATATACCTGCCGGCACATACGACCGGCGGTGGCGACGGCGGTAACGCGACCGAAGACAGACTGGCCCAAATGGCGGCGCAGTTGGCGGCGGAACGCGATTAAAGAATGGACACACAATGGCATTAACACGTGATGAATTTTTATCTGCGATGAAATCCCGGGGTGCATTTATTGCCCCCGCCGCAACGCCCCAGCAAATAACAAATACAAATTCTGTGTTACAACATATTCGTGCGGCAATCTTGCCAATGTTTATGATTGAATTTTTTGCCACAACATCTGGCATATCATTGGATTCTGGATATATATTTGGACCAAACGAATTTGACAACGGACCACGCACACCGGTTCCCAATATTATTGACGTGAACCGCGAATTTGGAACCCTGCCCGGGACCAGTGGCAAAACAATATTTGGTCGCAACGATTTATTTTTATTTGCGTTTGATACATTTGGCACGTGCTATATGTTGGATAATTTATCATTGCGCATATTGCGTAAATATGATGACCCATATCGCGCAATGACCGATTGCTTGATTGCCGGGAAATATTAAGATGAAAAAAATATCTGTATCTTTATCGGGCCATCAAACCAGTATCACCCTGGAACCAGAATTTATCGACGTCTTAAAACGAATCGCCGGTGCACGTGGTGTATCCATTGCATCGATAATTTGTGAAATTGACAACAACCGTGCACCAGACACAAATTTATCATCCGCCATCCGCGTTTGGATTTTAAACCAGGTTATGAAAGATTAATTTTCATCCTGATTTATAATTAAATTTCCTACCGCGCCACCCGCGACACCCGCACCACCAACCACAACACCAGTTTTAGTTTTTTGTTTTGTAGCCTCTACCTGCGCCGCCCACTTTTTTGCATCCGCGCCATCGGGATCCGCCAATGCCCGCGACAAAGATGCATACGCACCAGATGTAATTCCGACACCAACATCATCATACAAACCCGTTGTCGCAGAATCCAAAATTGGTTCTGATTCAATCCCCGGTTTTAGCCCCAGTTGCTCTTTGCGTTTTTTCAAATCATTTGCCAACATAACATATTCCGCATACAGCGGCACCAGTTCGCTTGCCCCCGGCAATTCAACATTTGTTTGGCCACCATGGATGTTCATACCCGCACCATAATCACATTTAAAGGTTGCTAAATACGCGGTCATATCCATTTCTGCGTCTTTATCTGCCTTCTGTTCTGCCAGGCCCGACGCCAACATCATCCCGCCTATACCACCCGCACCCATTGCCGCCGCTCCCAACATACGATTCGCCAACGATTGTTCTTTGGCTTTGGCAGCTTCGTATTTTTCACGCAAACCGACAACATCATTATATAAATTCAGAACCCCTGTCGTTTGAGATTTCTTGTATAATTCAGAATACTTACTACTAAACGTCCAAGCATATCCATCATTTGAAACGCAACACATCAAGCACAGAAAACAAAAAATCTTTTTTGCCATTTTATATACCTTCTACCGTAAACACGGCACCATCTACTACCCCCAATGCCATTTCTACATCAGACCACTCTTTACACAAATCTGATTTTACAGACGTTTCGCGACTACATTCTTGTTGAATTTTTCTCAAATTGCGTTTAGACAATTTTTTTAACGCATTATTTTTCAACGCTACTTCATTTTCTTCGGACTGCATACGATAATAATCATCATAATCTGAATATATTATTTTATGACTATCAAAATAAGCATCATTATTACTATTATCAAAATCGACAACAGTGATAACATGCTGTAATTGACCATCTTGCATAATATCTTCATCCATATTTATTGATATTCCAAAATCACTTACTTCAAAAATCAGCTGTTTTTCTTGATAATTTTTTGGATACGTGCATTTATAAAACCCTGTATCACCAATCCGACATTTTGGTTCATCCAAGAATCCCCTATCCAACCAATAAATTCCACCGTCATCATTTATTTTATTCACAACAATAATACTGCCATTTATATCATATGTTTTTATCGCGCGACCTGTTTCACGACTGGTCTTGTACATATCTTGAATCGCCTGAGCCACCGCATCCTTGGCAGCCTGTTCCGCCAACCAGTTTTTATATACCCGTTCTCGTTCAACATCATTTTTATCCGCCACGCTTACCACAACCTTGGGCGCAATTTCCTTCATCTGCTTTTCCAGTTCTTGAAATTCTATCATCCACAATGCATGTAATGTATCCTGATCAATAGATTTGCTGCCTGATGATTTAACTATGTTTTCCTGCAAGGTAAAATCAGTAGAAAAAGATTGAACCACAGCATCCGGGTGCATCACACTGGGATATTTAATTTCGTCCCCCTCCTGAAAAACATAAGAACAAGAACCATCAGATTCACACTTATACTTACCATTTTTTGTATCTTGAACCTCTTTATTTCGATGCGCGTGACGCTCATTATATATTTCTGTCTGACAATCTACCATCAATACATTATCTTCATAACTCAGCGACCGTATATTAAACTCTGATATTTCTTCACCATTTATCGAATGTTTTTGCTTGTCAAAACCACAAGTCAACACGTAATTCTCACTTGGCACATCTTTCCAAACAGTAAAAGATTTACCATCCAATCCATTAAGTACCCCAGTGTCTTCAACCGCAAAAAAATCTTCAAATCCGTCTGGGTATTCACAAATTAAGAAGTCGTGTTTGTCTTTACATTTTTTATTATCTAACACCCCTCTATCTAACCAATAATGATGCCTATGGTGTTTTACATAACTTTTTCCATCGCCACCAAAATCATAGCTTTCTTCTTTAACCTGTCGACCTGTTTCTTGGCCGCGCGAATTCAATTGGTCTAAGAAAATATTTTTATACTTGTCATAAATATAGTCCATCAACCACCCATACAACATATTAATCGCCTCATTTTTGGTTGCATCTGTATCTGCAATTTGTTGTATTTGAAATGCATATTCTGGATTTATTCTGCGAACTTTTTCCAGCACCGCATCGAAATCATCACCGATACCAGCGACCGCCCCCATCACATCATTCATTACCTGTGTCGCTTCTGCTGTATTAAAATCCGTAAATTCATTTGTAAAACCATCTGCCCACACCGGACAGCAAAACATAAACAACAAAAACACACACAAACCAAATCGCATTCACCCCTCCATTTGCAAAACAAAAACCACTGAAAAACTTTTTCAAGTGGTTGGAGGTTAGAAACTATAAATCGGTATAGCGGGCTTATTTTTATATATCACCACCCTCCAACCCATGGTTGGAGTTTTTTCTACCTGGTTTAGCCCCAGGCACCGATTTCAAGGGTTTCTACGCCCCCGACACCAGACACAACATCTGATATCAAACTGTATTATATCACATTTTGCTTTCTTTATCAATCGCACTCATTGCAACCGATGATATGGTGGCAAATGCCAATATGATAATAAACCACCAATTCATACCAATTACCCGATATGGGGTTATATGCGCCCCCCATACAAATCCATCAATATGCCCCGATGCGCCAATTGGCATACTTTCGATTACCACGCCATCAGCACCAACAAACGCGCTGATACCTGAATAGTTCGCGCGAATAATCGGCAACCCCGATTCAATGGCATAGCGCCGCACCATATCCAAATGCTGATATGTCCCGGGTGTTTTCCCAAACCAGTTATCATTGGTGATATTTATAATTGCATCTGGATTTAATCCCGCCCCATCCGGCAGCAAGGAATCTGAAAAAATAACCTCGTAACACACGGCGGGGGCAAATACAAAATCACGTCCTGCGATATCCAAACTGATTAATTCTGGCCCATCACCAGGAACCAAATTTGCCGGCGCCGGCAAAAATCCCAATGGTCTATATTCGCCAAACGGCACCAGGTGAGATTTGCTGTATACGCTTAAAATCCGGCCATTTTCATCAGATACAATCATCGAATTTTGCAACCCCAACGATGGATTATATGTTGTCGCCCCCACAATAACATTTGTCCCCAATGCCACCCCCAGTGGCATCTGGTCGCCATCAACAACAACGAACGGGTACGCCGTTTCTGGATAAACTATTAAATCCGGCGTCGCATCCCCCCCCCCCATAAACAACATTTTACCCAAATTTTCTTCGGCGTTTTTTATTGCCATCTCGCGATTATGCGTTGCCTTTTGCGATTGTGATATGGCGGGCTGCACAATACGTATCAGTTGCGGTTTTAAATCCGCCCCACTATCAGAACGCATCATATTTTCACGTCCCACAAACACACCAACCAACCCCAACACAACAAATACCATCAACGTTGCCAGATTTACACGTTTGCGCAAACGCAATAATTCCACCACCGCGCCCGCAAAACCAATAATTACAAAGGTCAACCCCAACGCCCCCCACAAAGACATAGAATTTGAAAGCATTGGCATCGGCATTGAAATATTTGCAATCGGATTCCACGGAAATCCTGTAAACACCCATTCACGCAACCATAAAACAATTACCCAAATGGCCGCAAAGAAAAATGGTCGCGCCCCGGGCTTCATACGTACCACACGCAAAATCGCAAATGGTGTCCCGAAAATTATCATCCCCGCCAACGCCAGGCCAATCAACCCCGGCACCGTCCAAATTGCATATTGTGCGGCCAATTCCGGCACAACATAAATAGAATTTAAAACCCACCAAAACATACCAACGCCATACATTGCCCCAAACGGTGCCACACGCCAGAATGCACGCCAGAAACCAATCTTTGTATCTGCGCGCACCGTCAACCAATACGCCCCCATAAAACATAAAATTGTCAGCCACCACATATTAAATGGCGCAAATCCAAATGTCGCAAGACCACCAAACACAGCATACAGCGCATATTGCCAAAATGAATCCGTACGTATTTTAAATTTATCCAAAAACGAAAACAGCCCCGCCCCCGGACACCCCGATGCACATTCACACGCATCACAAGCATCCGTCTTATACGGATTTTTTATTCCCAATTTTGCCAAGATTTTTATTTCTTTGCTTTCCATAATTTTTGCCTGATTATCATCCAAATGATCATATCCCAACAAATGTAAAACACCGTGCACAACCATATGTGCCGTATGATCGGCAACAGATTTATTTTGCTGGGCCGCCTCGCGCAGGACGGTGTCCAACGAAATATAAATATCCCCCAACAAAACATCATCCCCCAATTCAAACGACAAGACATTTGTTGGTGCATCCTTGCCACGCCAATCACGATTTAACGCATGAATTTCCGCATCATCGGTTAATATAATTGAAACCTCTGATTCTTTGTGTGCGGGAAAACCCTGCGTATAGACGATTTTTTCAAAATCGATTTTATATTTTTTCCAGCGTTTATCGTGTATATCAACAAAGACTTTCATATTATAATGTTCCCCCTGTGCCTAATCATATTGGATTTTATGCCCGATATTCACCATCCTTGGCGCGTGCGGCATCAAGAATCGCTGATTTATTTTTCACCTTTGCCGCTGATGCCTTGAATGACAACTTTTTTAACGCATCCATCATTTTCTTTGCATCATTCATTGCCCTGTCATAAACATCAATTATATCTGATTCCAGATCTATCATTTCCGCATTTTTCTTGGCGGTGTTAAAATTCTTTTGCGCCAATTGATATTGTTCCTTGGCCGCTGACACATCCCCAGATTCTTGGGCGATACGTCCCATTTCCTGGCGGGCAAGTCCTGCATTATAATACGTCATTGCCTTTACCCGTCGATCCAACAACATAGACTTGTTTGAATTCATATATTCGTTACATTTAACAACCGTATCTATACACTTTTGATAATATTCGACCGACTTATTTTTATCCCCCAGCATTTTGTACGTTAGCGCCAACGAACTGTAGGCCTCCATATTGTCCGGATTTAACGCCAGGGCCTCAACATAAAGTTCTTCGGCGTCTTTATATTTTCCTTTTTTGAATTTCTTGTCTGCTTTGTTTACCACCGCCATAGATTTTTCATAATTTGAATCTTGTTCTTTTTCATCAAATTTAAATGTGTCACCGGACGTTTTTATATCTGCAACAATCTTACGCCCTGTATCAAAATCATTCAAAAATTCACGCACCGTATTTGTATTTGGCCGACTGCGTCCCAATAAAAATTCAATATTTTGTTGTGATATTACAAAATGCCCATTCTTGTATACGGTGTTAACATTAACCATTGAAAAAGAATCCCGTGTCCAATCCAGCATTTGTTCTGCACTGATTGCACCAATTGCGTACAGTGCGCACGTATACCGACGAACACGCGTTCCATCACGCCATTTTGATGGAACATTCTCTACATCTGCGAACGCATCTGCGACCTGTTGAACGGTTGTGGCCGACGCCAATTTTTCTGCGATATGTTTCATATCCGCGGGACGCTGATATCCCGCCATTAACAATGCAATTTGCATTTGTGGGGTAATATTATCATACGGTTTAATCGCATTATAAAGTGCGGGTAACGATTCATAAATCAAATGCCGACGTGCCTGTTCATAATTTTTATCTGCGCTCAAGGTTTTGGTATTATTTTTAAGATTTTTTTCTTTATACAAAACGCCGTTGTCGTTATACCAATACTGCCACGTACACCCCAGTCCATTTGTATACCGTTTTTCCCCCGAATGTAATTTTGGCGACGCGCGATATGTTTCCAATTCTGTTAATGCCACCGCAATTTCATCCCAGTATTCTTCCACTGCCTGCTTTACAAATTCCGATTGCGATTGATTTGTCGAAATTGCACGCAAATGTGGAACCGTGTTATTGATATCTTTTATCTTTGAGTTTACATCAATACTCATTATATCTATGGTATTGTCATCATCTGAATCATCATCATCTGTTAATTCTGCAATCCACTCTTTGACAGTTTCTTTTATAAAAGATTCGTCTCGGCTTAAATCAATCCCCGCTGCTGTCGCCACCAACATCATATAGTAAACTATATGCCCCATAAAATTAGGATTCTTTTTAATAAATGCCCGCCACAGTTTCTTTTTACCTTTACCGTCTGTCTTTTTAATCTTGGCCAACAGTTCTTCTAATTTACGTGTCAGATGATTGTCAAGCAACGCATATTTCAATGTCCATGTAATAAACTGCATCAAAGAATGAAACGCAATCTTTCCCCCGCGTCCAACACGTTTTCCCGTACTTTTTGGCCAATTGCCCCGAACCAGTTTTTTGCGCGCATTTCCAAAATACATATGTGGCGCATTTACAACTTTTTCAAATTTTTTTGACATTTTATCTTCTCCCCAATCCTGTTTTTTTGGCAATGCGTGAACGCTTGCGCGCATATGCGGGCGCAACAAACGGATAGTCCACCGGCAACCCCCACTTGGCCCGATATTGTTCGGGGGTTAAATTAAATTTCCGCTTTACATAGCGCCGCAACATAATGTGCCACGTGCCATCTTCCAGGCATTGAATTTTATCGGGCTGAATTGAGTCTTCGATTTGTTGTGGTGTAACGGACGCCCCGCGCAAGATTTCACGCGCTTGCTTTACCGCGGTTTCCATATCCAACGCCGGATTTGCCGCAATTGCCGCCGCCGCCAGGTTTGCCACCGCCAACGCAAATTCAGAACTTTTATTTATATTTACCAATTGCTAACCCCTGTGTTTTTTAATAGAATAATTATACCATAAATAAACATTAAATAAAAGCGAAGTAAAACTATGACACGACCACTGGCTGATTTAATGCGCCCCAACACAATCGCGGACGTTGTGGGCCAAACAACATTGCTGGGTGAAAACGGCCTGGTCCGTCGTATGGTTGACAATAAAAAATTATCAAATTTAATTTTATGGGGGCCGCCCGGATGCGGAAAAACAACGATTGCACGCGCATTGGCAAATTCGGTCGATATGGATTTTGTACCAATGTCTGCGGTATTTTCAGGAACGGCTGATATAAAAAAGGCAATGGATGCCGCACGTATGAATCGCGACATTGGTCGCAATACATTGCTGTTTATTGATGAAATTCATCGCTTTAATAAGACACAGCAAGATACCCTACTGCCATATCTCGAAGATGGCACGGTTGTATTTATGGGTGCAACCACCGAAAACCCCAGTTTTAATTTGAATAACGCGCTACTGTCACGTTGCCACGTTGGGGTTTTGCAACCCCTGTCGACCGAAGATTTATTGACACTAATAAAGCGTGCCGAAGAATTTTTAGAAAAAAAATTACCACTGGATGAAAGCGCACGCACCCACCTGGCCCAGATGGCGGACGGCGATGCACGCTTCCTGCTGAATACGGTTGAATACTTAATTAACGCAAATTTCAGGCACGATTTAACACCCGACGAATTGGACAACGCGGTGCAAAAGCGCGCGCCCCTATCTGACAAAAGTGGCGACGAACATTACAACCTGATATCGGCGGTGCATAAATCCCTGCGGGCCAGTGACACGGACGCCGCACTGTATTGGACGGCGCGTATGATGACATCCGGCCAGGACCCAATGTACATATTCCGGCGCCTGACCCGCTTTGCGGTCGAAGATGTGGGCCTGGCCGATCCAAACGCATTGCAAATGGCGATTGCCGCCTGGTCGGCATACGAAAGACTGGGCAGTCCAGAGGGGGACTTGGCCCTGACGCAACTGGTAATTTACCTAGGGACCGCCCCAAAAAGTATTGGCAATTACAAAGCGCAAAAGGCGGCATACGCCGTGGCCCGTGAAACGGGTTCACTGATGCCACCAAAAAATATTTTAAACGCGCCGACAAAAATGATGAAAAATTTGGGCTATAACGCGGGATATATCTATGACCCCGATACCGCCAATGGTTTCAGTGGTCAAAATTGTTTCCCAGAATCATTGGGGCGGCAAAAATTTTATCAACCCGTTGAACGCGGCTTTGAACGTGAAATAAAAAAGCGCCTGGATTATTGGGAATCCCTGCGCCAGAAAATAAATTCAGATGACTAGTTCGGAATCATATGATAAACAACACCGTTATAATTTACATTAATTGTACCGGATTGTTCGCCCTGCTCTAAATCCATATAACATGTTGTATTATTATACATAACACTTAGCGACGGATTTGTTTGCCGCGTTGCATAAAGCGGAAAATCAACCCCAGCCGATGTTTTCATTTGTGTTATCCCTGCCCCGCACGCCAATCGCACCAGCCAACACACCCCCGATGAATCATTTGCACAAACATTCTGCAAATCATGTGCAACATAGCCCGCGGGGCATACCCCAGATACCACTGGGGCAAAATCATCATACGACACCGCCGTCATACCACTTGGACACGCCACAGCATTCGCAATCACAGGCATAATACCGGCATAAACAATAAATATTTTTTTCATGAACTGCCCCCCGCCGATCCTTGTGTGCAACTTATCCCCAGGTCAGCATACGGATTACACTTAGAAAACCCACATCTTGGCACAAAAACATTTGCACAAAACTGACCACAAGACATTCCGGACCACTCTCTACACATAGAGGGGTCAGGTAATGGCAATAAATACTGTCCCACAACCGGATGCTGCATTAAACAATTGCAGAACGCCGTAAAGCCAACAATCTCTTCTATATCATAAACAAAACTCGTAGATGCGTTTTCTCCTGGAATTGCTATTCCAGAAACCTCAACCCCATTACAGTTCACTGTCCACGTATTTTTTGTATAACTAACAACTGTGCATTTATCAGACATCTGTGAAAAATCCGGCACGCACATTGTTGCCGCATTTGCCGATACAGTAATTAGCATAAACAGCAATAAAAATTTCCGCATCATTTCCCCCAAACAATAAAAACACCGCCACGGGAATATGGCGGTCGGGGTGTTAGAAAAATCAACAATAGTTTTGACCCCGCCGGTTTTCGGGCGCAATGCGCCCTGTTGTATAACCGACGGCACCCCGACGCACGAAAGTGGTATGTGCGACCATCGCACAAATACATCGGGTTGGAAACACAAAAAAAGACGCATTCCGCGCCAACTTTTCTGTGCGGATGCGGTACACATTTTCTTGCACCGACTACTGAAGAGCTTTTCTAAGGCCCCGAATCCACATCCCTGTGAACTCAATGCAAATTATACACAATCTATAAACAGATTACAAATATTTTTTACTGTTATAAATATTCATGTCACATATCTCATAAAAAATCCCGCGTTCCGCGGGATTTTTTAAAATAATATATTTACGCGCGCCCCAACCTGCACATCATCCCCTTCAAATTCATAGTCAATATGTCCAACATATTGCGTACGACCAAATTGACGAACAACCTTCATTCCAACCCATTCTTGGTTATATGACGGTGTTGTTGCCTTGCGAATTATTGCAGACATTCCCAAACGCCAATCGGCATCCAGTCTAAAATACGCCTCTGGCATCAAATCAATATAAGACATACCGCGCAAGTCATCAAAAATCCAGTTCGATTGGATTGTTGCCGCCAATGTCAAGCCCGCCCACTGGCGCCCAAAACGCCAACCGGCATAATATGTTGAATCTGCGAACCACGGGGTACGAACATTACGACTGCCCCCAAATTTGAATCCAAATATAACATCTGAAACGAATGTATCAGATGCACCCGCGCGATACACACCGCCCAAATCCGTACTGGTAAACCCATCATCGGTACCGGAAAAATCTATTTGATAATGTGTATTCGCAGAAATTGTTAATCTGTCATTTAATCCATAGGACAACTTTTCACCAAAACGCAAAATATCGTGCCCCAAAGATACTGTTGATTCAGATAAAATTTCCTCTGCGCGTGGCATATACAGTGGATCTGACGTATCAAATTCCAAAGAATTTGCATTTGCCGAACCGAACAAAAACGCCCCGCATAAAAACGCCGATAAAATTTTTCGCATGATTAAAATCCTCTCTCCGATTTAAGATAATATACCGCCCCCATTAACGGGGACGGTTATGAATTAGATTCCTAGAAATGGAATATCGCCTGAACCCCCAGGGACATTTCATTTGCTTTATCAATTTTAGCTGTACCAATCTGTGTCAAAGAATTTAATCCCATATCTGCCTGTTGCATATAAACATTTAAATCTTTGTCATCGGCACTGTCATAGATTGATGATTTTGCATACAAATTCAATGCAAACCAGTCATTTGGTTGCCACCCCAGGGCCGCCTTGACCGACGCCTGGTTATGCCAGCCATAGTTACCAAAGACCCCCTCGACATTTAATGTCCAATCCTGGTTCAATACGCTGAATACACCCAAACCACCCTCGACATAGAACATATCATTTACATCGGTATCATACGCGATATAGAATATCTCTTCGGAATTATCAACAATCGCACCATATGAATTTTCATCTAAATCCAAATACCATCCACGCACCAAACCATAGATTGTAGAACGCGAAACCTTGTACCCAGCTTTTAAATCCAGCGCCAAAGTATTCGCAAAATCTTTCTGGTGCTGATAAAAAGCCATTGCGGTCGCAATCCATTTTTCATTATCAACCACACGCCATTGACCACCAATACCAAAGAGATTCAGATTGTCATCATCCATCTTTGATTTTGCAGCATCGCCATTACTGAAATCATATTTAAATTCATAATCTGCCATATCATATTTTGCCATTGCGACCAACGCAACCGTGTCGGTAATACCATAGCTAAAATCTTCTTTTATTGAAAACGTATTGGATTTCCACTCACCACCCGCAAAAGGTATCTGACGGGCTGGGTCCAAAGAACTTACCAATGTCAATGGCAAATCAAAATCGAAAGAATTCTGATTATATGAAAAATCGGTTATTGAACCAAAGTTTCCACCCAATGGCTGGAAAAATGGATGTGCCAAATAATATTTACGATTTAATTTGTTTACGATTTTTTCTGAACGCGTTGTGCGCACCGTTGTCTTCGTGGCACGTGCCGAAGACGATTTTGCCGCATCATATTGTTTATACAGGTCACTGCGTTTTGTTGGGGCCGAATAATATAAATCCCCACCATCAGACTGTTTATACGTACGTGTTGTTGTACGTGTCTGATATTTTTGATAGTTTACATTTTCACGTGTACGTGTGGCGGGCGCACTTGTTAAATCGGCACTGGATGCGCCACGTGCGCCAAAGTTAGTTGCGGCATCCGCGGTCCCAATACCAAACGCCGCCACCAGCATTGCAAAACAAGATAAAACCTTATTCATTATATAACTCCTTTTGCCTTAAATTATACCATAAACCCCACGGTTATAAAAGCGTTTTCCACATTACAAAACCTGTCGCTTGCCACTAGCATCGGGTGCGCTAACAATTCCTTCTTGCTCCATCCGTTCGATAAAGCCGGCGGCCTTGTTATATCCAACCCCCAGGCGACGCTGAACGTATGAAATAGTTGGTTTTTTATCACGAATAACAACTTCTTTGGCCTGTTCATAAAGGTCGGCATTCTTTTCCGCTTTAACCTCTGCTGCGGATGGTGCCGGCGCGGCGCCCGCCACCATTTCTTCGCCATCGGTAACACCGGCGGCATATTCTGGGGTCCCTTGCGCACGCAAGAAATTACCAATTTTCGTTAATTCATCATCGGCAATAAACGCACCGTGGATACGAACCGGGATACGTCCGGCCTCGCTAAATAACATATCCCCCATCGCCAGCAGGTTTTCTGCCCCGCCCTCGCCCAGGCACGTTGTACTGTCGATACGGCTGCGCGCCTGGAAAGAAACGCGTGTTGGGAAATTCGCCTTGATAACACCGGTAATTGTGGTCGCGTCTGGTCGCTGTGTCGCCATCACCAGGTGGATACCGGCCGCACGTGCCTTTTGCGCGATACGCTGAACACAGGCTTCGACCTCTTTCCGGGCCAGGCTCATCAAATCTGCCACCTCGTCAATAATAATGACAATATATGGCATATCAGACAAATCTATTTCCTGGGTTTCGAATAGCAATTCACCGGTTTCTTCATCTGTACCAACGGCCACCTGTTTGGTTAATTTTTCACCAGACGCACGTTTTTCCGCCGCCATTTCGTTATAACTTTCGATATTGCGCGCGTTAAGAACTTGTAATTGTTTATAGCGCTCTTCCATTTCGCGCACCGCCCATTTCAACGCATTAACTGCCGCCGCCGGATCCAGTTTTACAATCGGCGTAATCAGGTGCGGAATTTCATCCCAGAATCCAAAATCAACCCCCTTTGGGTCAATAATCATCAATTTACACTTGTCCGGCGTAAAATGATACACAACAGATGTAATCAATGATTGTACAAACACAGACTTGCCCGAACCCGTACGTCCCGCAATCAGCATATGTGGCATTTTTGCCAAATCAAAGTACATTGGATTTCCGCCAATATCCACACCCAAAGCCAATGGGATTTTATACTTGGATTCTGTGAACAACGGATTATCAATCAGCCCGCGATAGCGCACCGTTTGCCGGTTCAGATTTACCATTTCAACACCAATCAGTTGCGTACGCGGAATATGTGCAATACGAATATTTTCCGTCGCCATTGCACGCACCATATCGGTCACGGTTTTATTAACATCCGTCATACGCGTGCCTTCATCTGGCATAAATTCGTACAGCGTTACAACCGGCCCCGGCTTAATCCCAACAACGTGTCCGTGGACACCATATTGTGCAAAGTGCACCTCCATATTCTTGGCATTTTGTTTCAGTTCCGGCGTCACAACGCATTTACCAAAGTTTGATTTTTCCAAGAACTTTGGATCCGGCAACGGATAATCCCCCATTGCAATCGCGGGACGCGCCACCGCCGCGGCGACGGGCGCACTGATTGCGCGGGTTGGACGTTTGCGCGATGCACGCTTCTTTGGTTCCGTGTCCGTTTCTTCTTCTGCCTCTTCGACATCTTCTTCTGCTTGTTCTTGATAATCGGCCTTGGCCGGCATAGACGTCAAATGGAACGCCGCCAATACCCATCGCACCACATACCACGCGCGACGCGCAACCATCACAACGTGCGACCATTTAATATGCAACAGCATCGCCCCCATAACCATAAACACCGCCACACATACCAGACCAACCAACACAGACCACACGCCACCAATTAAACCACCCAAATCATTTGCAACAATCGCACCGGCCAAACCACCGAACGTTCCCGATGGCGCAATCAAACCAAATCCCGCCGCCCCAAAAAACGTTGCGATAAAACCACGTAAAATGTTGTATTCGGGCGTGGTATCATCCCCCCAATTAATTGCCAACGCCAGCCCGCCCCGCATCATACAAAGCAAAACAAACAATGTTGGCACAAAACCAATTCCATAACGCAAAAATCCAACAATTTGGCCCAATACCGACTGATCGCCATATGTGCCCGCGGCCGCAAACCCATCCAGATACGGGTTGTGAAAGAACAACGCCACCACCAAACACGCCCCCAGCACCACCAGGCCCGCGCCAAACACGCGCACCGCCAAACTTTTCAACGCCCCCGACATACGATCGGGCAAAATCTTTGATTGCTTTTTCATAATGCGCATTTTATCACAAAATTTGCAAAAAAAACAGGCGATAAATTTATCGCCCTGTTTTTTTAAATTATAATTATTCTAATGGGCACACATCTATAAAATTATAAGCCCCGGTATCATCGGAATATTCGGTTTCCGCCAACGCATACATCGGGCATGCAACCGCATAAGACACAAGGTTTGACGATATTTCAAGACAACTTTGCCCCTCAAATCCCAACGTTCCAGTCCCAAGCGGAATCCACCCCTGATCATACGTTTTACTTGTTGACCATGTTATTTCCGGTGCGCTTAATGCCTGCATCGATCCTGGACACTCTGTCGTTGGTTCTTCGGCCAATGCAATTGTGGGCACCAACAACGCTAAAATCAAAAATTTTTTCATCTTACCCCCCCTTATTGATATAAAATCTCTGATGGTATAAGCAAATAAGTCCTCAGGCTAGAACTTGACTGCATATTATCAATACACTTAGACGTACATTGCGCCATACACGCATCCGCATCCGTGGTACGTGCCCGATTAAGTGAATAATTAAACACCACCTTGGATACATATGGATATATCATTTGACACCAACAGTTTATGGTCCAACCATGGGTATCTGTATCATCCGTAACAATCCCACCAAGTTCGTTAAATTCAAGAGGCATACTGCTTTCATTAGTTGCACAAATTCCCTGAATTAAAACTTTTGACTTAGTATTAGTTGCAGTAACATCACTCAGGCTCCCGTGCACCATCGGATACTGATTCAATAACGCCCCCGTTGCAAAATAAAAGCCAAATTTATTTAAGTATACTGTGGCAGCGCTTATATTGCCTAACGCCCCCGTCTTGTGACACATAACCCCCGCATACGAATCCGCAATACAAAAATAACCAATAATAATCACAAAGAAGATTTTTTTCATCTTTCCCCCCCCTTTCTAGTTATAAAGCAAATCCATCGGCTGATAATAAAAAAGCTCCACATTATTCACACAGTTTAATGCGCAATACCGTGAACAAACCGCCGCATTAGGAAAATCCATCGCACCACCAGGGTCGCGTTGTAGTGGCGAAAAAATATAACTTGAAACAAATGGAAAAATCAATTGACACCAACAATATTTGTTCGCATAAGCGGTTGCCTCATTTTTTAATTCCACAATTTGTTTTGTGTCATACGCCGACCCCGACACAGCTGCACACCTACCCTGAACAACCGCTTGATTTGGGGTACCTGATTGAAACTCTGTATAGTATACATGCATCATCTGATTGGGAAAATACCCAGAACCTATCTCAAAACTATCCTTAGACGGGTCCGCAAAACGTGCCAGCTGTGGCACCGCCCATACTGGCGACACTGCCAACACGAACCCAATCACCAAAAACAATTTTTTTATCATATATCCTCTCCCTTTTTTGAATCTGCGATCTCTTAGGAAAACGGTGGTTTAGATTCGGCATATTTTTCACATTGACAAAGCCCGGATTTTCAAGTTAAAATCGTTGTAAGTATTGTTGATATAAAAGGACCGTTTGGATTCGGCAGTATTTTTTTGATTTTTTTATACAATTTTCAATATGTTAAGCACAAAAGAAACTAAGATAAACAAAAGTTTATCTTAGTGATTAGTGGTAAGCCATAAGTGTAGAGTAGAAGCACTATGATGTGCGGCATTCGCCGCACACCGGAACTCTCCACCAGCCACTTGCGGCTCACCACTAAAAATCCCGCGAAACGCGGGATTTTTTATTTCTTCATCAATAACCATTTTACAACGTCGGCGATAACCATACCAATAAACGCCCCCAAGATAACATCACTGAACCAATGTGCACCAATAAATATACGCGACGCACCAACAATCACCGCCAATGTCCAGGTTAACGGTTTATATTTCGGCGCCAACATCCCAATCATAACCAGTCCCGCAAATGTCACCGTCGTATGCCCCGATGGCATCGAATGCCACGCCCATGTAAACCTGTCAAATTCTGGAATAATCCCCGACATAACAAACACCGGCCGCAGACGCGCAATAATAACCTTTAATACCCATACAATGGCACTGGCCCAAAAGACGCTATTTAGTATCAAGAACGCGTGACTAGTCTTTGTTTTTACGAATGTTTCTTTTAAAATATCCAAAAACTTGAACTGGATTCTTTTATCCTGTATTGATTCTATTGTTTTTACTAATCTTTTTACCCCATAAACGGCAAAAATAATCATCGATACCAGAATCCAAATTTTCGCATCAAATACGCGTCCCAAAAATACCCATATTCCCCAATTACCAATACCACGTGTTATGGCATAAATTGGCGCATCCAAACAACACACCCCCATCAGCACCAACATCGCCGTTACCAGCGTGCCCCACGCCAAACGTCGCCACAGCATTTCATTATTTTTTGTTAAAAACATTTTCCACACCCCGTGTTTTTTATTCTGCGATTAACCTGTTATAGACTTTTTTATCCGTTAAAATCTTGGCCGACACCGCCGCCGCTATTGCATCTTCGTCCGCGCCATTAACGATAACCGGACATCCCCGACGCACAGATTCTGGATTTATACCCGCATCTTTGTTAAAGTCCTGGGCATTAAAATCATTATTTAACACGTTCAGGAAAAATGCATTCTGTTGTTGCGTGGTGCGAATATTAGACAAACATACAATCGGAAATACCCCACGTCCATCCAGTACGCGCCCCGCCCCGGTTTTCAAAGATTTGTTCAGCACCTCCAACGCGCCACCATTACTTAAATCAATTTTTGATGCAATTCTGGCATTTCCCGCCGTCGGCGTCCCAATCAACACACCACGTGCATTTTCATACATCGCGGCCGCGATTGCCTCGGCGGTGCCGCGCGTCATATTAGACATAACCACAACCATTGGCGCATCGGTTACGGCATTACCACCGGGGACCACTTCGACCTCGTCCAGGGCGGTTTCTTTAATACGCATAACGGGTTTTGCCCCAATAAATAACCCCGCCAGTTTTGCCGCCGCCCGTTCATCATCCCCCGTCGCCGACCGCAGGTCCAAGATAATTCCAGACGCATCTGCATATCGTGCCAGGGCCTCGTTAACAATTGCAACCGCATTATCTGACACACGATGAACAACAATTTCCAAGATACCGCCATTATCACCCGAACGATGAATAATATCAGAATCCGCCACCACCACCGTTGCACGGCGCAACACAACATCACGCGCCCCCGATGGTGTCAATAATCTAATCTTTGCCGTACCCGAATTAAATCCAGACATTGCCGCCGCAACATCTGCATCAGACATATTTGCGACCGGCGCGCCATTTATTTGCGAAATTAAATCCCCGGCGCGTATTCCGGCGACATCGGCGGGCCCATCTTTGAAAATACCGGCAACGCGGAAGTTTCCACGTGCATCCCGCGCCCCTTCCAGGCCCACACTGGTCAGCAATCGTCCATCTTCGGTAATTTCGGCCGCACGCGAATAAACATATCGCCCATTTTCATCAATTCCCCGCATCAGTGCCGAAATAACCGCCTGGTACAGGGCACTTTCCGACATTGCGCGCAAATTTGCATCCATTGCCCGCATACGCAAAACCAACGCCGTTGTTATTTCGCCAAACCCCGCCCAGTCACGTGCCGCGGGACGTGGATAGTTTGCGACAATTTCATCCCCCCATACCAAAACGACACGTTCATCGGTCGCCGCGATATGCGCATTTTTGTTCAGGTTTTCCAGACTTTCAATGGCAATATTTATATTCTTGCCGGCCCAGTTTATATCATCCAGTTTTTCATAAATTTCGGCAAATGTTTTTGACACTTCAAAAACCTGAATACCATCTTGAACCGGTTCATCTGGGAAAAACAGACCATCCGCGCGCGCGCCACCAACCATCAAAATAGAAACAAGCACCACTATGATTTTATTCAGCATTCTCATCATCTTTCCCCCTTGGCCGATTGTGACGCACGCGCTTAACGTTTGTTATTTATTATCCCCACGCAGGTCGAAATTCAACAACACCACATTAGAAATATAAATACTTGTAAATGTTCCCATAACGATACTGAATGTCATTGCAATTGCAAATTCGCGCAACACTTCGCCACTGAACAGGAACAATCCCAACATCGCCAACAATGTTGAAATACTGGTCATCATTGTACGACGGAACATTTCGTTAATAGACAAATCAATAAGTTCCGGCATTGGCATTTTGTGATATTTTTTAACATTTTCTTCGATACGGTCATAGTTTACAACCTTGTCGTTAATCGAATAACCAATCCCCGTCAAGATAACCGCAATCGCCGTCTGATTAAATTCCAGGCCCGTAATCGAAAAGAAACCAAACATCAACACAAAGTCCAAAAACAGCGACACCAGCGCCCCAACGGCATACCCCCCGCGATAGCGCACCCATACATAAACCGCCATCATCAAGAACGCAAATAAAATCGCCAAAATACCGCCACGAATCAATTCGCCACCGATTTTTGGTCCAACAATTTGCACCTGGGAATACGTCACCTGATCGCCCAAGATATTTTTAATCTGGGCAACGCGTTCGTTTTGTTGTGCATCTGTTACCCCCTTGGGCAATCCCACACGTATCAGAATTGCATTACCATCAATTTGCTGTAATTCCGGACTAAATTCGGCCAATTCTGAACGCATCTTGTCAATGGTCATTGTTTCGGCAACGGGTGTAACCTCTATCGAAATACCCCCAGAAAAGTCGATACCATAATTAAACCCGCGTATCAAAATAGACAGCACCGATATCAGCAACAGCGCCCCTGAAATAATATACGATAATTTACGATATTTCATAAAATGCAGTTTCATAACATTTCCCCTTTGCATTTATTATTTAACAAAACCAATCTTTTTATTTTTGCCGTTCATGTACCAGTCAATCAGAACCTTGGCAAACCATACGCACGTAAACAGTGTTGTCAAAATACCAATCGACAATGTTACCGCAAACCCACGAATTGGACCGGCACCAAACTGGAACAACACCAAACCACAGATAAGCGTGGTCAAGTTTCCGTCCAAAACCGTTTTTAACGAACGATCAAATCCCATATTTACCGCACGCAGTGTCGGGACACCGGCACGAACCTCGTCCCTGATACGTTCAAACGGCAAGATATTCGCGTCCACCGCCATACCCAACGTCAACACGATACCCGCAATACCCGGCAATGTCAGCGTTGCCCCAAACAGTGCCGTCACACCCACAATCATCCCCAGGTTGACAAGCAATGTTGCACTGGCCAACACGCCAAACATACGATATGTAAAGATAAGGAATATAAAGATAAATATCACACCAACCAACGCGCCAATTTTACCGCGTTCGATTGTGTCCGCACCCAATCCTGCACCGACGGTACGTTCTTCGATAACGGTCAATGGCGCCGGCAATGCCCCCGAACGCAATAATACCGCTAAATCCTTTGCGCCTTGTAATGAAAAACCACCCGAAATCTGGCCACGGCCGCCCGGAATTGGTTCACGAATTGTTGGCGCAGACAACACACGCCCGTCCAACACAATTGCAAAGCGTTCATTAACGTGTTCGGTTGTCAGACGCGCAAATTTACGTGCCCCCGTTGCATCAAACACGGTTGTAACAACCGGCATATTATTCTGGTCATAGTCTGCCTGGGAATCTTTCAGTGATTCACCGGATACCTCTACCCTGGAATAGACCGGAACAACCTGACCCGGTGCATCCATATACGGCAACAGGTCCGTACCATTTGGCGCACGCCCCGACGCAATCTGGTCCGGCGACACATTTTCATTTACCAAATGAAATGTCATTTTTGCCGTCTGTCCAATCAGATTTTTAATATGTTCTGGATTATCAACACCGGGCAACTGTACCATAATATATTTGCCGCCCTGACTTTGAATAGACGGTTCTTTCGTCCCCAGCGCATCAATACGACGACGAACAATTTCAATACTGCGCGCCAACGCATCTTTGGTCATTTCCGCCTTTTGCACATCCGAATAAGACAAAGTGATTGTTTTGCCACTGGACGCGATATCAACGGTGTTGCCAAACACACTTTTCAAGCGTCCCTTGGCCTCGCTAACCTGGTCTTCATCACGCACAACCAGCGACACCACACCATCGTGATTACGCAGGTTTGAAAAACGAATAACCCCCTTGTCGCGGTTAATTAACGCGCTGCGCGTTTCTTCGTACAACTGTTCCGCTTTTTCCTGGAACATAGTGTCGGTATCCACCTCTAATAATAATTGCGCCCCACCTTTTAAATCCAACCCCAACGGAATTGGTTTAATCCAAGACGGAAAATAAGGCGCCAATTTTGGCGACATTGTCGGCACCGCCAACAGAACACAAAATACTGCTGTGAAAATAATAGCCAGTTTTTTAAACATACCCATACCCTTTTATTCTTCGACCGATGCCACGGCGTTTTTGTTAACTTCTATAACAACGCCTTTGGCAACTTCCATTTCAATTGTTTTGTCGTTAATTTTCTTAATCGTGCCATAGATACCCGCGGCCATAACGCGATTACCAACCTTTAACGCATCCAGCATTTTTTGATATTCTGCCATACGTTTTTTATTTGGTCGCACCATCAGAAAATAGATAATTCCAAACACAATGATTAAATACAGCACCATTCCCCAAATATCCCCCTGGGGTGCCGTGGCGACGGTTTGCGTCGCATTATCAACAACAACTGCTGCTTGATCCATATGATTTCTCCTTGCTTTGATACTGGCACAATAGTAAAAAAACCTAGAAAAGTAAAGGACAAATACAGAAAAAACTTATTCCACGGCGTGATAAATTTCACCATTAAAATTTATATTTAAATTCCCCACACCGCTTTCCAATTTAACATAGCATTTTTCATCATTATATTGCACAACCAACGACGGTTCGGTATATTTTTCCGCATATAATTGAAACGCATCCCCCGTTGAAACCATTAAATTGGAAATACCAATCGTACACGGGATTTCGGATGGCATTTCTGTCGCAAATAACGCCGATAAAAATAATTCTTGGTATTCTGTGGTATAAAAACTTCCGTAATAATATTCAACTTCACAATCATCACCATCACGGTTTTGATAACAATCATATGCATTATCCAAGTATAAGGAAGCACACTCAAGATCAGCTGCTAAATCACCCCAATCATTAAAACTAAACAACGTAACATAAAGCCCTTCATACGGGTATGTCATTTTGCAAAAAACATTATTACCATATTTTATCGCTGGTTCTGTAATTTCGTCGTGAATTTGTGCAAACTTGGTTTTCATTGGCGATAAAACGGCCTCTGTTTTAACCCTAATATTACACCCCAATTCCACTACATAACAATACGTCTCGAAATACACATAATCAGCCCCATCACATGTCGGAATAGTTCTATCCGGCACAACAAAACACCGTTCCACGGTTCCATATCCCTGTAATGTTGCGGCGCGCGATGGCATCACCACCAAACACAGTGAAAAAGCCCAAATTATTTTTCGCATAAAAACACCGCCATTTTTGGAATATGGCGGTCGGGGTGTTCAAAAAATCAACAGCAATTTTGACCCCGCCGGTTTTCGGGCGCAATGCGCCCTGTTGTATAACCGACGGCACCCCGACGCACGAAAGTGGTATATGTGCGACCATCGCACGAATACATCGGGTTATAAACACAAAAAAAGACGCATCCCGCGCCAATTTTTATGTGCGGATACGGCACACATTTTCTTGCACCGATTGCTGATGGGCTTTTTGACGACCCCGAATCCACATCCCTGTGAATTCAACGTTAATTATAAACCATTTTTCACCAAAACACAAGCCCTTTACATTAACCACTAAAAAATCCCGCGAAACGCGGGATTTTTATCTTTCAAACCAACCATCAATTTCAGAAATTGGGATAAATTTATAGACCGGGCGACCGTGATTACATTGCCCCGCACGCTCGGTATTTTCAATATCACGCAACAAAGCATCCATTTGATTTATGTCTAATTTTTGCCCCGCCCGCACCGAATGATGACACGCATAATTCGCCAATTTCAAATGCAGTTTTTCATTTAACCCCGACGAATGCCCGTTGCTGCGTACCTCATCCGCGATTGATTTGAATACAGTTCCCCAGTCTAAATCCCAATCGGCGGGCTTTTCAAAAATCGCAATTGCATCGTCCCCGAACGCATCAATATGCAGACCCGACACGCGCATTTCATCCGCCACCGTTAAAACCGCCGTCACGTCTTCTTCGCGCATATTGATAACAATCGGTGTTAATAAGGGTTGCGTCTTTATCGCGTGGTTACGCAATTTTTCATACGTTATGCGTTCGTGCGCGGCGTGCTGATCAACAACAACCATTGCATTTTCCGTCTGGGCAATAATATATTTATTTCCAATTTGCCCCACAACACGCCCCAACGGCATATCAAACGCCTGTATATTTTCATCAATGGGCGCCACCTCAAAATCCGTCTTTACGCACGGTTTCTGGGGATTTTCAACAATTGGTGCGGCGCGTGATGCAACACGAAACGCCCCCGGCACCAGATTAAAATCAAACCGCGCCGGTTGCGACACATTTGGCTTAAAAAATGTATTATTTATTCCATTAATTGAACTTTGAACTTTGAACTCTGAACTTTGCACAACCGCTGGCCCCGCCAACGGTTGTGCCAACCTATCCCGCAGATTTTTGATAATAAACGCGCGCACGTGTGACGGTTCCAGGAAATGCACCTCTGTCTTGGCGGGCGATACGTTAACATCAACCGCCTGGGGATTCAGCGTCAAATTCAGCGCACACAGTGGAAATTCCCGCGCGTGCATAACATCCATATATGCGGCCCGCAACGCACCAACCAGAACCTTGTCCTTGACCGGGCGTCCATTTACAAACAGATATTGATCCACACTGGATGCACGTCGCAACGTCGGTTCCGAAATAAATCCAGACAATTTTAGCCCAGAATTGGATACAGATTCCGCATCCACATCCAACATACGCCCACGAACATCATCCCCCATAACCGCCGCAATGCGTTCGATTAAATCCTGGTTCTTTGGGAAACGCCATTTGTTATTCAGTGTAAAACCAACATCCACACGCGCCATCGCCAGGCGTTTTACCACCTCTAACACACTCATCAATTCGGCGCGGTCCCCGCGCAAGAATTTTAATCGTGCCGGCGTTCGCCCGAACAGATTTTTTACACGAATACGTGTTCCCGTGTCCCACGCGCACGGCTTTATTTCCATTGTATTACAATCCAGGTGCCACCCATTTGAATCCACACCATTGCACGTGTCAATTTCCATATCAGACACAGATGCGATTGACGGTAATGCCTCGCCACGGAAGCCCATAAAATTGATATTTAATAAATCGTCGGTCGGCAATTTGGACGTTGCGTGACGCATAACGGCCGTCGCCAAATCATCGCGCGACATACCCGCACCATTATCAATAACACTGATTAACGTGCGCCCACCATCAACAACGTCAATAACAATCTGGTCCGCCCCCGCATCCAGCGCATTTTCCACCAATTCTTTAACCACACTGGCGGGACGTTCAACCACCTCGCCGGCGGCAATTTGATTGATTAAAAAATCTGGCAATATGCGTACAGACATAACTTTAACTTTTGGACTTAATCCTTGAATTTTACGTCTAAAATTTCATATTCTTTTTCACCGCCCGGCAATTTAACGATGCACGTATCGCCAACGCATCGACCAATCATTGCACGCCCAACCGGCGACGTACAAGAAATTACCGTACGCCCATCGGATTCAATGTCCGACAAAATGCGACACTGCATAACATTTCCATCTTCATCCTCGGCGGTGACACGCGCACCAAACATAACCCGATTTCCAGACAGACTGTCCACATCAATAATGGCGGCGTTTTCAATAACCCCCTCTATAAATTGAATACGTTTATCGATTTGGCGTTGTTTTTCCTTTGCCGCGCTGTAATCTGCATTTTCAGACAAATCCCCCAGTGACCGTGCCCACTGCACCGTTTTCAAGATTTCCGGACGTTGATTTTCCTTTAAATCCTTTAATTCTTTAATCAGATTATCAAATCCCGCACGTGATATTGGCTTTTTTTCCATTTTTATCTTCCTATTATTTTTTTGTAATCAAATTATAAGGAATCATTTTAATTTTGCAATTAGGAAATCTTCGGTCTATAATTTGACTTATGTTTAGACTAAATATCTTAACCAGATTTTTAATGCGCCGTTTTTTTGCGGGTTTTGGCCTGGTAATGCTGGTGGTGTGCGGGATTATTTTGGCGGTGACGTTTGTGGAACGCCTGCCATCTAATCCGGATGCAATGGCCGCACTTTATGAATCCTGGGTACGGTTACTGGAATATGTGCCACTGTTTTTACCGTTGGCGGTATTTATGGGAACATTGCTGGCGTCATACAACCTTACTAAATCCAGCGAAAGCATTATTGTATCCAGTGCGGGAATGTCACCATATCAATCGTCCCGCCCATTTTTGGTTGGGGCGGCCCTGATTGGCATTATTGCGACAACGATTGTCAACCCCTACTCTGTCGGGGTCAGCACAAACAACATCACCCCCGATCACCTGCAACTGGTCGATAATCAGATTTGGTTACGGGAATCATCCGACAACGGATTTATCACAATGAACGCCGACACAATGCACAAATCCGGCAATATCTTGATATTTGAAAACACGACCATATTTTTTCAAGACCCGTCGTTTAAACTGCTTGAACGTGTAAAGGCTGAAACGGTACGCCTGTCGGATGATGGTTTAAACGCAACAAACGCCACCATCTGGGACAGCAACGGTAATATGCGCAAATCCGATTGGCACACAGACACCCTGCTAAATCCGCAAACGGTTCTGGACCGATACCTGCAACCGGATCAAATCTCTTTCTGGCAATTACCCGCATTCATTCACAAAATGTCCAACATCGGCGCGCCAACACGTGGACATTTGGTTCAGTTTTGGACTCTGCTCTTCCTGCCGCTGACTATGATTGCGATGGCAACACTGGGGGTTGCATTTTCCCAAACGAAGCAGCGTCGCAATTACAGTTTTGGCATAAAATTTAGCATCGGTATTTTGACTTGTTTCGCATTGTATTTTGTCACAAATATGTTCAATGCCTTGGGGTCAACCGGGACATTGCCACCACTGTTGGCGATTATTGCCCCCCCACTGATTATCATCGCGGGCGCCGGAATATTTATCACCAGTTTTGATACAATCTAAACCATACGACGGGGTGTGCTATGCCGATTAAGAAAAAAAAGAATAATACATTTATCAAGATTTTAATTTGGGCGCTTATCTTGGCCATAATTGCTTTAATGATAATATCCTTTGCCCCGGTTCAACATATGAATGAAATTGTGGTATACCCGTGAATTACATAGATATATTCTTAGAAGCCCTTTCCGCCGAACGCGGCCGCAGTATTCAAACCCTGCGCAGTTATGAATCAGACCTGCGCCTGGCGAACGATGCTATTCCTGGGGGACTGATGACGGCGGACGCGGATGCTTTGCAATCATATTTATCAAGCCTTGCGGAAAAACCAACATCCATTGCCCGCAAGGCATCTGCCCTGCGCGGATTTTACAAATTCTTGATGCTTGAAAAAATCATTACAAAAAATCCGGCGGCAAATCTGGAATTGCCAAAGCGCGCACGCCCATTACCAAAATTTTTATCAATCGATGAAATAGATTTATTGATATCATCTGCGGGCGATATAAAAACGTCCACACGCCTGCGCGCGATGATAGAATTGCTGTATGCATCGGGCCTGCGCGTATCGGAATTATGCGAATTACCAATGACCGCCATTTTGGGTGACAAATTACTTATCCACGGCAAAGGCGCCAAAGAACGCATCGTCCCAATGCACAGTGGCGCGGTCAACGCATTAAACAAATGGCTGGCGACACGTGGGGATGACGCATCAAAATACGTATTTCCGTCACGTGGCGCATCGGGGCATATAACCCGTGACGCATTTTTTAAATTATTAAAAAAATGCGCTGTATTATCGGGCATTGAACCAAATCGCGTATCACCACACGTACTGCGCCATTCATTTGCATCACACCTGCTTGCGGGCGGGGCCAATTTACGCGCAATCCAAACAATGCTGGGGCACGAAGACATTTCAACAACACAAATATACACCCACGTTTTGCCCGAACAATTACGCGAAACGATTGAAATGCATCACCCCCTGTCTGAAACCAAGGTAGATAATAAATGATAAAAAAATGTGATAAACCGGGATGCACCAAGGCGGGCACGTGCCGTGCCCCAAAATCACGCGAATTGCGTGAATACTGGTTCTTTTGTCCGGAACACGCGGCCGAATATAACAAGAATTGGAATTATTACGCGGATATGACAGCGGACGAAATCGAAGACGATTGGGAACGTCAAACATTTGGTGCCCCATTAAAGGACAAAGATACCGCCAACACAGATGCGACCGATTACGCACGCTTTATAAACGATTTTATTACAGGCCGATCTAAATTTGATAAAATGCCCGCAAAAAGTAAATTACCAACCAATGTTGTATCGTCATTAAAGGTATTTGATTTGGGAATATCCGCCACCTGGCGCGATGTTGGTGTAAAATACCGCGCCCTGG
Source organism: Alphaproteobacteria bacterium (assembly GCA_017503725.1). Lineage (GTDB taxonomy): Bacteria > Pseudomonadota > Alphaproteobacteria > Rs-D84 > Rs-D84 > Enterousia. Next base: position 53,421 of record JAFVSL010000008.1, on the reverse strand, counting down.
CGAAAAAGTACCACCCCGACACGGCAGATGACAAGAAAAACGCCGCCACCGAATTTGCGCGCATTTCCGCCGCATATGAAATATTAAAGAAGCATTTTGGAAAAAAGTAAGAAAACAAAAACCGCCATTCGGCGGTTTTATTATTCCATTGCACAGGCCTCTGTAAATTCATACGTGCCGGGTGCGTCTGTATACGATACGCCCGCGGGCGCGTACATTATGCAATCCCCCGCGGGACTTTCCACCAAACACGATTCCGCCGTGCCGACCGATACCGTACCACTGGGGCATTCTGTCGCAATTGTGATGTACGGCGCATCAATGGCGATATAGCCCGACGGACAACTGGTGGACGGCTCGGCAGCAAACACCACCACGGGCGCAAACACAAACAAAAATACGGTTCGTTTCATCTGTGCACTCCTTTAATCTGTAAGGAACGAATACATCATGGCGCGAAAGTCTGAGTTTTGCTGAATGTAACGTGCACAGGTATCAGAACAATAGAAAAAACAAGAAGCATCATTATACATATTCTCTGCAAACACCCAATATGATACAACAGGACTAATCATTTTACACCAACAATAGCTATTTCCATCTTCACTAGTCATCTTAAGTGAATAAGACATTTCGTTCGCCATACCTTCGGTGCTATTACATATGCCAATCCCCGAAATCTTTGCTCCTGTCATCAAAGTCGCAGTCCACTCAACTTCTTGCTCATTAGCAGTATAGGTAACCACCCCACTATTTTCATCCAACGCCACGCATTTTTGCACCGCCAACGCGGGCGCGGCGAGTATCGCACCAACCGCGGTTAATATTAAAAGTTTTTTCATCTGTTTCACTCCTTTTTGTTTATTCGCGAAAAAACAAAAACCACACGTTTTCACGAGTGGTCAGGAGGTTAGAAACAATCTCAAGTATTGCGTGCTTATTCAATATATTCGCAACCCTCCTGACGCAAATATCAGGAGTCTTTCAACAGAATACGCCCCACAATGTTTTTCAACACAGGTTTATACTCTATCGCTTGAGTGAGGTTTCTACGCCTCATCACGATAAAATCATCGTGACATATATATTATAGCCAATTGTTTATTATTCCGCAAATACTTAGATAAATAAAAAATACCCCCAGCACAAAACTGGGGGGGGACAAAAACAAAAGTAAAAAAACAAAACCGCCACAGATGAACCGGTTGGCATTTATTATTGCTTATTCAAATATGCGATTGCATCCATTGCGGCACTGCACCCCGTACCAACGGCCGTCGCAATCTGCATTTTTAATTCTGAATGCACATCACCGGCGACAAAGATGCCGGCCGGCATCTGATCTGGTACCAAACGTCCCATATTATCACGGGCAACATCCTCGGACAGGAAATCTGTATTTGCCTCGTGCCCGATGGCAACGAACAGACCGTCCGTTTCAATCTGCGCGCCATCCGTTGTCGTAATAATCAGGCGTCCATCCGCATCCCCCGGTTTTTCCTCGATTTTTGCCAAATCTGTATTAAACAGGCATTCAATATTTTCGCGTTGTGATACACGTTCACGCAGAACGGCCTCGGCCCGGGTAAAGGCCCCCTTGCGATAAACAATTTTAACGGTCTTTGCCAAATCCGCCAGATACAATGCATCGTTCAGTGCACTGTTTCCGCCCCCCATAACAACGACATCTTTGTAACTGTAAAAGAATCCATCACACGTTGCGCAATACGAAACGCCCCGCCCCATCAATTCACGCGCGCCATCAATTTCCAGTTTACGTGGTGATGCCCCCGTTGCGATAATAACGGTGCGACCAACATAATGCTTGCCATTATCAGCCAAGATATTAAAGCCAGATTCCGCATCACCATCGATACTTTTTGCGGATACAAAAACAACCTGGGCACCAAAAGATTCGGCCTGACCCTTCATAAATTCGGCCAATTCTATTCCTGAACCGCGCCACCCCGGATAGTTTTCAAGTGTTGCAATCCCCGCCATCTGGCCACCCAATCGGTCACCACCCAAAACAATCGTCTTTTTATTTGCACGTCCCGCATACAATGCCGCCGTCAAGCCCGCCGGCCCCGAACCCAAAATAATCACATCATACATATCAAATGAATCTGACATAATACAAAACCTTTCCTTGTTAAACTTCGGGCACAGCATACACAATTAAATCCCCTTATGCAAACAAATTCGCGCCCACGATTTTATTGCAATTAACAAACAAAAGACTTATAATAGAACCAATATGAAACCAGAATTTACATTTTTCAGTTTTTCATCATCCCCGTTGGGGGAATAATTTATCTGTGTACTTTTTCATAATTTTGCATACAATAACAAACAATTAAACAAATCCACAAAGGGGATAAAATATGTTGGATATTAAATTTATTCGTGAAAACCCAGATATCGTAAAACGCGCCTGTGAATTAAAGAAAATCGACGACAGAACCGATGAAATCCTGGCACTGGACGCACGTGTACGTGAACTGAAAACAATTACACAAACAAAAACCGCCGAAAAGAATAAAATCACACGCGAAATTCCAACCGCCGCTGACCGCGCGCCACTGATTGCGCGCAGCAAAGAAATTGCCAACGAAATCGCGGCTGATATGGCGGAATTGGCGGATAAAGAGGCCGCACTTGACGATTTATTGCACCGCGTTCCACAAATCCCAAGCACTGATGCCCCAATCGGCCGTGATGACACAGAAAACGTAGAAATCAAACGCGTCGGCACACCACGTGAATTTGATTTTACCCCACGCCCCCAGTGGGACTTGCTGGAAATGAATGGTTGGTGGAAACCTGAAAAAATCGCGTCCATTTGTGGCACACGCACATACGCCCTTTTTGGCGAGGCCGCCGAACTGGAACTGGCCATCCAGACATACGTTCTGCAAAAGTTAATGGGCAAAGGGTTTACATTCGTAAACTGTCCATCGATTACCAAACCACAAACAATCTTTAACGCGGGACACTTTATGGGATCTGACCCAGCAGTTATGACAAACGACGTATTTATGCTGACCGATACCGACCGATGCCTGGCCGGGACGGCGGAAATTATCTTAAATTCCCTGCATTCTGACGAGGTTTTAAACGAAAAAGACCTGCCAATTAAATACGCGGGATTTTCCCCTTGCTTCCGCAAAGAGGCCGGCGCCGCCGGTCGTGACACCCGCGGAATCGTGCGTATACATCAATTTAACAAGGTTGAACAGTACATCTATTGTACCCCCGAACAGTCGGACGAAATGCACGAACATCTTTTAAACAACCTGTGCGAGGTTATGGCAGACCTTGAATTACCATATCGCGTGATTGCGGCGTGCACCGGCGATATGGGATTTAACAAGGTTAAAATGCACGACGTCGAAGCCTGGTTCCCCAGTGAAAATGCATATCGCGAATTAGGCTCTTGTTCTTCGATTGGCCAATTCCAGGCCCGCCGCACCAACACGCGTTACCGCGCGGCGGATGGGTCGCTGCAATTCTGTGCGACATTGAATAATACGGGGATTGCCCTGCCACGTGCGATTGTACCGGTGATTGAAAACCACCAGAATCCAGATGGTTCGGTAAACATTCCGCGGGCCCTGCAGCCATTGATGGGCGGCCGCACCAAAATCGGTGGCAAACACTAGTCCATAAAAAAAATCCCGGCATTGCCGGGATTTTTTTAACGTCCTATTTCCTTTTTAACCGCGAACTTTTCCGCCGATTTAAACAAAAATTGGATATCCTTGAACAAGTTCTTGGAATTCTTGTACGCAATTGCACGACGTGCTTTTAACAAAATATCCTGGGCTTCTTTGCGATACCATTCAAATTCACTGTCCAAATTACCCATATGATGCAAGACCTTGCGCAAAATTAAATATGTGCTGTTATCATGTGGATTTGGCATAAAAGGCTCTGCCTGGGGTTCGACACCCTCCGCCACACGCGCATTATAATCGGCATATTTTTTTGGATTTGCCGCAATTTGCTTTACGTCTTCACGCGCCTTACAAATTTTTTGATATTCAAATTCATCCTTTGCATACGATGCACGATTATCCAAGAATTTTAACACTTCTTTGAAAAATTCTTGCAATGTCGCCTTATAATCAATAACTGTTGTTACTTTTTTCACTATAAACTCCTTTGGTTCTATTCACACTCACACCTATAAATATAGACAAAAACTTACAAAAGTCAACATTTATTGATATAAATTCTTGAAATTTGGATTTTTTCATATAAAATTATCACCCGACACAAAATTCAAGGGATAATACAAATGAAAATTCGCAACATTGCAATTATTGCACACGTTGACCACGGCAAGACCACCTTGGTTGACAATATGCTGAAACAGGCGGGCACCTTCCGCGATAACGAACACATTGACGACCGCGTTATGGACAGTGGCGACATCGAACGCGAACGCGGGATTACGATTTCGGCCAAGCCAACGTCTATTCAGTGGGGCGAATACAAGATTAACATTGTGGACACGCCGGGCCACGCCGACTTTGGTGGCGAAGTGGAACGTATCCTGTCTATGGTTGATGGGGTTGTGTTATTGGTCGACAGTTCCGAAGGTCCCCTGCCCCAGACCAAATTTGTATTATCCAAGGCATTAAAATTGGGGCTGCGTCCGATTGTCTGCATTAACAAAATCGACCGTAGTGACGCCCGCCCGGACGAGGTTTTATCCGAAACATTTGACCTGTTTGATAAATTGGGCGCGACGGATTCTCAACTTGATTTCCCATACCTGTATTCGGTTGGTCGTGACGGCTGGGCGGTTCGCGATTTAAATGACGAACGCAAGGATTTAACCCCCCTGTTCCAGTTAATTGTTGACCACGTACCGGCCCCCGATTGCAATGGCACACGTTGTCAATTGGATGCGCCGTTTACAATGTTGGCGACAACCTTGGAAGCAGACCCATACGTGGGTCGCATCTTGACCGGGAAAATAGAATCCGGCACCGTCCGCGTTGGTCAGTCTGTCAAGGCAATAAATATGAACGGCGAATTTATCGAAAACGCCAAGATTACAAAAATCATTGAACACCGCGGTGTTGAAAAGATTTCACGCGATACCGCGTCCGCCGGCGACATTGTTGTCGTTGCCGGTTTTTCCAAGGCGACCGTATCCGACACCCTGTGTGACCCCAGTGTTACCGAACCAATTCCGGCAATGCCAATTGATCCACCGACCCTGACAATGACATTCTTTGTAAACACGTCACCATTGGCGGGGAAATCTGGTAAAAAATTAACATCCCGTATGATTGGTGAACGCCTGTTTAAAGAAGCCGAAACCAACATCGCCCTGCGTGTTGAACAAAGCGAAAACAACGAAGCATTCGAGGTTTCCGGTCGTGGTGAATTGCAATTAGGGATTTTGATTGAAACAATGCGCCGCGAAGGCTTTGAATTATCTGTTTCCCGTCCGCGCGTTGTAATGCACACCGGTCCAAACGGGGAAAAATTGGAACCAATCGAAGATGTCGTTATCGACGTAGACGATGAATTCAGCGGTGTTGTTATTGAAAAAATGACAAAACGCCGTGCAACAATCACCGAAATGAAGGCGTCCGGCAACGGCAAAACCCGCATTGTATTTTCGGCCCCATCACGTGGTCTGATTGGATATTTATCAGAATTCCGCACCGACACACGTGGCACCGGTATTATGAACCGTGTATTTGCCGAATACGGCGAATACCGTGGCCCAATTCAGCAATATCGTCCGGGCGTTCTTGTATCTATGGAAAAGGGTTCGGCCGCCACATATGCGCTGTTTAACCTGCAACCACGCGGTACATTATTCATCGACCCCCAAACTGAGGTTTATTCCGGTATGATTATCGGCGAACACAGCAAGGAAAATGACCTGGAAGTCAATCCGATTAAGGGCAAAGAATTAACCAATATGCGTTCGGTGACGGCGGATGAAAAATTATTCTTGGCCCCGCCACGCCGCATTTCATTAGAGGAAGCCCTGTCCTATATCCTGGACGATGAATTGGTAGAGGTTACACCCGCCACAATTCGTCTGCGTAAAAAGGAATTAGACAGCAACACACGTAAAAAATTAAAAAAGCACATTGAAGAATAAATCAAATCACGCCACGACATAAAATCGTGGCGTTTTTTATATTTAATGTATACAATATGAATACAACCCATCAAAGGATTGCATATGCCATCACATATATCGGATACAAAAAAACACTTCTTTCCCAATTTAATAACGTCCTTTATTCCATTTCGGCACGCACGTCGCAGCCTGCGCGGAATATTAACAATGGGCATTGGCAAATACCACAAACAGTTACGTGCAGATAAAAAAACAAAATTTCCACACGAATTATCCATCGCCGCCATTATGAAGAACGAGGGCCCCTATCTAAAAGAATGGTTGGATTTTCATATCTTGGTTGGGGTGGAAAAATTTTATTTATACGACAACGGTTCAACCGATAACACGGGCGAAATTTTAAAACCATACATCGAACGCGGTATTGTTGATTACACATTCTTTCCGGGTCGCGCCCAACAGCGCCCCGCATATTATGATGTAATCAGAAAGCACGCCGATGACACACGCTGGATGGCACTGATTGATTTAGATGAATTTCTGGTACCGGTAAACCATAAAACATTGCCCGAATTTTTACGCACCCTGCCCCGGTTCAGTCAATTGGTGGTCAGTTGGGTTGACTATGGTTCTAACGGCCATATGAAAAAGCCAGACGGATTGGTGATTGAAAACTATACAAAACACGCGCGTGATAACTGGGGTGTAAAATCAATTATCAATCCCCGTCTGATTACATATCTGGGCAACCCGCATTATAATTATGTCGCCGGCCCAACGATTGATGAAAACGGCAAAAAACTGGCCAAGGTTAACCAGGAAAAGAATCCCACAACAATCAATAAAATCAGATGCAATCACTATATAACGAAATCGCACGCCGAATACATTGCCCGTTGCAATCTGGTCGATGCCGGCAGTGGGGAAAAGGTAAAAACATTCGGTCGTGATGTTGAAACAAACTTTCGCCGTTTCGACAAAAGCGAGGTTTATGACCCAATAATGAAAAAATACGTCACTAAATTAAAGAAGTTAAAATGACAAAAAGACTATTTTTATTTGCGGGATACGATAAACACGGCGTTATTGATGACGCACTGATTATGTATGTCCGCGCCCTGGACAAATTGGGTGATGTTATTGTCTGTATGGATTCAGATTGTGCCAAAGATGAACTAGGAAAATTAAAAGACATCACCCTGCACGCAATGGCGACGCAACACGGCGAATATGATTTCGGTTCTTACAAGCGGGCATATAATTGGGCGCGGAAAAACCTGGATATTTCATCATATGATTTTGTGTATATGGCAAATGATTCTATGTACGGCCCCCTGTTTGATTTGGCGCCATACCTGGCCAAACTGGAATCAGAAAACCTGGATGCGTTTGGAATGGTAAAAAATCCTCATAAAAAATCCCCACATATTCAGTCCTGGTTTATCGGTATGCGTAAAAGCGTATTTATGTCCGAATGGTTCAATGGCCTGTTGCAATCTGTAAAGCATCACGATGACAAGGGCAGCGTCACAATTTTATACGAACACGGATTTACAAAACGTTTAATTGAAAACAACCTGTCGTGGGATGCACTCTATTCCGCGCCGGGCCGTTCAATCTATAACCGGGTAAAGTATTTTTACAAACGCAAAATGCCATTTATAAAGAAACTGGCATTTTCACGTCACGACGGCGCCCTGGGGCGACAATTGTTATACATATTGAATCACGTTTCACGGGACACTCGCAAAAGTATTATGCAAAACGCAAACCGTGTGTATGGCGAACAATATATATCCAAGATTCTGACCCATGATCCATTTAAAATTATGTGGCGTAATATCAAATATACAATTTATAAACTAAGGACGGATGGCATATGACATCAAAAACATCAAAGCGTATCGCCGCCATAACAATGGCACGAAACGACGAATTCTTTTTATCACGCTGGATAAAATATTATGGCGACGCGTTGGGTACGGAAAACCTTTATATTTACCTGGATGGCACCGACCAGGTTATCCCCGAAAACGCGGGTGCGGCACACATCACAAAATTACCCCACACCGATATGTCGCGCGCCGCGGGTGATAAATATCGCATTGGGTTAATGTCAGACCTGGCACAGAAATTATTCGATAAATACGACATAGTTATCGGTTGCGATTGCGATGAATTTTTAATTGTTGATCCTGACTTAAAAATGGGATTGGTCGAATATTTATCTGACAAGAAAATTTGCACAACATTATCTGGTCTGGGGCTGGACGTGGGCCAGCATATGAAATACGAAAAACCATTGGATACCACAAAACCCTTTCTGGCCCAGCGTGAATTTGCATTTATTTCCACGCGATACACAAAGCCCGTCGTATTAAACAAACCGGCATCTTGGGGTTCTGGATTTCATAGGGTAAAGAATCATAATTTCCATATTGATAAAAATTTATACCTGCTGCACTTTGGCGCGGTTGATATGGATATGCTATTGGCCAAGGCCGCCAAGCGTGGCGAAGATTGGGTAAACCACCTTAAACGTCGTGGCAACGGTACAATTAACGATATAACCAAACGTCCCGCGCGTGGCGAACGATGGATAAAAATCGCACGCACGATTCAGCGTTTTATCCGCGCGCCATATGCATGGAACAAACCAAATATGTGTGGGCTAAAAATCGTTGTAAAGATTCCAGAACGCTTCAAAAAAACTAACGTTTAATAACTTTTACAACATCCGGGATAATATTTTCTGCATCAAAGCGGTCACAAGACTGGGTGGCGGCCTTTATCATTTGTTTAATCGGCGCCTTGTTTTTCCATACATTTTCCATATGCACCGCCAACGCATCCGCATCGCCCGGTGTAAATAACAGCCCCGCCCCACCATTTAATAAAATTTCACGTGGCCCATTTTTACAATCAGACGCGATATTAAGCGTACCCGCCAGCATAGATTCCACCAAGACAACCCCCATCCCCTCTGCCTTACTGGACAGAATGTGCGCCAACGCGCCACGCATAAAGCCAAATGGATTTTTTTGCGCCCCTGCAAACACAATCTTGTCACGTGACGCAAACGTATCTGCGATTGTGCGATATTTTGTAACATCACCACCGCCAACAAACACCATATACACATCTGGTTGATTATTTTTTTGCCAGAACATATCAAACGCACGCAAAACCGTTTCGATATCTTTGTCGCCCGACAAACGTGCCACACTAACGAAATATTTACCATAATGTGGGACAACCGCGGCGGCAATTCTGCGACGAACATCATCGATATCAACCGGGTTATACACACGTACAATTTTCTTTTTATATTTTGGCCAGCGTGCCTTGAACTCATCAACAAACCCATCGGTCAACGTCACAAACAAATCATAGTTTTTAATATATTTCACATAACTGTGATTTGCCAAAAATTTATTTATAGATGAATGCCACCACGCAACCCGCTTTGCCCGCACACGACGCAATTCCTTTCTAAAACCGAAATCATAGTAATCAACAACCACATCCGCGTTATGCAAAATATGATGCTTGAAAAACATACGTCGCGCGCCACGATATGTGTCACGCATTATATGTTGAACCAAACGCACCAAGAAAAAGCGTTTTAATTTCGTCCCCAACCATGAACATGGATACAAAACATAGGTTTTAATTTCTGGATGTGCATTAAACCATTCGGCATACACCGGTTCGGTGATATTCACATAGGACACAAATGATATTTCCATATCGTCACGTTTTATCAGTTGTTCCAGGGTACGCACCAAAACCGATTCCACCCCGCCCAACTGCATATCGCGCAGACAAAATACAACCTTTAACTTGTTCTTGCGTCGCATTTGATTATTTTCCTATGAATTGCATAATTTCATCGCGTGTCTGCGTTGCCCATTTATATGGCGGATTTGACAGCGCACCCATCTTTTCCAAATCTACAAAACACTTGCGTGCCGCCGCCATATCTTCGTCCGTTGACAGGTATTTAATCTTGCGAAACGCCCACCGGATAAAGTACCACTTGAACTCCGCGTTCCAGCGTTGCATCTGATAATCGGTCGCACCTTCCGCATATGCGGTATATGCATCCGCAATACCCGTACACAAACTTTGCATAATACGTAATTGCTTTGCGCTTAATACAATGCCGCCAAAATTCGGAATATAAAAATACAGTGGCAGTGGTGCAATCGTCACGCGTGGATTGCGCAACATAACGCGACTCCACCACGGGAAATCTTCGAACAAGATACCTTTGATAAAAGGAATATCCGCAATCAATTGGCGCTTGTACAAATTCTTCCAAACCTGGCAATGCTTAATCAGCCATTTCCGTTTAGGGTTAAATTTATTGTGCGTGCGTTCGGTCGCATATTCAAATACATCATCGGTAACCCGTGTTTTAATCTTTTTGATATTGTATTTTTTATGCATACGCATTGGCACAACATTATCCGTATCCATTTTTAACACGTGTCGCACCATCAGTTGTGGCCGATAAATTCTGTCATATGTAAAAGATACGATATCCGACCCATCACGTACCGCCAAAGTGTACGCAATTTCCATTGTCTGGGGATGAATAAAATCATCACTGTCCAGATACATAATATAATCACCGGTGGCCTTTTTCATCCCCGCATTGCGTGCATCCGACAGCCCCCCATTTTCCTTGGTCACGATAACAAAGCGCGGATCACGTTTTGCATATTCGTCCAATATTGCGGCACTATTATCGGGACTGCCGTCATTGACACATATCGCCTGCCAATCCTGGAACGTCTGATTTAACACACTGTCCAGACATCGCCGCAAATATTTTTCAACATTATAGACTGGGATAATTATGGAAATTGCTGGCATATATAATCCTTACATTTTAATCATTTCATCGGCAAACGAACCCGGAATTGGGTTTTTAGCCTGTTGATATGTTGTCTTTTGAAAGAAGGCACCACTGGTAACTTCATCAAAAGTCTTTTTATCAAACGGTTTATCGTGATATGTCCACCATAATGCGTGCGTTGGATCCTGGTCAATGTGGGGCATTTCGGCAAAATATTTTTTTGCACGTGGATCGTTTTCAACCATCGTCTTGAATAATAATTGATGCATAAAGTAATCAAAGTTTGAATTTTCGTGCATCCAATAATCCAAAATCATCGCCCGCCACGCATCCAACAAATACGCCCCCTTGCGTGAACGGATAAAGCAGTTCTGCATAAAACTATACGGACTGCCGACGACCTGTCCCGCCATATAGACAAAGAAATCTTGGTCACTTATCCATTTTGGAATTGGCGCGGTTGCAAACCCGGTTGAATCCAACCAATACCCCCCATGATTATATAATAATTCCACACGACAAATGTCTGCAAAATGTGCGTGCCCAATTTTGCCGGCCTTGTACTTGTCAATAATAGCCTGGGGCAATGTGATATAATCAAACACAGAATCCATATCCAAAACAATCAATTCTTGTTTACAGTTTTTTCTGATATTTCTGAAACATGCCTTGACCAATGGTGGGGCTTTGTCCTCACCCTGTAACCACAGTGTGAAAATCTTGTCATTTTTATCATTTTTTTCAACTTTACGTTCAACAACCGCGGCGGCCGCCGGTAAATAGCGTTTAAAGTATTGCGGAATAACTTTTGAAATAACATCGCTTCTGACGGCGCGGCGATGTTCGCGCGTTCGCCACGGCCAATTCAAAATATGCCCAAACACTGCGATTTTAGTCATTGCCCACATACGTGAAATATTCATCATACACCCCTTTGTTTTTATTGTTATCTGACAAATAACCCCCAGCAACGCAACCGCCAACTGGGGATTAAATCATTACCACTCATCCGACTCTTTTTTTATTTTTCGATAAATATATTCTGTTTCACGCATCATCTACTCCTTTGGTTTTATTCTTCTAAATCCTTCATATCATCCTCGTCGTCAATGGGACCGGTTGTCATTTCTTCGGCAATACCCGATGCACGTGCCATAATTTTGTCCAGCAATGCCTGCTGTGCATCCGGATGATCTTTCAGCCATTGACGTGCGTTGGCCTCGCCCTGGCCCATACGTTCGCTGTTGTATGAATAGAAACTGCCCGCCTTTTCAATTAAATCATATTTAACACCCATATCCAGGATTTCGCTGATACGACTAATCCCTTCGCCGTACATAATTTTGAAATCAACCGTACGGAATGGTGGTGCAACCTTGTTCTTTACAACCTTGACCCGGGTTTCGTTACCAATGATATTTTCTTTGTCTTTAATCTGGCCCGTACGACGAATATCCAGACGTACCGACGCATAGAATTTCAATGCATTACCACCCGACGTGGTTTCTGGATTACCAAACATAACACCTATCTTCATACGAATTTGATTGATAAAGATAAGCAATGTGTTACTGCGTGAAACCGACCCCGCCAGTTTTTTCAAAGATTGGCTCATCAAACGGGCGGTTGTCCCAACAAAAGAATCACCGATATTCCCCTCTAATTCCGCCTTTGGCACCAGTGCCGCAACACTGTCAATCACAACAACATCAACCGCCCCAGACTTAATCAGGGTATCTGCGATTTCCAATGCCTGTTCCCCGGAATCGGGCTGAGATATAAACAGGTTTGCAACATCCACGCCCAATTTTTTTGCATAACTTGGGTCCAGTGCATTTTCCGCATCAATATATGCACAGGTACCACCTTTTTTCTGGGATTCTGCAACGGCGTGCAACGCCAACGTTGTTTTACCAGAACTTTCCGGCCCATAGATTTCAACAATACGTCCCTTTGGATAACCACCAATCCCCAGCGCAATATCCAACCCCAGCGAACCAGATGATATCGCCTCTATATTCTGTTGGGAACCGTCCCCCATTTTCATAATTGCTTCTTTGCCGAATTGCTTTTGAATTTGTGCCAACGCAGATTCCAATGCCGGATTTTTGGCCGGCGCCGCGTCTTTTACAACATCTTTTTTCGCCATAATATTTCCCCTTTAATTTCGTACTAAAATCATAGCGGGGATACACATAAAAAGCAAGGGATTCTTATCTTTTTTCCGCCAGCAATATGATTGTAGACAAAACCCCAACAACCGCACATATTCCCCAAACTGCGGACGTTGCACCAAATACAGAAATAACCCCCGCGGCTAATGCCGGGACAATAACACTGGGCAAATTCACACTGGTCCGGAACACGCCATAGAATTTTGTCTGTTGTGATTTTTTTGCCGTATCAAAGAACAATAAATCGTGTACAGATTCCATCAACGCACCCGATATTTGCCACAAAACAAATATTGCCAGCAATGGATACCCCGTCACAACGGTCGCCACCGCCGCCAACCCCGCAAAGGATAAAAATCCCAACATCAGCCACAACTTGTTACCGTATTGTTTTGCCAGTTTTCCCATCGTCTCGCTAAGCAATAAATACGGAATAATCCCCAATGTTAAAACCCACCCCAGTGCGTCTTTGGAAAATCCGGCCTCTATTACCATAATCGGGACATAAAGCACACGCAACGCACGCAGCGAATAATATCCAAAGTTCACTAAATACGCGCGCGTCATTCCCGGCGCACCAAAGAATGTAACCGTATTTTTCCACAACGCCCGAAACGTACGTCGTGGATTTACCGGCTTAATCTTTTTATCTTCTTGTACGATTGCAAAGTACTTAAACATCCCCCACGCCACAAGATATATCATCGCCGATGCAAAGAAGGCTGACCGGTTTGTTTCAAAATAATCAGCAATCGCCACCGCCACCATTGGTGCAAACAACGCTCCGATATTTAACCATAAATGATATCGCGCATTAAGTCGCGCCATACCAATATTGCGCGAAAAGTCAGACATAAACAACGGTATCAGCATCCCCACCAACGTTGCCGAAATACCACTTGTAAAATCCAGAATAATAAACGTCCGCGGCAAAATTGAAAAACTCATCATCGCATAGCACACCGCCATCATCAGCAAAACAAAATAAAACACCCGCACCTTGGAAAAGCGTCTGAATATCTCATTTGCGAACAAACCAACAATCAAACAGAACGCCGAATACAACGCCACATAAACACCAACGGTTGCCGACGACCGGAAAATATCCAATATAACCAGTGAATACACCGCATTATAAATACCGTCTGCGAACCCTGTGAACAACCCCAGGTTTGCAAACGAAAACCCACTAACTTTTTTACTAACAGAAATATATTTATCCCCCGCCATCGGCACAATTATATCACAAAACCACCAAACTTACTAAGATAAATAAAAGAATGATTTAGATAAAAGCAAACCCGGTGGCGCAGTGTACAAACGCTACATAAGATTCAAAAAAACACCCAACTCCTTGCACTGGATAAAATTAAATAGAATGATTTAGATAAAAGCAAACCCGATGGCGTAGTGTACAAACGCTACATAAGATTCAAAAAACCACCCAACTCCTTGCACTGGATAAAATTAAATAGAATGATTTAGATAAAAGCAAACCCGGTGGCGAAGCGTACAGAAGTTACGTGAGTCCACCGGATTTGCTTTTAGATGAATTATTATATTTAATTTTTATTCGTGACGATCTGGATATTTACCATCAATCAGATTCTGACGTACAACGTGGTGTTTAACCTTTTGTGTACTGGTCAATGGTAAATCTTCGGTCGTCATTGCAAAGTGTGTTACCCACTTGTAACTGGCAACCTTTTTATTTGCCGCCGCAACCGCCGCAGACAACTTTTCCATTGTCATTGTTGGTTCCACACTAAACACACCATATGTAACGGTTTTACCCTTTACCGTATGTTCAAACACCGCAACATTTTTAACACCTGGGATTGTGATAAACATACCCTCTAATTCATCTGGATAAACGTTTTTACCACTGTCCAAAACAATGACTTGTTTTTTACGTCCGGCAAAGTGTAATTCACCATTTTTATCCATAGATACCATATCACCCGTGTTAAAGAATCCACGTTCATCGAACACTTCTGCATTAACACCTGGGTTATTCAGGTAACCACCAAACACCTGGTGACCACGCAACCACAGAACGCCAACACCCTCTTCGTTTTTATCACGAATTTCGCATTCGTTATTCGATGTTGGCCCACCAAATGCAAATGGGAAACGCTTTTTGGTTGGTTTTGAAATACAGATTGGCCCAACGGTTTCGGTTAAACCATATCCTTGAATAAAGGTCAACCCTAAACGTTCATAGAATGTTTCAACCTCTGGCTTGGTTGCGGCACCACCCGCCACCAACAGACGCGCACGTCCACCAAACACATCCAAGATTGGCTTTTGCACCTTGCGCACCAATGCGCCCAGGCCAATTTTTTCCAATGTTTTACCGTATTTCAGAACAAATGATACCAGCCACCATTTTTTCTGGGCTTTGACGTTATCGATGATTTTGTTGCGGAAAACCTCCCACAATCTGGGAACGGCCGGAATAACCTGGGGACGGAATTTTTTAAAGTCCGCCATAATTTCCTTTGGATTAACGGTTGGCTGCAAAATAACACCCGCACCAAAGTGCAACGTCGCCAGGACTTCAACTGCAAAACCAAACACGTGATACATTGGCAAAAATCCATACAGATAATCACCCGGTTTAAACCAAGCCGCCATATCTTCCAGCGAACTTGCGCATTCGGTCAAATTAAAGTGTGTCAACGGCACAACCTTTGGCACGCCGGTCGACCCCGATGTAAACGACATTGTCGCAACATCCAACGTTTCAATCGCGGCCGGCTTTAATTCTGGATTTGCCTTGCCGTCTTTTTTGGTAATGTCATAGAATTTAAATTTATCTGTTTTATAAACAAAAGACTTTTCCGCACAAACCATTTTACAATTTGTGATTTCAGCCATATTGTCATATTCAAACGGTGTCAGATTTGTATCCAACAATAACACCGTTGCCCCCAAATACCACAACGCAAACATAGTGGTTGGAAATTCCGGAATATTATGGGACAAAATACCAACAATATCACCCTTTTTAACACCAGCCTTGTCCAGTGACGCGGCGCGTGCTTTAACCAGTTCTACAAAATCCTTGTACGTAACATTTTCGCGGACCAGATATAAATTATCTGGATATTTTGCCGCGGTCTGTTCCAGTAACTTGTACATATTCATATCAAAAAATTCCTTGTTGTTTTTATATTGGACTGACGTTATTATAGCTCAGAATAACAGGAAAGCAAATATGAAAATTCTTACATTAAATATCAACAGCATCCGCGCGCACGCGCAAAGTTTTTTGGACATTTTAAAGTCTGGCGAATATGACGTAATCATGCTCCAAGAGATAAAGGTGGAAAATGCCGCGTTCCCACATAACCTGTTTGACGAATACGGATATAACGTAAAGGTATTCGGACAAAAATCCTGGAATGGCGTCGCGATATTTTCCAAATATTCTATCGAAGATGTGACGTGTGGCCTGCCGACATATGCGGATGTAAACGCACGTTTTCTGGAATGTGTAATCGACGGACACGTTCGCATTATAAATGTATATATGCCAAATGGTGACACGGTTGAATCTCCAAAATTTCCATACAAACTGGAATGGATGAACGCATTCACAGATTATATTTCCCAATACACAAATTCGCCAGAGGCGGTTATTATCGGCGGTGACTTTAACGTCGCAATCGAAGACCGCGACATCTGGAAACCCAAGAATTACGAAGGGATTGCAATTTCTGCCCCCGCCGCACGCGCTATAATGAACCAGTGGTTGCATATGGGTTGGATTGATGCGTGGCGCACACTGCACCCAGATGAAATTGATTATACCTGGTACGGATATCGTGGACGCGACACCGTTGGCAATAAACAGGGGTTGCGTCTGGACTATTTCCTGTGTAACAAAACCGCGATGGAAATGGTTAAAAATTGCGAAATAGATATCGAGCCACGCCTGGCGGAAAAACCAACCGACCATTGTGGATTGATGATAACATTAAAATAAAAAAACGCCCGATTGGGCATTTTTTTATTTCTTGTTACGTCTAAATTCATCCAAAGACACAACACGTTTATCATCGGGCACGGTACCCGGCTTTTCATCCAATGGCAATTCCATATCATTATCGGGTGCCACCTGATTTTTCGGATGAAACGACAGCATAAAATCAACGGACGGATCCTTAAATTCAACCAGCGCAGAAAACGGTACACGAATAAAGAACGGCCGCCCATCAAAAGTTAATTGCACCCCAAATTCACGTTCCGAAACATTCAAGTTATTATAAGAATATTGTAACACAATGGTCATAATATCTGGATACCGCATACGCAAGAAATCCGGCAAAACAACCCCCGGATCACGTGTTTTAAACGTGATAAAGAAATGTGTTCCATCCCCCAGTCCATTAACCTGGGCGTGAATTAATGCATCTTTTACAACAGATTTTAATGCATTGTCTAATAATGTTTGATAATCAATACGTGCCATACTTTTATTCCTCGCCCAACAGTATATTATTTATTTGCCCATTTTCGCAAGCAACAAATACAGCATTCGGTACATCTTTGAACACGTCCATATCAATGCCCGTTGCCCAGACCTGGGCATTGGCGGCAGACAACGCCGCGAACAAATTCGCCCGCGCATTTTTATCCAGGTGTGCTGCGGCCTCGTCTAATAAAATCAGTGGTCGCGCCCCCGTTTTAATATGAATTAATTTTGCGTGCGCCAATATCAAATCCAATAAAATCGTTTTTTGTTGACCGGTGCTGGTCAAATGTGCCGGCAATTGTAATTCATTATTAAACACCCCAAAATCTGACTTATGTGGCCCATCCAGAATCATTTTATCCCCAACCAATTCACGTGCCCCCCCCAGATATTCCAGATACGCACGTTCCGCATCCCCCGCCGACATTCCGTCTATTAACATCTGTTCTATTTTTCCCGCAACGGACACCGCACACCGCCCCAGAAAATAATTTAATTCGCCCGCATATTGAACGCGTGCCGCCGCCACCGCAACCGCCACACCCGCAATTTGTGCGTCCAGCGCATTCAGCCAATGCACGTCCGCCCCCGACTTTAACGCGAACGCACGTTCTGATAATAACTTAGAAAGACGTGCCACACGCCCCGTGTGCGTCACATCAAACGCGCCCGTTAATCTGTCAAAAAACGCACGACGTTCGGACGCAGAATCGACAAACAAACGGTCTTCACGTGGGGTCAGCCACACAATACGCAAATGTTTTCCCAATTCAGATAACGCGGCATTATCACCATCTATCTTTGCCCGCCGATTAGAATCCCCCGACACAAAGGTCACCGACAAATCTGTTTCATCGGCCAATGTTGCAAAAACCGAAAATCCCCCCGCCCCGCCAAAGCGTGCCATATCCCGCATATCGGCCCCACGCATTCCCCGATCCCCCGACAGCATCGATACCGCTTCCAGTATCGCGGTTTTACCCGCGCCATTTGGCCCGACAATAATCACATTGTTGCGCCCGTGTGTTATTACACGGCACGCATTATGATTTCTAAAATCAGTTAACGTTAAAATATCAATCATAACCGACATAATAATAAATAATACAAATCTAAACAAGAAACAAAAAATGCCCGACAAGCGGACATTTTTTATTTGGAGGCTTGGGTCGGAATCGAACCGGCATCCAAGGATTTGCAGTCCTCTGCATAACCACTCTGCCACCAAGCCTTAACTCAAGTGTCTGCATCTTACGCAAAAAAAAATTGTAATTCAACATAAAAATATATAAAATGTAAAAAGCATCAAGTCAGAGAGAGAATTTATATGAGAAAACTGTCCTTTTTAGCATTTTTATTAACGCCATTTTATGCCTTGGCGGGGACGGATAATTGCGCCACACGAACACACGCGCCATCTGAAACATTAAATTTACCGGCGGTTATCGAACTGGGCCTGTGTCGCAACCCACAAACGGCGGCATCATACCTGGCGTATGAATCATCACGCTTTTCCAAGAATGCGGGCTATGCAAATTATCTGCCCAACATCAGTGCCGGTGCCAACGCATCCCTGCCATATCGTAATAATGAATGGGGCGATTGGTCGTATGGTGCATCACTTTCTGCATCGTATTTAATATTCGATTTTGGCAAACGATTATCTGACCAGAAACAGTTAATCTATGCCTGGCAGGCGGCCGGCTTTGATTATGATGAAACGGTCCAGAACTATATTTATGGCCTGATTGGTTCATACTATTCATTATTAAATGCGGATGCCGACGTAAAGTCTGCGGAAAAATTATTATCCGTTGCCAAAACCGCACGCGATATGGCGTCCAAGAAATTTCAGGCCGGCTCTGTCGCCAAGGCCGACGTATTAAAAGCCGACACCACATTGGCCAGTCGCGAACTGGACCTGGAACGTGCGAAAAACAATCGTGCAATTGCCAAGGGGAAATTATTGGCACAACTTTCATTCTCGGCCGATGACGAATTAAATATCGCAGATTTGCCAACCGAAATTGGGACACCGGGCGACACAAAATCGTTGGACGAATTGTTTGAAATGGCACAACAAAAACGCCCTGACCTGTTACGCGCATCGGCCAACAAAGACGCCGCCTGGCACCGCCGCAACAGTGCGTTTTTAAAAAACCTGCCGTCGATTTCGGCGTCTGGTTCACTGTCTTGGAATAACCGCCCATCGGAAACATATGGTGCCGGTATGGATGAAATAAGTGGCAGCATTGGCATCCGTGCATCAATGCCAATATTTGCGGGTTTTGCAAACCTGTACGGCGTTAAATCCGCCCAGGCAAATTATGAACGCGCAATCGAAAACGAACGCCAAATTAACGACAATGCGTCACTGGATGTATTTACGGCATATCAAAATTATAAAACCGCGCAAAAGGTTTTAACCCAAACCGAAACACTGCTTGCATCTGCAACGGAATCCGAGCGTGTTACATCGGGAATGTATCGTGTTGGACGTGCCACAATGTTGGATTGGCAAACGGTACAATCTGAATTACTGAACGCCCAGCAACAACACAATGCCGCACGCTATGATTTATTCACTAAACGTGCCGCGGTCGCATTATCGGTTGGCGAAATTATGGCAGAAATTGAAAAGGAAGAAATCGATGACAAAGAAAACGAATAAGAAAAAACTGGTCCAAACACCTGAAAAGAAACGCCCCTGGTACAAACGTATTCTGTCGTGGTTATGGCGTAAACGCTGGTGGATAATGATATTGATTGTTGCGACCCTGGGTGGATTTTTCATCTTTGGTGGCGACGAAAATAAACGCGCTGAATATTCAACGGTACGTATTACGCGTGGCGACCTGCGCCAGGTGGTGACCGCCACCGGTGAAATCCAACCTGTAAACACCGTCAACGTTGGTTCCCAGGTGTCTGGTACAATTGACCACCTGTATGTAGATTTTAATTCGACCGTACAAAAAGGCGATGTACTTTTAACAATCGAACCATCTGTATTACAGGCAACGGTTGATGAATCCAAGGCATCTCTGGACAGTGCGATTTCACAACGCGACTATGCAAAAAGCGAATACGAACGCAACAAATATTTATACAGCGAAGGCTTTATTTCCCGCGCCGAAATGGAACAATCCGAAACATCTTATAACCAGGCCGAATCATCCGTCAAACGCGCACAATCCACATATGACCGTGCGGTGACAAATCTGGGGTACGCAACAATTACGTCACCCGTTAATGGCACGGTTATCTCGCGCAAGGTTGATGTTGGCCAAACGGTTGCGGCATCGTTCCAAACACCGGACCTGTTTGAAATCGCCGAAGATTTAACAAAAATGCAAATCGAAACATCCGTATCAGAGGCCGACATTGGCGTCATAGCTGACGGTCAACCGGTTACATTTACCGTAGACGCATACCCAACCGAAACGTTCGAGGGGGTTGTACGTCAAATCCGTCTGTCACCGACGGTAACATCAAACGTTGTTGTTTATACCGTTGTAATTGATGTTGATAACACAGATTTGCGCCTGAAACCGGGGATGACCGCATTTGTGACAATTATAATTTCCGAAAAAGAAAACGTATGGAAGGCTGCAAATTCCGGCTTTCTTGTACGCTCGTTCAGGGGGATATTGGATGACGCCGACATAAACGGCGCCACACCACAAACACATTTAATGTTAATGCGCGATGAAAATATCATTCTGGTCCCATACGAAAAGGGGCTAAGCACCGCAACCGAAACAGAAATCATATCAGATGAAATCCAGGTGGGCGACCAAATTGTGACCGGACGCGTTGGTGCAACCACAATGTCATCTGGCAATCAGATGCGAATTGGCAACCCAATGGGCGGTCCCCGCCGATAAAAATCCCCCGTTTGGGGGATTTTTATCCCCCCCCAACTCCTTGCACTTGAAGCAGAATAAACAAAAAATGATTTAGATAAGAACAAAACCGATGGCGTAGTGTACAAACGCTACATGAGCCATCGGTTTTGTTTTTAGATAATTTATTTTTTGTTTATTCTGCGGCGGTGAAGACTTTCTGCACATCGTCATTGGCATCCAGCGCATCAACCAATTTTTCAATTTTTGCATACGCTTCGTCATCCAGGTCCATTGGCATATTTGGAATCCAGGTTAATTCGGCCTGTTCCGGTTCGCCAAGTTTATCGGCCAAGAATTTCTGGGCATTGATAAAATCTTCGGGTTTGGTTGTGATGATAAAGCCCTCTTCGGATGTTTCCAGATTGTCGGCATTTGCATCCATAATGATTTCCATCATTTCATCTTCGGTTTTGCCGATTGATGCCGGGTACATAATCTGGCCTGCGCGTGTAAACATAAATACAACCGATCCTTCTTCACCCATATTGCCACCATTTTTGGCAAAGATATTGCGGATTTCTGGAACGGTACGACGTGGATTGTCGGTCAGGGCCTCTACAATAACGGGCACCGCACCGGGACCATAGCCCTCGTAACGAACGGATTCGTAACTTTCGGTATTTGCACCAGATGCCTTTTCAATGGCGCGTTTGATATTATCATTCGGCATAGAATTTTTGCGTGCCGTTAAAATAGCCAGACGCAAACGTGGGTTATTATCTGGATTTTTATCCCCCAACTTTGCGGCCATCGTGATTTCACGTGCCAATTTTGTAAACAGACCACTGCGTGCGGCGTCGGCGGCGCCTTTCTTGTGCTGAATATTATGCCATTTACTGTGTCCACTCATAGTTTGACCTTTTGATTTAATTAGATTAAAATTACCCCAAAAGGATAACATATGATTGGCAAATTGCAAGGCATAGTTGACTATATCGGTGACGGATATGTAATTTTATTAACCCACGGTGTCGGGTACAAGGTGTATACGGCGGAATACCTGACCCATAAAAGTACGGTTGAATTGTGGATTGAAACCGTTGTACGCGAAGACTCTATACGCCTGTTCGGATTTACAACATTGGCCGCACAAAATCTGTTTAATATGCTGACGGGTGTGTCGGGGGTGGGGCCAAAGGTTGCAATGGCAATCCTGGGGACAATCAGTGCTGATATGTTAATGTCCGCAATTGCAACGGGGGATGCAAAAACAATTGCAACCGCCCCCGGCGTTGGGAAAAAGGTCGCCGAAAAAATAATTGTTGAACTGAAAAACAAGGTTGGTGGGGTGTCGGCAACACTGTTTGTACCAGATTCAGGTACGGCGGGTGCAGGGTCTGCATTGCCGGATTTATTGATGGCATTGGAATCATTGGGATATCGTCGTTTGGATATCTTGGAAATGGCACAAAAGCTGGTTAATCAAAACCCGACCGCTGATGTATCAACCCTGGTCCCAATGGCGTTAAAAGAGATTAGCAAGGGGAAATGATAGATGGCATACCTAAAAAATATATTCATGGATGCGCGCGATAAATTCATTAAAAAATTTGGCACACGCAAAAAAATAAAAACAATTGATGAATTGCTTGATTTGCCAAATCAAAACGGTCCACACGTGCGCAAGGTTCACCATGTCGATTTATCTGAACTGGATTTATCAGACCATCATGACATGCTTGTTGGTGAATTAGACGATAACTATATGCCCACATCAGAAGCCATCAAAAATAAAATTATCCTTAACTGGACCGACGATGTCATATGGCCCCAGCCAGACAAAATGCCAAATGGGTTTGATCCAAAACAAATCCTAGAAGCTGCGAAATACCCTGTTGAAATGCACAATGTTCATAGCATGGGAAAAACGGGTGCGGGTATTGGCATTGCAATAATCGACCAACGTCTTTATCGTGACCACCCCGAATATGCGGACCGAATAAAACATTATGAACACATAGACTCTCATATTCCCGCCAATGGCACCGATTATCATGGCAGTTTGGTCGCAGGTTGTGCAGTTGGCAAAACAACTGGTACCGCCCCTGATGCAAATCTATACTACTTTTCTGCATCTGCATCAGAAATTACAAAAGACGGTAAACGTACATTGTCCAGAAAATACAAAATAAATGCATTAAAACGAATTCTGGAAATAAATAAAACATTACCAGAAACCAACAAGATACGATTTATTTCATGTAGCTGGGGAACCAAAGACGATTTATACGAACCCGAATGCAGACAGATTTTTGAAGAATGTGAACGCAATGGAATAATGATTATCGGTGGTGCATATAAACCAACGGCAACCACACCAATTGACAAAAGGTATCCATCACTGGATCCAGCAAAAGTTGGAATTCCAACAAATGGAAAAACAACCCCATTTTGGCAAGGTGGTTATTATTACACCAGACTAGGTGGTTCCAGTTCCACTTTCCCATACCTGGCCGGTGTATTTGCGTGTGCACTGCAGGGTAACACCATATTCTGCACCCGTCAAAATTGGCAGGACGAATTAACAGATATTATGAAACAGACGGCAATTGAACATCCAATGGGTGGCAAAATTATAAACCCCACTGGCATCGTCGAACGGGTATCCCAAATTGCCCGCACAATGGAAATAAATCAAATCAAACAACAGGTATCACAACATGAATAACAACGATACGATCTTTGCATTATCAAGCGGGCATGGAAAATCCGGTGTTGCGGTTATACGCATATCGGGCGAAAACCTGGGTGATATATTTGCACGATTTGTGAATAAAACGGACATTAAACCACGTCACGCATATTTTACAAACCTGTGTGATAACGCGGGTGAACTGATTGACCAGTGTCTGGCAATTTATTTTCCCGCCCCACACAGTTTTACCGGCGAAGATGTAATCGAATTACATACACACGGCGCACCGGCGGTAATCAACGCGGTATTTGAATATCTGGGTACATTGGGGATGCGTATGGCAACCCCCGGTGAATTTTCACGGCGTGCGTTCTATAACAACAAAATGGATTTGGCGGACGTTGACGGATTGGCGGCACTGTTGGATGCCCAGACCGACATTCAACGCAAACACGCCCTGCAATCTATGTTGGGACGGGACAGTGAAATTTATAACACCTGGCGTAATCAAATGGTGGAAATATCTGCCTTTGCGGCGGCTATGCTGGATTACAGTCCCGACGATCTGCCGGCAAATATTGGGGATACAATAACAACACGTACAAAAAAATTATATGATGAAATTGGGGCGGCCCTGCGTGGATATCGTACGGCACGTGCAATTCGTGGTGGGATAAATGTCGCACTGGTTGGTGAAACCAATGTTGGGAAATCTTCAATCTTTAATTATATGGTTGGGGCAAATCGTGCAATTGTATCGGATATTGCCGGGACAACGCGTGACATTGTATCCGCCGTAATCGATATTGATGGATATATGGTAAATTTATCAGACACCGCCGGCATTCGCGAAACTGATGATGTCATAGAAAATATCGGTATTGAACGCACAAAAACAGAGATAGAAAACGCAGACATTATTATTCGGGTGCAAACACCCGAACAACAAAGTTCAAAGTGCAAAGTGCAAAGTGTAAATAATGAAATAATAGTTATCAACAAATCAGATTTGTTATCCAAAATTGAACTTTGCACTTGGAACTCTGAAAACTTGATTTGCGTATCTGCACATACGGGCGATGGTATGGATGCGTTGATGAATGTTTTGCGTGAAAAAATTCACGAAATGTTTGATGGACGTGAATCTGAATTGGTGATTAACGCACGAACAAAAACATTATTGGAAACGGCATATAACGAATTGGAAAACGCAATTGGTGCGGGTGACAACTATGACATATTTGCCGAACACACACGTCGTGCATCGGACGCCATTGGCAAGATATTGGGAACAATTACCGCAAACGAAATATTGGATATGACGTTTGGGCAATTATGCCTGGGGAAATAAATTCACTTTGCAAATAGCAAAGTTCAAAGTGCAATTAATGAATCCATAATACCATGCTAAATATTTTCATATCACATATCTCTTGTCTCATATCTCAAAAAA
This sequence comes from Alphaproteobacteria bacterium, assembly GCA_017503725.1. Lineage (GTDB taxonomy): Bacteria > Pseudomonadota > Alphaproteobacteria > Rs-D84 > Rs-D84 > Enterousia. The sequence goes on along the minus strand of JAFVSL010000008.1, from coordinate 27,795 downwards.
AACCCGGCATCGCCGGGCTTTTTTTATTTTGCTTGTTTCTGTTCATACAGTTGTGCGAAATCAACCGGCTGCATTGCAAATGCTGGGAACCCAGATTCACTTGTCAAACGGGTAATCAAACCACGAACCGCCGGGAACAATAATGTTGGCACATCAATTAACAATGTACGTTTTTTTGCTTCTTCGTCTTTTTCTTCTTCCATTTGGACCAGACCAGAATATGTCGATTCAATCAAGAAAATAGATTTTTCGCCCGCCTCTAACTTGGAATGAACCTTGGTAATCAAATCGACCATAAACAGATTATTTTCGGCACCCTTTATCTGAATATCAATGTTGATTTCTAATTTTGCCTGACCGTTGTCTTGTTTAAAAAACAGTTCTGGCACATTTGGACTTTCAAAAGAAATGTCTTTCAAAAACTGGGATATAATATTGAATTTTGCCATTATTTTATCTCCTTTTCTGGCGTTTTAAGACACTGGACTTATATTTGTCTTTTATGATAATATAGCATTATAAAATAATTTTACAAGTGGGGGATGGGTACAAAGTATGAGAAAATTGTCTTTTAAATTTTTAGGTGTTGTTTTTGCAGTTTTAACATTGGCGTCTTGTGACCTGTCGACCCCAACATCATCAACGGATAATGCGGTTGTACCATCTAATTTCAAGCGTGTTTCTTATTCCCAATTACCTGGTTGGCGTGATGATGATGTGCGCTATGCCTTGCAGGCGTTTCGTAATTCGTGCCGCGCAAAAATTCAATACGTTGGTCGCGTAATACCGGACAAAGAATTGTTTGCGGAAAAATGTCGTATGTTGCCATCTGCGTCGGCGGACGTTGCAACCGTGCGCGCGTGGTTTGAATCACATTTTCAACCATATCAAATCTTTAATGACAATGGAGGGGACCGCGGGACGTACACCGGATATTATTCGCCGGTAATTCCGGGATGCCGTACAAAAACGGCCCAGTGTAACGAACCCTTGATGGGAATACCGACGGACGGCCGTGGATACAAGGGTGTGCCCAAGAAAGACATTGTTGAAAAACAAATCGGCCGCGTATTGTATTGGGCAAATGTTGTGGATGTTCAAAATATTCAGATTCAAGGGTCGGGTGTACTGCGCCTGGAAGATGGGACGAATGTGAAATTAAACTTTGCGGCGGTAAATGATATGCCGTTCAAATCCATTGGCGAAGAATTGCGTCGTCGTGGCATTCGCCCGGCGGGTGGATATTCGGCGGATGCGGTATGGACACACCTGAAACAAAACCCGTCATTGGCACGTGATGTAATTTATACAAATCCGCGATATGTTTATTTCTATGAATCCAAACCGGCCGATGTAATCGGAAAACTGGGTACACCATTATCCAAGATTCGCAGTGTCGCAATGGATGATGATTTATATACCTTGGGGTTACCGGTTTATATCAATACCAATCTGTCTGACGGACGTCCATTCCGTCGCCTTATGATTGCCCAGGACACCGGCAGTGCAATCCGCGGTTGGATTCGTGCGGATATATTCTTTGGCTCTGGCGACGAGGCATACAAATTGGCCCAGGGTCAACACGCCCAGGGACAGATGTTTATCCTGATGCCGAAAGTATACAGTTATGTCAAACCAGAATAACGACGATAAATTTTCACGACGTGCCGCCCGACCACAAAGTATGGCCGGTGTTATGGGTGGATTTTTAAAAATGTTTGGCGCACGCGCATCGGATTCAGATTTGGTGGCACGGTGGCCTGAGATTATGGGGCCGGACATCGCGGCGGTGGCGACATTGGCCGCAATAAAAAAAATGCGTGATGATAAATTCAATGTAACAATTCGGCCCGCAAATCCGGCGTATACATTACAATTATCTTATATGGCGGACGAGATAACCGGGCGCATCAATAAATACTTTGGCTATGACGCGGTCGGAAAAATAAGTTTCAGGAAATGACAAAACGTGTATTGGGGATTGACCCCGGACTTTTACATACGGGATGGGCGGTTGTGGATACCGTGGGTCAGTCACGCAAATATATCGCCAGTGGTGTAATTTTGCCAAAAACCACCCTGCCTATGTCAGAGCGTTTAGTAACGATATTTCGTGAAGTTTCCAAGATATGCGAAACATTTTCACCAGACGAATGCAGTATTGAAATAATATTCGTTAATAAAAACCCAAAAACAACCCTGATTCTGGGCCAGGCACGTGCCGCGGCAATTGTTGCGGTGGCAAATAATAATATCCCGGTGTTTGAATATGAACCCAACGTTATAAAAAAGGCCCTGACCGGTGCGGGACACGCGGATAAATCAGCCGTTGATAAAATGGTTAAAATTTTACTGCCCGTTGCACACCCAAAAACCCCGGACGAGGCCGACGCCATCGCCATCGCACTGGCCCACACCAATATGATGCGTATATAGAAATGCCCTAGTCCTTGACCCGGGCCAGGTCATCATAAACCTTGTACTTTTCTTCGCCGGTTTCGTGATATTCATACGGCGCATTCCCAACGGTATAGATATTAAATAATTCCGATACCTTGCCAGCGGCGGCATCAATCATTGTCTGCGTTGTGTCACTGTCATATGCAATCGGTTCAACCGCACCATTTTTCATCTGTAAAAACATCATTATTGGTGTGGACGACACACGCACATCGGGCGGTAAATCAAATCCACCGGATTTCAGCATCAATGCCTCTAATGGTAATTGTGGCATATTCCCCTTGGTCAGCTGTCCCTTGTTCGGGGCGGTACCCGTTTTAAAATCCATTACCCCGCCGTCCCAAACCAAGTCTGCACGTGCGCGCACATTACGAAATGAGGCACCAATCGGAAACTTTATCCGCCCCCCTATTTCGTGATATCGCACGGGCAAAGCACCCAAAACATCCGATACAACCGGCGCAATTTCCAAAAACCTTTTATGCCAAAAATGATACAGAACGCTTTTTTCACCAATTATTTCACGTGCACGCGCATCCATTTGCGCGACCAAGACATCTGGATTTAAATCGGTTGCGTGTTCAATAACATCGTGCACCAGATTTCCAAACTTTTTTGCATCTGCCGTAACCCACCAATCATCCAAAACCTTTAATCGCAAGATATGCTTAACATAGAACGCATATGGATTATGAATCAACGTTTCCAGTTCCGTCACATAAACATCACTCCAATCCGGTGTATCCAGTTGTGGTGGCGAATAATCCAATCCGTTTGGCGCCGGCCTGTCACGCGCCGCCACCGCCCCCAGAATGTCGACCCCCGCCCCGTCATCAAACACACCGCCGCGCGCCATAATGCGGGAAATAAATCTGGACTCGGTCGTTTGAACACCACCCGACACGGTCGAACGCAACCAATACACATCCCCGCCACACGACAAATTCATAAAATCTAATGATTGCAAAGAAACCTTACGATTTGGTGACGGCAAACCAATCTGTTCTGCGACCCTTCGTGGCAACCAGGCGTTTTCATACCCGCGCGCGGGAAACATCCCCTCGTTCAGGCCGGTTAAAATTACAACATCTGCGGTCTGCATACGTGATTCAATTGTACCCAAAACGACCACACGCGTATTGGCATCGGGCGCGCCACGCACCGACACAGATGAAATCGCATCTGCAATAAACGTACGCGCATCAGACACATTTAAACGCAACCCGACCACATTTATCGCATTTGATAATTCGCGTATTTTTTCCCAGATATCGACCGCATCATCTGCGACAAATTGTGGTGCAAATTCTAAATCATAGTTTTGAATAATTTCGGCAATCGTATTGAATAAATCATAACTATTTTTTGCGTAAAATTTATCAAACGCGTCTGATGAACTTTCAATCCACCCATCTAATAAATTCAATATTGCGCGCCCCGCAGGCGTCATTGTGCCGGGCACACCACCTGAAAAATCCCCCACAATTCCACGTGCGCGCAGCGCCGCCGCAATACGCTGATTTCCGGCGGCATCCGGCGTTATAACCAAGACGCTTTTATCCTGTGCCAATGCCCGCGCGGCAATTTCTGCGACAGACGCGGCCTCGACCGCCTCGCTGGGGCATTTTATTAAATGACAATGCCCCAGGTTTTTATTTTCCCCATACTGTGCCGGATTATTACCAAACGCATAGTTCATAAAATCAATCACCGATGCCCCCACATCAATTGGGATAACATCAGACACATCACGACCAATACGCGTTAAAAATTTATATTCTGAATTATATGGATTTGTATCCAGCGCAAAATCATCAACCCGCCCATCAATTTTCCCAGACAATATAATTCGCCCATATGGCAACCGGGCCACCGCCGCCATTAAATCTGCGGTTGGTGGGACACTGGCGGTGGAACCACACACAATAACCAATTTATATTTATCTAAAACATTTATCCAGGCACGAATATCACTGTTTCTTTGTTGTGTCTGTGTCACACGCCCCGCCCCAAATTCAGTCATCACCCGCGACATAATATTCAGCATTTGTGCCTTGTCCATAAAATGCGTGGCATATTTTTCATCTACCAAAGATGCCCAATCTATATCTGCGACATCTATCCCTTCGTTTTCAAGATAGTCACACATACGCACCAAATCGCGCGCAATCGGCAATGCCGTCGCCAGGTTGTGTATCTTGGTATCTGCCGTCAACAAATGCGCCGCCACAACAACACGTTCCATATTTGAAATAACGTCTGGGGTATCTGATTCATCCGCATATTCGGCTTCATCCACCCCTTCGCCCAGGGCGACCAAATGCGGCAACAAAACCGCCGTCCCCGCGCGTTTTACCAATGCCATCTCTACCGTACGAACGGCGCGACGACTGGGCAAAAATATCAGCATATCGCGCAACCCCACCCCCGATGCATCCATAACCTGAAATAATGCATCAATCATTTTTGCCGGATTTGTCGCACAAAAGATATTTTTATTTAATCCCAAGTATTGCCCTTATTGGTTCTAAACCCGTCTTTTTTTCCGCCGATGTTTCCAAGATTTCCGGCACCATTGCACCGTGTTCTGTATGCTTGATTTGTGTTTGCTTTGCTTCGCGTACTTTTTTATCTTTTTTTGTGTAAACGATTTGATACGGGATTGCATTTGCATCACAAAAATCCATTAAATCCAAATCAGAATCCCGCACCCCAATTCGCGAATCAATCAGTATAAACAGGCGTTTTAATTGCCGCCGATTTAACAGATATTCTTCCAACCTTTGCAGCCATCGCATTGCATCCGCCCGTGACACGCGCGCATACCCATAACCCGGCAAATCAACAATCATAACCCGGTCATCGATATTAAACATATTGATACTTTGCGTGCGCCCCGGGGTGTTTGACGTACGCGCAATGGGCGCCCCAACAACCGCATTAACCAGGGATGATTTACCAACATTACTGCGCCCAATGAACGCATATTCGGCAAATTGCGTCCGCGGCAGGGATTTGACCGTTTCAAAACTGCCAACAAATTTAATCATCTTCACCCCCCTGATTTAACAATCGCTTATAAGCCTCTTTCTTTGAAATCCCACTGCGTGCGGCCAATTCTGCCGCCGCATTTTTTGTGCGTCCCCCCACAATATCATTGACAATTTCTGATATTTCATCATCTGTCATTTTTTTATCGGGCGCCGGTCCAACCACAATAACAATTTCACCACGTGGTGGCTCTATACGCAATAAATCTGCGGGATATCCGATAATGGTCTCTTCGTGAATTTTTGTAATTTCGCGCACAATCGCAATTTGACGTTCGGGCATAACACGTGCAAATTCCGCGATTGTTTTCATAATGCGGTTTGGACTTTCATAGTACACAATGGTATGACGAATTTTATTATCATCACGCAATTTCTTGTCATCAAAAAAGCCACAGAACGTAAATCGATCGGTTGGAAATCCAGATAATACCAGCGCACTTATCACCGCCGTTGGACCCGGCACAACAAACACATCTACGCCCGCCGCACGTGCCGCACGCACAATACGAAATCCCGGGTCACTTACCCCCGGCATACCCGCATCAGTCACAACCGCCACCGATTGTCCCATTTGAATTTTTTCAATCAGTCCATCGATAACATCACGTTCATTATGTTCGTGACACGAAACCCGCTTTGTCTTTATATCGAACCGCGTGGCCAGTTTTCCAAACACCCGCGTATCTTCGGCCGCGATTAAATCGACGTTTTGTAAAACCTCTATCGCGCGTGGCGACATATCAGACAAATTTCCAATTGGTGTTCCGACAATATAAAGCCCTGATTGCATTCAAAATCCTTTTATAGTAAAATGATACAAAATAAAATGGATTTTTCAATGTATATGAACAAATTTTTAAAATTTTTAGGCTTGATTGGATTATTGGCGGGATGTGCAACAACCGCGCCCGATGGCACCTGGTCTGATGGTTATGATACCACCCAGGTGGGCCAGCCTATAAATATGCAATACGGTCGCCCAATGGATGAATATGGTACATTGGCACCCGACGATGCAACACCACATCGTATTGCGGTATTATTACCAACATCTGGAAAGAATTCACAAATCGGCAAAAGCATTCAAACATCCATTACAACGGCGGCACTGGAACACAATATGCCAAACCTGTCTGTGGCATTTTATGACACCGCAGGCGACGCCACCACCGCAATCAGAGACGCCCTGGCCACGAATCCAGAAATAATAATCGGTCCGGTTTTTGCCGAAAACGCACGTATTTTACGTGACACAAAGCCTGAAGATATTCCGGCCCTGTCCTTTACATCGGATGCGACGGCGGTTGGCAATGGCGTTATGACAATGGCGTTAATGCCAACAAATTCTGTTGAAACTATTGTCAGTCAAATGTCCGCTGACGGCGTAAAATCATTTATCATTCTGTCACCAAACACAACGTCTGGAAAACTGATGGCGGCCGCGGCCACAAATGCGGCGGACATTTATAATGTGCCAGTGGGTGGCCTGTTCTATTACGACGAAGGCAACGCAAATTCAATCAAAGACACATCCAAGGCCGCGTCTATGAACACGGCACGCGCGGCGGCAAACACACGCGCCCGCGAAATTTTGTCTGATATTTTAAGTAACGAACGCTTAACCGCACTGGAATATTCCAATCTGAATATGCAACTGGAAAAGATTTCCCGCACCGACACATTGGGTCCCGTACCATATGATGCGATATTATTCCTGGGCAACGCAGACGATACAAAAAAACTGGCATCGTTTATGCGATACTATGGCGTATCATCACGCGACGCGGCACATTATGGTACCGCAATGTGGGATGGTACGGATATTGCAGGCGATCTGACCCTGACTGGGGCAAAATATGCCAGCCTGCCCACAACAAGTGAAACATTTTCCACAACATATACCAGTGTGACTGGAAACGCACCATCGCGCCTGGCAACGTTTGGATATGATGCAACCAATATGGCAATCGGCATGCTAAAATCCGACAAAAGTGATGCCGCATACCTACTGGACCCCAGTGGTTATATCGGCACAGACGGCCTGTTTCGCCTTAAACCAAACGGCGATAATGAACGCGCACTGCGTATTGTAAAATTAAATGGCGACGGCACAACCACAGACATAAAAACCGCACCAACAAATTTCATTCGCCCAATATATAATATTGAACCGCGTCGCATTACCCCCGCCGAACCATTTAATTTAAAAACCCGGGGCATAAATCCAAACGATTATATTCGTATCCCAGAACGTCTGATGGAAAAATATAAATCACAAACATATGGTGCGAATATGACGGCCGAGCCGGCACCGCAACCAACAAACGTCGTAACCGTTGTCCCCACCGATGAAAGCGCCCCCGTGCGCATATCGGAATATACGCCGGTAAAACTAGAATCTGTTAACAGAAAATATATCGACGAAATTGAAATAGAAGAATAACATCCTTTTGCGATATATCCCGGCGCATTATAGAATATACCGGGATATGCGCATTTGTTTTTTTATCTTCTGTGTTTTTGTAATATTGTCGCGCCACGTATACGCATCAAACAACATTGCCGCCCTTTCCGACACGGTTCGCAAAAATCCATCCAATGTGGATGCACGATATGAATTAGCAAAACTATATTTTGATACACACCAATATTCCGCCGCACAATATAACTTTGAATTTGCCACCGCCCAGTGCGATGCACCCGACGATATAAATAAACACCTGTCAGATATTCGTCGATTTAAAAAATGGGATACCGAATTTGGTATCGGCGCCATCCCCGACAACAGTATCAATTTCGCCCCATCCAATCGTCACGAATGTATGCAAACACCTAATGGTCCACTGTGCCAAGAACTGGAATACAATCCATCTGGATTTGGTCTAAACATAAATGGTGCAGTAAATTATTATACCAATATTTATAAAAACCTTGGGGTACGTACAACATTTGGTGGCGCAATTTTAAACACATCAAACGATATCCCGACGGATTATTCCGCCCGCTTTGCCATCGGCCCACGATATATATTTTCCCACGGGGATATATTTATTCAGCCGTCTTTTGGCACCCGCTTTTATAACAATCACCTTTACAATACAACGTATGGTGCGCGCATTGGTGGCACATTGCAATTTCCATCCAGATTATTTACAGACGTCGCCCTGGACATTCAAAAGAGCCATTATCATAACGAAAAAATAAACAATATTCTGTCTGGGTTTGATTGGACGTTCTATGTTCATCCAAAATACTATCTGACCAATCACAGTTTTATTTCATTTACCGCGGCCATATCACACAATGACACGGCCGTTTCTGCGCTGGGGTTTGACACGGGACGCATTGCGATTGGATATTTTTACAAGATTCCATATGGATTTAATTTCTATATAAACGCGATGTATTCGCATAACACATACCATACAACCGGTACATTTGTCCTGGACAACACATTTCATTACGCCACCAGACGTGACAACACATATCAAATATACACCCGCATTTATAACAGTTACATAAACCTTTATAACTTTATCCCCGCAATCAGTTATACCTATGCCATTCGCCAATCGAATATCCCGACATACACCCATCACACACACCAGGCAATGCTTGAAATCGTACGTATGTTTTAAAACTAATAATGGACAACTTCTTTAATTTTATAAGAAACAATTCTACTATCATAAGCACCAACTTCAAATTTCCATTTTCCCCCCGCTTCAAGATTAGTAATAGTATCACTATTTGAATCTACCTGCACCCCAGATTCATCATACAGATTCACATCAACTACTACTAGCTTCATATCTCTTGTTGTATTATTTATTACCGTTCCGCACACATACCTTATACCATAATCCCCATAACACCAATCGTGTTCCAACAATTCTACATCCTGTGGTAATTCCCTATGTTCAACAACAACTGTATCCGACTTATCTGAAGATATATTTGCAGAAGGAAAAATAATAATACTAACCAAACACGCAACGATTATAGCCACTATCACAAAAAATATATTTTCCCTACCAGAATATTCTTTTACTTCTTGCATAACCCATCCATTATTACAAACAAAGTTATTATAACACGAACAATCTATAAACACAAATCCATGAACCACAACACACTAAGAATAAATGGCCGCCTTTCAGCGACCATTTATTCTTAGTGGTGGGAGTGGCTGGATTCGAACCAGCTCAGGCTTAAGCCAACAGATTTACAGTCTGCCCCGGCTCTCCAACTCCGGCGCACGCCCGAACTTATCGCCACACACTCTTGTGGCTTTGCCACACGAAGCCTTGGCGAAGTGTGGTGCGGGCAGCGGGAATCGAACCCGCATTTCAAGCTTGGAAGGCTTGCATACTAGCCTTTGTACTATGCCCGCAACAAATTCAAAGCCTTACGATTATATATTATCTAGACATAAAATCAAGTGTTTATTTATTCGTGTTTTAACAAACTTTGCACCGCCAATGGGAAATCGGGACTGTTTGCTAAATAAGAACCACTGACCAACAAATCCGCACCCGCCCCCCAGCACATTTGTGCCGTCTTGTCATTTATTCCACCATCAACCGATATCAAGAATTTTAATCCATACTTTTTACGTGTCGCCGCCAACACCGAAATTTTGTGCAGACAATCTGGTCTAAAATCTTGGCCCGCCGCGCCCGGCACAACCGTCATAACCATAACCTCGTCCAGGTCACGCAAAACATCTTTTAAAATCGTCACCGATGAATCCGGATGCAACGCAATACCCACACGTTTTCCGGCGCTTTTTACCACACGCACCGCATTACGTACCCCCGATGTGTTTGTTGATAATATCACGGTGTCTGCCCCGGCCGCAACGGCATCGGCGGCCCAGACGGCGGGACTTTCCGTCATCAAATGCACGTGCAGATGCGCATTCGTATGCGTTCTTATAAACTTTATATAATCAATACCGCCCGCAACCCTGTCCACATAAAACCCATCCATAATATCGACATGAATCATCGATATTCCACCCGCCTTGAACAAAGAATAAGTTTCGGGCCGTTTCATATCAAAGCACAGTGTACTGGGTAAAATCGGGATAAACTTTGGTTTAGCCTTTTTCTTGCGCGGGGTAAATATCCCACCGACGCGTTCTATAAAAGAATGAATTTTTGCGTGGCGCGCCAAATAAGCATTACGCTTTCCAGCAAACAAATTCCAAACATATTGCGACAATGCGCGAACGGTTGCATCACCCCCCATAACCTCGGTCGGGACGGCAAATGTATTTTCAATCAAATCACGTACACCACCCATCTCGGCCCCGCCACCAGTCAAGACAATACGACCCGGCCGATATTTTTCAAATGCCCCATTCCCAGAATCACGAATTTTACCAACCACATCCAAGACAACCGGCAACACAATATCATTTACATCACCGCGTGAAAATCCATACGCGGTATCCGCCGGTGTAAATCGATCCATTTCCTTTGGTATTAAATCTGCGACCGCCTGTTTAATACGTATGGCCTCTTCAAAATCTATATTGAACGCATCGGCAATGTCGTTGGTTATCTTTGTACCGCCAATCGGAACCTTGATATGCCACACCGGTCCCCGATCCGTCCAAATTGACGCAGATGTAAATTCCGCCCCAAAATCTATGAACATAGTATTTTGTTTTGGCTTTCTAAACGCGGCATTTTGCACAAACTGTGGGTCAAAGAACGCACGCGGTTCAACATATGCGTGATGCATTAACGAATGCAGATTATCCAACCTGTCTAATCTATAAAATATTGCCCCAAACAACGCCACCAGTTGTCGGTCAACACACCCCACCGGATTCAGCATATCACGCGCCCCAGGCCGACTGTACGCCAACGGCACAATATGAATTGGATGAAATTCTTTTGGTGGCAAAATTTGCGATATAAGGTTCCGCACATCCGATTGATTGATTTTATGTTCCCCCGACCAGGTTATACTTTTAACCGTTGCCTGATAAATCGATGGCCCAAAATTTCCGGTAATGTATGCCGAATCCAGATTTCTGCCAATTTGCTTTTCCAACGCCGACACAACCGATTTAATTGCAAAAATAGTATCAAAACTGTCCACAGAAAAGACCGCAGACTTGGCAATATTTCCAGATTTAATATGATGCGCAATACCACGAACACCCGCCGTGCCGATATCCAGACACAAAAAACAAGAATCCATCATATTCATTGTTCATATCGCCTATTTAACCAATATACGTGCATCGTCACGCATATCAATAACCTGAATCTTTTTACCCAGAATCCCGTGATTTTGATTTAAAGATATAAGTGTACTTATTGCCTGAACCGGGTTATTTTCCGGCAACATAACGGTAATTCCACCCATCGTAACCAGATTCCAGCGTCTGTTTTCAATCCATTCTAAATACGCCACATCCGCCACCATATTGCGTGCGGCCGCCGTTATATCTGATATATCATCTGGCAGCGTACCAATAAACACCACCGCCCCTAAATCGCGCACATCACTGGGGCTATTTACCACCGTACCATCGGCAGAAAGCGGGAAATAACTTGCCCCATCGGACCATTGGGCCACCGCACGATGCATATCCGCCCGCACCGCCAAATTTCCATTTGGCAAACGCCGCACCGCGGACTTTTTCACCCCCGGCACCGCCCCAATTCGCGCATTCAGCGCATCCAAGTCCACATTATAAGAATTTCGCACCAATCCACCCGCGGCCGCGCGCATTGCATCCATATCCGCATCGCGTGAATCTGTAACAATAGAAATATTATGCACCTGGGCCAGTTTTCCCCGTCCCATACCAACCATAATAATTCGTGTCGCAAAATATATCGCCATAAATATGGCAACCACAAAACACACCCAAAACCAGATTGAACGTTTCATAACCGACATTATATCATAAAAAACAAGAGACATAAAATTTAATTTCACGTCTCTTGTCTTATATCTCACATCTTGTAATTTTACTACATTGCGCGCAGCAGATATCCACGCCGGAACATACACCGTCTGTACGCCCCAACCGTCTTTGACGATTGATTACGCGGCACAGACAACAATGCCCGCTGTCCAACGTCTTTGTATTCATTTGATTGAAACGTCACCCACAAACCATCCCAATCCGGCATCAATGCACTTTGATTTGGTGACAATAATTTTGCAATACGTGACCGCGGCAGATAAGACGGCTCATTTATCCCCAGGCACGACCGATGATCGCGCACAAATTGTTCCATTGTTACCGCCTCGTTTTCCCAGTTAAGGATTGTTGCATCATCAATACTGCCCCGGTTTGGCGACGCACACCCCCCCAGCGCAATAACAGTCAACAAAACCCCCAGGAATTTTATTCTCATATTTGTATTATAATTTATTTGCGTTTGTGGGGCAATAGTTTTTATAATACCATAAAAGGACAAAGGAATTTATATATGGCACTGACCGTTCAGAACTTTATTAAATTTGCAAATTACTATAACCAAACCGCAATGCTTATGTCGGCCATCTGTGTACAAAAGGGGGGCATTGCAATGGAAAACTATGTTGGTCGCTTTTACGCGGCGGACGTACTGGAATTTGTGGTTGAATATGGTCGCCGCCTTATTAAAAGCAATCCAAACATATCACCTGAAATTGTATCTTTGGTTGAACGGTTCGGCGCCCAATTTGATCAGGTTCGCGACCTGGCCACGCCGACCCAGAAACCAATTCACGAAATGACACTGGCAGAATTTGAAAAACTTATGAACATCTAATGTGGGAAAAGGGGACATTATGAAAATCATTAACAAATATTTAACATATTTTTCAATTGCAATATCTGGACTGGTATTGATGTCTGGGTGCGCCAAACAGAATCAACAGGCCCTTCAACAACCACAATATGATAATATAACTGTTGTTGATACATTGGTTATTGATGAAAATTCGGTTCCAATTTTCCCGAAAAAGGCGGCACTGACCACCGACACGGCGCGACGTTTTTCGATTGATTTACCCAAGCGTTGCAATGTCGACTGGAACAATCAAAACATTGTTTCCATTGTCCCCGAAGAAAAGATTGAAATCGTACGTCTGGAAACGGGTGACCCCCTGCCCGATTTACAAGTTTCAGATTATGAATTTAAAAAACTAACCGTAAAACAGGCCTTGGATAAATTGCTGGACGGCACCGACATTTCCGTTGTCGAAGATGGCGAAATGATTGAACGCATCACCGGCACGATTTCATCGGGTGCATTATCAGACGCGGTTGAACTAATGGCAAAAATGGGCCACGCGTATTATTCATACGACGAGACTGTTGGTGAAATTCACCTGACCCATCGTGGAAAATGGCTGGTCAAAATGCCAAAGAACGAGAGTATCATTATGGCACTGCTGGACGCAATGCACGGCGCGGATATGCGCAACCTGTTGGTCAACTGGGATGACAAAACCGTAACCTTTGAGGGCAATTACCAGACCGAGCGCGAGGTTGCAAAAATCATATCCGACATCGCATCCAAGAAATATATGATTGGCTGGGATATTGATGTTTATCGTGTATACCCACGCACAGACAACCCAATCATCTGGATGAATATGTTACCGGCATTTGGCGACAAGAATATCAAAATGTCGATACCGGGCGTTGTTGGACGCGCACTTGTCACCAGTTCTGAAATCAACACAAAAACCTTGCAAGAATTCCTGTCACAACAGGCAAATGTTGTTTTAATATCCCAGGGTCAATTTGTAATCCCGAACGGTTGGCAATCACGCTTTGATATCGGCCAGTGCAGCAAAGAAGAACGCCTTGAAACAGACCTGGTAATTGGTGCAACGGCAACCTATGGTGATTACGCGGGGCGCGATAAAATCGATGCAAAAATTGTTCTGCGCACCAGTAATGGCGAATTATCATCGTTCACCATTCCATCCAGCGTTGGTGACAACTATGTAATTGTTGGCATTCCAACACATTCGTTTGTTACAACACCGGAAACCTTAATCAGCCCATTTGCAGAATTGGTTGTATTTATGTCGCCGCGTTTGATTTCAATTGTTGATCCGGCAACAATCCCAGACAACGCATTGACACCATTGGCGGGTGATGCATTGCGTGCATTTCTAAGTGAATAAAGGAATTAAACAAAAATGTTTTCAAAACTGGAACGAAAAATAGCATTCAGATATCTTGGCGCGAAACGTCGTGGTTTTGGTTCTGTAATTTCATGGGTATCACTTATTGGGATTATGTTGGGGGTTGCCACATTGATTGTTGTGATGTCTGTTATGGGCGGATTTCACGACACATTATTGGGACGCATTATCGGTATGAACGGCCACGTTGTGGTCTATCACCAAGATGGCGCAATATCAGATTTTGATTTCCTGATTGATAAAATGAAACAGAACAAGATTGTTTCAACCCACGCCACCGCTATTGTTCCCATTGCCGAGGGCCAGGTTATGGCCACCGCCGGCGGCAACAACACCGGCGCAATGATACGCGGCATTCGTATGAGTGATTTACAGAAAAAAACAAATTCTGGCACACGTATTTACGGCAAACCACTGGACGGGATTCGTGACGGCGAACTGGTGGCGGGTGCATCACTTACACGTGCCCTGCGGGTGACAATAGGTGACAATATTTCATTGGTGTCGGCCAACGCCGCAACACCAACACCGTTTGGTTCTATGCCACGCATTATGTCATATCCAGTAATGTCGTCTTTCTTTATGGGGATGTACGAATATGATTCAGGATACATATTTATGCCATTGGAAACGGCACAAAAATATTTAAACATTGGTAACGCGGTGACGCATATTGACCTGTTTCTGGAAAATCCCGAAGACACCACCGCCGTTCAAAAATCATTACTGGAATTATTACCAGACGGATTTGTTGTACGCGATTGGCGTGAATTAAATCGCGGGTTTGTTGGCGCGCTTCAGGTTGAATCAAATGTAATGTTTTTGATATTGATGCTGATTGTGATTGTGGCGGCATTTAATATAATCTCGTCCCTGGTTATGTTGGTCAAAGACAAAAACAAAGATATTGCGGTCTTGCGCACATTTGGTGTTTCACGAAAATCAATGATGCGGATATTCATCCTGTCGGGAACATCGATTGGTGTAATTGGAACATTTTTCGGAACGATATTTGGTGTACTGATTGCGATTTATATTGAACCCATACGTCAGTTTGTTCAGATGTTAACCGGGCGCGATTTATTTCCGGCCGAATTATATTACCTGTCTGAATTACCATCAAAACTTGAATTAAGCAGTGTTGCGGGCATTGCGGTTTTGGCCATCGCTTTATCATTCTTAGCAACCCTGTACCCTGCATGGAAGGCCGCCAACACAGACCCAGTCGAGGTATTACGCAATGAATAAAAAAATCCAATTTTTGATTGCTCAATATAAAACAATTCTGAAACTTGATGAAGATAATGAAGTATGGTATTCGTCATCACAAAATTTAGAAAATAATTTGAAGCAACGTGGAATTGTTTTACAAAAACCATTATTCTATGAATACAAATTACCAAATGGAATTTCTGCACCTGATTATTTACAAATTAAAAATCCACTAGAAAAATTCAGTCGTTATAAACCAGGCGACGCAGAAAACCTTGCCAAATGTCTTGCAAACAGCGAACAATACAAACAAGATTTTATGAAATTATCTGCCGAAGAAAAAGCAGAACTTGATAAATACTTTGTAGATTTAGCCACAGATTCAAACAGAAAAATTGATCTAGAATGCAAAAAAATCCGTGAATTAAACCCAGAATTACGTAATCTAGACGTACCAAATAACATAGAATTTCTATCTGGTGTCATATATGGCTTTGCCCCAGAAGACATAAAATACTTCTGCGATTTACAGAAAAAGAATCTTGACTATCAACAAAACAAAGAAGAAGCAAAAAAACAAGACCTGCTTGCCCAGGATTTGGGCCTGAAAATCGGTTGGCGTATGTCACCAGAAACAATACAAAACATACGCACATCATTTCAGCAATCCCAACAAACACAAATTATTCATCAACACAACGGACACGAATAAATGAGCAGTATATTAAATTCTTTATCAAAAATTCAAACGGGCGACATTGTTATGTCGGTGCGCGATATAAAAAAAACATTCATAGAGGGCGGACAACCCCTGCACATTTTGCGTGGTGGTGGATTTGACCTGCATCGTGGTGAAATTATCGCATTGGTTGGCACGTCCGGTTCTGGCAAATCAACATTACTGCAATGTGTGGGCCTGCTGGATCGACCAACATCGGGCAGCATTATGATTAACGGCGCATCTGTCCAGAAAATGGACGAAGATATGCGCACACAAATTCGTCGCAAAAAAATCGGCTTTGTATACCAGAAACACAATCTGTTGTCTGATTTTACGGCACTTGAAAACGTGATGTTGCCAATGCTGGCAAATGACGTTCCTGAAATTGATGCACGTGCACGCGCATTGAAATTATTACGCGCGGCAAATGTTGCGCATCGTGCAAATCACTTGCCTGGGCAAATGTCTGGTGGCGAACAACAGCGCACCGCCGTCGCACGCGCGTTGGCAAATAATCCTGATATCTTGCTTGCAGACGAACCGACTGGAAACTTGGACCCAAATCACGCAATGACTGTGTTTGACCTGTTGCTGGATTTGGTTCGCAAAAACAAAATGGCAATGTTATTCGTGACCCACGATATGACCCTGGCGCAACGTGCCGATAAAATTATTACAATTCGTGATGGAATTGTGGCATAATACAGACAATAAATAAAAACGGAGAGAGCAATGAAAAAACAACCAAAAGCAACCAAGAAAACACAATATTGTATAACCCACACCCCGGCCCAGCGTTTCTGGGGCATTATGGCATTTGCGGCATTATTTATTTGTGGTGTTATGGTCGGAATGGGCCTGAACAACAATCCAAATTATGGCAAAAATGTTGCGCACGCATCTGAAAATCCGGCACCGGCCGAAACCGCCACTGTGGATTCGGGCAAACAAACCTGCACATTGATAGAAGAATCCTTGCTTGTACGCCTGCCAAAGGGTGATGAATTTGCATCATCATACGATCGCATCAACCGTGCAAAAATCTATGCAAATTTATCTGAACGCGGCTGTGCCGAAAACGCGCAAAAATACCACGACCTGGCCAAACAAGAATTAGCGATTGCACGCGCCTTGCAAGATGATGAATTTTCACAAACAGACACCATAGAGGTTGTCGAAACATACAAACGTTTAAATATGCAAGCCGCCGCCGAAGAAATTTTTGAAACGGCAAAAAAATTAACCAACCCAACAATTGACTTTATCTTGGCGGTTGAACAAATTATTAACGAGCAATAAATGAAAATATATAAACTGGCCATTACATCGATGGTTGCGGGCTTTGCGACCGCGGCATTTGCGGCGGAAATCGCCACAACATCAAACGTTGCCGAACGCAAATCTTGTGACCAAATCGCGTCTGAAATTGCGGAACTGTCCGCGATAATCGAACCAGACACCGACACAATTGACGCATTAACAAAACTAAAACAACAACAGCGCAGTTTATGTCAGAAACGTGCCGGCTTGCGCAGTACGGCCACCACAACCAGACAGCGCACAAACATCACCCCCGACATCATTTCACAAAGCGAAGATATCGTACCCGAACCAACAGATACGATATGTGATACGCCTGATGAAAATGGTTGTTGCCCGGATGAAATATATACAGATATGGGGGACCTGGGATTTAATTGCTGTCCAAAATCTGGTGGCGATTGTTTTCCACCAATTGTTGTATCTGTATCTGATGAAACAATAACGGAAACAGAGCCCACCCCTGAACCCGAATTATCAGACGAACAAATCAAAGAAAACATTGAAGCGGGCCTGTGTGCCGACGGCACCACCCCAAATAAATTCGGTTGTTGTGGCGACGAGGTATTCAAAGATATGGGTAACACCGTGTTTGCGTGCTGTCCCAAATCCGGCGGTGATTGCTTTCCACCGATTAAATAAAAAAATCCCCAAACGGGGATTTTTTTAGGGATGTGGGTTCGGGACATCAGAAAATCATACATCTGTATCCGCAATAAATATTTTACCAATTCACAAACGTTATGCCACAGGCACCTTTTCACAGGTATTTATTCAGTGACAATTTTTCGCCCATCACCATTTTGTGTAATATAAACATTGATTGTATTTTTCGGCAACATATGCGTTGCAATTTGTGGCCATTCAATTAACGTAATGTCATTTTCAATCGCGTGCAATAATCCGATTTCAACCAATTCAGACGCATCTTCGACACGATATAAATCAAAGTGCGAAATTCCATCATAATTTTGCACAATTGTAAATGTCGGACTGGGGACAACGGTATCCGCCCCACGCAAGGTTTGAATTATCGCACGTGCAATTTCCGATTTTCCCATCCCCAGGTCACCGTGCAACGCAACAACACACGGCGCAGATAATGTCTTTGCAAAATCACGCGCCCAACAACGCATTTCATCAACATTGTTTAAAATATATTCTTTCATACCTTACTCCACCAACAATAAATCATCTTCGAGTTTATGAATCTGATCACGGATTTCGGCCGCCAATTCAAATTCCAAATCTTCTGCCGCACTGCGCATTTTCTTGGTCAGTTTTGCAATTTCCTTGCGCAACGATTCCGCGTCCATAATCCCACCCGATTTATCATACACAAATCGCCGTGCCTTGTCAGTCTTTTCCTGTTTATCACCAACCTGGGCAAAGACCGCCTTGGTTACCGTTTGTGGCACAATTCCGTGTTCGGTGTTATACGCCATTTGCTTTTCACGGCGTCGTGCCGTTTCATCCAATGCCGCACGCATAGAATCCGTAATTTTATCAGCATACAAAACAACCAAACCATTTGCATTACGGGCCGCACGACCAATCGTTTGAATCAATGAACGAGTTGAGCGCAAGAACCCTTCTTTATCCGCATCCATAATTGCAACCAATTCACATTCGGGGACATCTAAGCCCTCGCGCAACAGGTTAATTCCAACCAACACATCAAATTTTCCCAAACGCAAATCACGCAATAATTCAATACGTTCCAGTGTTTCAATATCGCTGTGCAGATATTTGGCCCGAACCCCATTTTCATTCAGATAATCTGTTAACTGTTCCGCCATTTTTTTGGTAAGTGTTGTCACCAACACGCGCCCAGACGTCTTTTTAATCTGGTCTAATAAATCATCCACCTGGTGCGCGGTTGGGCGCACGTCACACACCGGATCCAACAGTCCCGTTGGTCTTATAACCTGTTCGGAAACAATGCCGCCCGATTGTTCCAATTCCCACGTACCCGGCGTTGCCGAAACAAAGATTGTTTGCGGTCGCAACGCATCCCATTCATCAAACGTTAGCGGACGATTATCAATACAGGCCGGCAACCTGAAACCATATTGTGACAGTGTTTCCTTGCGTGCGCGGTCGCCACGGCTCATAGCGCCAATTTGCGGAACGGTTACGTGACTTTCATCAATAAACAAGACCGCGTCACGTGGCAAATATTCAAACAACGTCGGTGGTGGCATCCCCGGCGCCCGCCCGGATAAATAGCGTGAATAATTTTCAACCCCGCGACACGTGCCGGTATTTTCCATCATTTCTATATCAAAATTCACACGTTCCCGCAGACGTTGTTCCTCTATGTACTTCATATTTTCATGAAAGTATTCCAGGCGTTCTTTTAAATCTTTTTTTATTTCGCCAATTGCTTGTAAAACACTGGGCATTGGTGTTGCATAGTGCGTATTTGGATAAATTGCAATCCGGTCCAGTCTTTGTAATTTCGCCCCGGTTAATGTATCAAATTCCCAAATTTCTTCGATTTCATCACCAAAGAAAGATATTTTCCAGGCCCTGTCTTGGGCGTGGGATGGGAACAAATCCAGTGTATCGCCACGCACACGAAATTCGCCACGTTCAAACGACATATCATTGCGTTTATATTGAATATCAACCAATGCACGCATAGTATCTCGCATCGAAATATTATCCCCCACACGCAAGACCAATCGCATTCCCGCATACTGTTCCGGCGACCCCATACCATAGATAGATGACACACTGGATACAACGATAACATCGCGTTCTTCTAGCATTGCGCGGGTTGCACTGTGTCGCATACGGTCCAGTTGTTCATTTATCGATGCGTCTTTGTCGATATAGGTATCGGTTGTGGGCATATATGCCTCGGGCTGATAATAATCATAATACGACACAAAATATTCCACGTGATTATTTGGAAAGAACGCCCGCATTTCCGTATATAATTGCGCCGCCAGAATCTTGTTCGGCGCCATAATCAATGCGGGACGGCCTAATTGTGCAATAATGTTTGCCATTGTGAACGTCTTGCCCGAACCGGTTACACCCAATAATACCTGGGACCGGCGACCATCATTGACGCCAGATACCAATTCAGATATGGCGGTCGGTTGATCGCCCATTGGTTTGTAATTACTTTCAAGATTAAATATTTTTTTGTTCACAACACTTAGTATAATTCATTATAATTAAAATACAAGGGACGAGAGAATGGCATTAAAACCCAGATATAAACGCAGAATTATTTGGTCGATTGTATCAATAATCGCCGTTGTTGTACTGACCTTTATCATTGCGCCATCAATGATAACATTGAATAAATTCAAACCTATGATAGAACAGGCAATCGCAACCCAGACGAATGTCGATGCAAAACTAAACGGTGATATACATTTTAGTTTGTTGTCCGGTGCAAAAATTGTTGCCCACGATGTACGCGTGCCCACGGCACAAATCGGATCCGTTATGATATCAATCCCATTCAGCAGTTTGTTCAACCTGAACAATCCTGAGATTAAACCGTCTGTTACCGTATACGATGCGGATATAAATATCCCACAATTGGCCCCGGCGAACTTTAATCACACCGTAAACATTTTTGATTCAGACATACACTTTATGGGTCGTGATTTTCATATAATAAGTGCAAAAATGCAGGACAATAAATTCAACGGAATTATCCGAACAAAAAATCATAAATATGACGTTGAATTTTCCGGTAACACATTTCACATAACAAATAAAAATAACGACTTGGATATTGTTGGGCAATTCTTTGACAATGGCACAATGCGCGGTCATATGTCTTTTAGAACAGATGATTTAAACAGTTGGCTGAACATCGAACAACCCAAATTACCAATTGATGCCGATGTTACATTAAACTTTGAATGGGATGGTGGTAATGGATTTAAGTATACCAATATTCGTGCGGGCAATTTAACAGGTAACATCGAAACAAAGCCAAACGGGATAAAATTCATTCAATTAAAATCAGATAATATTAACTATGATTTTACAAATATTCTGGATTTTGGGGATGCGCTGACAAATACGCAATACGACCTGGATTTTTATGGTGACTTAAAATTTATGAATCATACGTTCAAGCATATTCGCATAAACATAATTGCCGCAAATAATTCAATCCAAATAACAAACATTGTCGCGGACGATATTGCGATAACCGGTGGCCATATTGATTCATCTGGGGCACACGATGTCTTGGTTACAATGCCATTTGATGGAATGGATTCAACGTGCCTGTTTTCCGGTACACCAAATAATTGGAAGTGCGCCCCATATTCATACGGTGACATAACGGGTGACGTTTCTGTAAATAACAATTCGTTTGATATGACAATTAAATCGGATAAAAAAATGCCAAAATCTGGCATATTCAGTGAACGTATAAAAAGACTGGGGACACACGGAAAAATCAACTTTGATTTTACAGATGTTGCCGGCACATATCATATAACACCCCAAAAAATAGAACCCGAATTTAAATTTGCAAAAAACAAGACCTTGCAATGGGCAAATGTAACCCTGCCATTTTTACCAGATTTTATGAATCGTGATGTTGGTGATTTTACGTGGTTCGGAAATGTTATGAATTTTACCCCGCATAACAAAAAATGGCAAATTCAGATGGATGGTAAAAAATTTATGCTGACCGGTACATCGGCACATACGTGGGTGCCACATCTGGACTTACGCGCGGTTAACGATATGCCTTACACAATATCGGGCATATATGATGATGGAAAAATTTCAGATTTTAGCCTGGATTTATCAGGAACAATATTTTCAGGTTCTGTCAATGGAAACAATATAACCATACACACAGATTTATTAAATCTGGATAAATTTATATCAGATGATTTTATTGCGCGCTATGACGAATTAGAATTTTTAACAAACACACCGATTTTAATTCCATTTGATGTTAATGCAAATATATCCTTGTCTGCGGATAAAATTATTTACGACAATATTGAATATGCAAACTTTGTATATTCGCTAAGAAATAATGCAATGGTATTTTCAATCACAGATAATGCGCGTGGCAACGTACTTGTAACCATTGAAAAAGATAAAACAAATTACGACATATTTGCGCAAATGAATAAATTTGTAATCAATGGCGAATTGCTTAGTAAAAATATGCCATTAAACCTGCGCGATACAATGATAACGGCCGAAATTCATATGAAAACATCTGGTCAAATTGCACACGACATCTGGTACAATATGGCGGGGGAAATGGATTTGTCGTTCGATGGCGGAACGATTGTCGGGTTGGGATTGGATGATTTTTACGCGGCTGCTAAGAACCTAAACAAATTAAATATGGAATTTGCCCTGTCGCGTGCATTAAACGGTGGCGAAACCAAGTTAAAAAATATGCATATTGTTGGCGAATATGAAAACGGAAACTTTATCACCACTAAACCATTGTCTATATCAATGCGACACGTTGACGGTATTGGAATAATCGAACTAGAAAATGGCGAAATGTACACGACATTGGATTTAACAATGCGTGGCACATCCCCATCGGCAACCACAATCCAACTAGACATTATGCCCGATGGCACACGTCGTTATTCATTGTCTGAAATTTTGATAAATTTTGATGGTGACTATCTGCGCGAATTTATCAAGACGCACAATAAATTCTAGTCTGCAATTCCGCGCAAAAACGCATCACGTGAAATGCCGCGCCCCATTGCATCTGCATAATATACAAAGCGTCCAATTTTAATACAGTAAAATCCATTTTTACAAAATTTGATATTGCGCTTGTTTTTTACCAGGATTTTGTTTTGCCCAATTAGGTCTGCGCGCACACCGTAAAATAATCTAATAATTCTATCGATAAATCCGCGGGACATATATGGCACATAAATCACGCCACCCCTTTTTATTACGCGTCCCATATTATACTCATTAATATTTTTAGATAACACTTGCGTTTGATATTGTGTCAATCGCAACGAATAAGACAGATTGTTAATATAATCGTGCATGTAAAAATTCTCCCTGGGGATAAATTATATTTATTTTTACCCTTATTCCCACAGGTATGAATTCCCTATCAAAAAAAATCCCCCATCTGGCCCCCGCGCAAACATTAGTTTGCGTGGGTGGACATTTGGGGATCTTTTTATTCTATACAGCAATTAACCGCATTTTTAACCCAGGCCTTTAATTTACCCATTCCGCCGGATTTTGGTGCGACCGCTTCGACGGTTGCTGGTTCTGATTTTGCTTTTGCCTTTGGCGTGGCGACTGGTTTGGATTTTGGTGCCTCGCCACTAAGCATACCCATATTCAGCCCCCAGAACATACAGTACAGTCCATAAGACTGATCAAATAAATCATATGCGGTTTGTTTGTCACCCGCGGCCAGTGCCTTGGTTCCAACCTCGAACACACGCATTGCGGCGGCTAATAAATGCTTTGAAATGCACCATACCTCGCCCTCGTACGCGGGAATAATTTTCAGCATTGCGTTTTTACGCATTTCACGCACCTGGTTAATTAAATCATAGTATTCGTGTTTACCGGTTTTTGCGCCTGAAAACATCAAATGTTCTTCGATTGAAATCAGGTTCATAATGCCAATAGTCAAATCTTGGTCAGACGATAAATCTTTTGGATTAACTTTTTTCGCAGCATCCAATTTTTCAACAAATTCTTGAACAGATTCTATCTTTTTCATTATTTTCCCCTTAACTTAGAAACAAATCATCATCAACCAACTTGCAATGGCCAGTGCGACAATCGGCAACACCACCTTTTCAAACGGAAAGTGTGCGTGACCACCGTTTTTATTCTTCATCCATTGATACAATTTTCCGGTACCGATAAATATCAATGCACCACAGATTGTACCAAACAAAACCGGATCCATTGTAAACATTCCGCAAATCGATGTTGGTGCATATTCCACCGCGCCCATATACACAAAACCAATCATTGCCACAGATAACAAGATTACAATCGTGTCACGACCACGGAAATGCCAATTCTTTTTATCCATCCATTTCAGCATCCAATACCCCAACAGCGTCAACAGCGCCCCCGCCCACAGGCCAACAATACTGTCCGGAACCCCCAGGCGACGTGCAATATCCAATCCCGCACCAACCGCAATTGTGCATACGGGACACGCCGGATTTGCCAATGCCCCAAACGGTAAAAATGCAAGTAAAGTCGCAAACAATTTACGCATAAAAATCCCCTTTCGCATATGTCGTGTACATATTAGAGAATATCTAAAAAAAAGTCAACCGTGCAAGAGTGTGAAGGGTAAGTTTTTATGATATAATGTTTGACAAAAAAATATTTTATTATATGCTTCTTGTGTGAAAATAAAAGGGAACACAAATGTCATCTGAACAAGAAGCCAGGTATTATTGTGATGGATGTGAAAGTAAATGCGAGATAAAGATAATTACACGTTATCATAACTGTGGCAGACCAGCAGGAACATATGCAAAGTTAAACCCATTGTTGGCAACAATGGAGATAAAAATTGACAGTGATTTTACACGTCAAATTTATATACCTATGTTGATTGCCCAAGCACATGAATTAGCAAGAAAACATTGCCCATCATATACAAAACAGAAATAACTATAAAAATACCGCCTAATCTGGCGGTTTGAATCTTGGTAGCTGCCCGAGGGATTGTATATTCCCATCCGTCACATAAATGTGCCGCGATGGGCCCCTTTCCAAATCGCAACGGTTTCGCTGCGTTACGCTTGCAAACCCGCGATTTTATGCTATAAATCTTGTGTAAAATATTAAAAAGGTACTTAAAATGTCATCTGAACAAGAAGCCAGGTATTATTGTGATGGATGTGAAAAGAATTGCGAACTATGGGCAAACGTGCACACAAGTGGTTCAATTTATGCTACTTATTACATACATCCCATGATTGGCGATATGGCTATAAATAAATACATTGATGAATTCGGCAAAGAATGTGATGCAGGAATACAACTTAAAAATTATAGTTGGGATAGTGATGATAGTATGGTTTTTACACCACTGCCCCAAGGCGCATTAGAGGCTGCATTAGAGCGGGCAACACATCAGGCACGCCTTGCCGCAAGACACTGTCCGCATTATCACAAGACAAAATAAAGGAACGCAAAATGTCATTTACACAAGAAAAGAAAACAAATATTTTACATTGCGATGGTTGTAAAAAACATTGCTATCTAGATTTCACACTTAAGGAAGAAGAGTATTATTTTCCAGTAATTGGCAGAGCCGTGATCACTTCATTCCAAGATGAAAATGACAACACCCAAACAACTGTCAAAAGCAAAACATGGTTGTCAATCAACGGTATTGAACACCCCTTTGACCAAAGGATTTACATGCTGGACGTGGCGCGCAAAATTGCTCGTCTTTGCGATAACTATAAACAACGATAACAGGATATAAAATGACACAGCATCCTTGGGAAAGTATGTCACCACAAGACATTGATAAATTATCACCCACCACAATGCGTGAAACGAATGCGGACTATTTTTTACATGAACTGTATCGTACTGCACGTGATATAAATGTATATGGATGGCGTGCTTCTTTGACCCCAGACGCATTGATCAGATTCGGACAAGGCACCTCGTTTGCCCCAGGGATGCCCTATCATTACAGGTTCTATAAATTTGAACGAAATTATTATTGCTATCAAAACGGCACAGTATATATTTGGAATCCATATGAAATGCAACCATATAGGGGAATTCCCATTATCCGTTTTTCCCCAGAACAAGATATGGTATTCCGTCATGCGGTGCAATCGTTGGTCGGGCATTATAAAATGCGGACCCTGTCTGGTGAGTCTATGAAAATGCGAGAAACCCAATCTCAAAAATTCCCCCAAGCGGTCCAATGCTTTAATCTCGGCTTGAAACATTATCAGGAACAAAATCCATTACAGACACCTGTACATTGTGACGGGTGCGAACTGCGGTGCTATCTGGGCTGTCAAGTGCATCCGCATCCCAGTTGTGGTGATGATAAATATCCAACAATAAATCATATTTTTGCAAACGATTGCCGTGGCAAATGCGCCACCAAGATGCATGAATACCTTAACAAGGATAGGCAAAACACACGATAATCCCCACCGCCTATTCGGGCGGTGATTTTTAATTGTATTTGTATTACAGCGGAGGGATTGATTCCGCTGCGCTTCATTCCCCTGGGCAAATCCCCCTTCGTTAAAACTTCGGGGGATCGGCATACGCCCGTATGCCTTTTGCCTGCGGGTCGGACCCCCATCTGGGTGTCCTTCACCACCCCGACGCACAGAATAAAAAAACGACCCATCGGGTCGTTTGTTTATTCTGGTAGCAGCGGAGGGATTCGGACCCCCGACCAAAGGATTATGATATTTCAGCCCACACAGTATTTTTCCATTTGAACTACGCAGAAATCCGCCACTTTCTTTTGTCTTGTAATAGTTGATGTCTAGAATATGTAAAACAATCCAAAAGTCTTAATCAGATTAAATACAAAATCATTAAACATAAAAACCGCTGCACACCCCACATTTCCACCATTTTTTAACCATTTTTCTATGTAAAGTTTTTACCCATACTTAATCATACCAAATACAAAATGCATCATTTTAATATCTAATTGAGATTTTTGATTTTTAGTGATAGACTATGAAATGAATCCATAGGGATATGGGTTCGGGGCTATCTCAAGCCCAGCGTATTCGGTGCAAAATTACTGACGGCATCGTCATCCGATGTCATTCCTGTGGTTTTGTGTCGTGATTTATCCCTGACTTAATAAGTCGGGGAGCTGTT